>NZ_JAMBLP010000008.1:0-160410 GCF_023336985.1 Marseilla massiliensis | reverse complement strand
TTAAAAGTTATTAGATCGAGTGCGAACGTTCCACGTTCGCCCCGATGTCGCTATTTGGCGCAGTAGAAAAGCGGTGGGGATAAAAGAAAAACCGCTGATAATGATTGATTATCAGCGGCTTTCGTTGTATTACCATTTGATTAAGTGATCCGCTTGGGGCTCGAACCCAAGACCCCAACATTAAAAGTGTTGTGCTCTACCAGCTGAGCTAGCGGATCGGTGCTTTTATAATGTGCTTCATAAAAGCGTGTGCAAAGGTAATATGTTTTTTTGAAACGGCCAAATTATTCCGGCTGTTTTTGCTCATTTTCTTCTTTTTCGGACGTTACGTCGATAGGGTGGGAGCTTGGCGTAGTGGCCGCCTCTTCGGTGCCTGAGGTGGCTGTTTCTTTGGTTACATATCGCTGGTAATAAGCTATTAGCAGTGTTGTCAGTGGCAATGCTATTATCAGGCCGATGAAGCCGAGCAGTGCTCCCCAAACCGACAGCGACAGCAACAGCACGGCCGGGTTGAGCCCCATGGCCTTGCCCATTATCTTTGGTGTGAGTATCATGTCGGTTATGAGCTGAACGACCAGGAACACCCCAACGGCCGATGCCAGTATTATCCAGAAATTCTGTCCCGTGTCGGCAGCTTTGAGCAGCGAAAGAAACACCATCGGTATCAGTGCCAGTCCGTGCACGTATGGTATGAGGCTCATTATGCCAATCATTATTCCGAGGCCGATGGCCATGGGGAAATCGATGATGGTGAAGCCGATGCAGAACAGAATGCCTATGCATAGAGCCACGAGGCTTTGGCCGCGGATATAGCTGTTCAGTTCGCGCTCCACGTCGCCAATCAGCGCTTGCCAGAAATGCCTGTTTTTGGGTGGGAATATCTTTATGAATCCTGCCGCCAGCTTCTCATAGTCGAGCAGAATGAAAAAGAGGTATAGCAGGGTGATCAGCGATGCCACGATGCTGATTATCACGTTGGCCGTTTGTCCGATAAACGTGAATAGTTTGGGCATGGTGTCGCTGAGGGCCTTTTTTACCTCCCTGTCGTTGAACACGTCCTGTATGGCCTGGCTGTTTTCTTCAATCCAAGTCCTTATGGCCAGCGGAAAGTTGCTTATGTGCGTTTTTTCATGCAGGTATCGGGTGACAAGCTGTCCCAGTTTCTCGAACTGGTCAATCATCGGCGGGATTATCAGGTAGATTATTCCGCCTATCACTGCCACGAGAAACACCAGCGACACGACAATGGCCAGCACACGGCCGGGAACGTGCAGGCGGTACTGCACGAACCTTACTATGGGATAGATGAGATAGGCCAGCAGCCAAGCCACAAAGAACGGCAGCAGCACGCTGCCAAGGTAGTTGAGCACATAGAGAATGGCTGCTATCAGCAGTGCACAGAGCATACCGCGCACAAATCTGTCGAAGGTTATCGTTTTGTCGAGCATGGGCATAATTCTCTTATATAATAATTAGTCAGCCTCTGGCATTGCCTGGTTCGTGAATGGCCTTCTGGTAGCATTCGCGGCATAGCGGCTCGTATTCGGCTGTCTCGCCGAGCATCACGCGCTTCTCGTCGGCCACGGTGCGGTGGCTGGCGTAGGCCAGGGCGCCGCAGCGCACACAGATGGCATGCACCTTGGTTACATCGTCGGCAATGGCGCACAATGCGGGCATTGGCTCAAACGGCACACCCTTGAAATCCATGTCCAGCCCGGCCACGATTACCCTTACGCCACTGTTGGCCAGTTGGTTGCACACGTCAGGCAGGCCATTGTCGAAAAACTGGGCTTCATCAATGCCGACGACGTCGACATCTTCGGCCAGCAGAAGAATTTCCTCCGACGAGTTCACCGGCGTGCATCTTGTCTTGTGCCTGTCGTGGCTCACCACGTCTTTATCGGAATATCGAGTGTCTATGGCGGGCTTGAAAATCACAACCTTCTGCTTGGCAAATTCGGCCCGTCGCAAGCGGCGTATCAGTTCTTCGGTCTTGCCCGAGAACATAGAGCCGCACACTACTTCTATACGTCCCTGTCGGCGGGACTCCCCTGTTAAGTTATCTGTCATTTCGACGCAAAAGTACAAATACGTTTTAAAAATTGCAAAGATTTGGCTGCTTTTTTTTGGCCGTAAGGAACAAATCGTTACATTTGCAAATAATATGGGGATACTTTACGTTGTTCCCACCCCGGTGGGAAACCTTGAGGATATGACATTCCGCGCGGTGAAGGTGCTCAAAGAGGCTGATCTCGTGCTGGCTGAAGACACCCGTACGTCGGGTGTGCTGCTTAAGCATTACGGCATCAGCAACCACTTGATGTCTCATCACAAGTTCAACGAGCACGGCACTTCGGCTGCCGTGGTGCAGCGTCTGCTGGGCGGTGAGACCGTAGCCCTCATCAGCGATGCCGGTACGCCAGGCATTAGCGACCCGGGGTTTTTCCTCGTGCGCGAGGCTGTTAGGGCAGGTGTCGAGGTGCAATGCCTGCCGGGGCCCACAGCCTTTGTGCCGGCCTTGGTGGCCAGCGGCCTGCCTTGCGACAGGTTTGTGTTCGAGGGATTCCTGCCACAGAAGAAAGGGCGGCAGACCCGTCTTGAGGCCCTTGCCTCAGAAACGCGCACCATGGTGTTCTACGAGTCGCCCTTCCGCCTGTGTAAACTAATAGGGCAGCTTGCCGATGTTTTCGGCGGTGAGCGCGCTGCCTGCGTCTGCCGCGAGATATCCAAGTTGCATGAGGAGAGCGTTCGCGGCACGCTGGCCGAACTGGCCGCCCATTTTGCGGCAGTGCCGCCGCGTGGCGAGATAGTGGTAGTGGTTGCCGGTGCAGATGAAAAAGAAAGTAAAACTAAAACTCAGTGAATATGAAGAAACTATTGTTTGTAGGAATATGCTTGATGGCCATCGTGGCGTGCAAGCAAGACAAGCCGAAGACAGACCTTGCGGCAGCGCAGCAGCGTGACTCACTGACACAGGTTATTGCTCAGAAGGACAATGAAATCAACGACCTGATGTCAACTATGAACGAGATAGAGGAGGGGTTCCGCGAAATCAATGAGGCCGAAAACCGACTCAGCCTGGCCAAGCAGGGTGAGGGCAGCAATCGCGAGCAGCGAATACGCGAGAATCTGCAGTTCATACAGTCGACAATGAAGCAGAACAGGGAGCTCATTGCCAAGTTGCAGCGCCAGTTGCGTGAGGGAACTATCAAGGGCGACCAGTTGCAGCGTACAATAGACAACCTGACAAAGCAGATGGAGGAGAAAGACCAGCAGCTGCAGCAGCTCAGGGCCGAGCTCGATGCCAAAGACATCCACATCATGGATCTCGACGAGAAGATAGCCAATCTCAACACCAATGTCAACAACCTCACTGCCGAGGGCAAGCAGAAGACAGAGACCATAAATTCGCAAGACAAGCAATTGCATTCGGCATGGTATGTGTTTGGCACCAAGAGCGAGTTGAAAGAGCAGCGCATATATGTTGACGGCAAGGTTTTGCAGTCTAACTTCAACCGTGATTACTTCACCAAGATTGACATTCGCGTCACCAAGGAGATAAAGCTCTACTCGCGGTCGGCAAAATTGCTCACGGCGCATCCCTCTGGCAGTTATACACTGCAGCAGGATGCCAACAAGCAGTATGTGTTGCGCATCACCAATCCACAGCAATTCTGGAGCACGAGCAAGTATCTTGTGATACTTGTAAAGTGACGGTGGCACGGCAGGCGGGCGCATTCGCCATCTTGCCGGCGCCTGGATGTCAATATGCTGTATAATAAAGAATTACCGTCGGGGGGAAGGCCATTGCTTTGGTCTTCCCTTTGGTGGTTTTGCATGCTTGTTGGCTACAGTTGCGTGCGGCTTGTGTCATACTGCGATACGTCATGTCTTAATTAGCTGTATTCTACATTCTTAGAATACTAATGATAATTGTTTTACCATTAAGCCTGATAATGTGGCAATGCCAAAACTCAACAATGTTCCTGCTAATGCATTTGTATGAATAATATCTCTGCCAACCCCAATATTATAAGTTAATTGACTTAAGTAGCTGTTCAAAATTAACCGATACAATAGACCTTGCAGGTGTCCTCTATATCTTTGCCACCATCTTGTGTGCTCTTTCGGGCCGCATACCAAAGTCTCATCGGTCGCGTAGCCCGCTACGCTCTCTCTTCGGACTTTGGCATGCATCTCCGAAATAGCGCACAATTTGATGGCAATTAATTTTGAACACCTACTTAAGTAGCTGTTCAAAATTAACCGATACAATAGACCTTGCAGGTGTCCTCTATATCTTTGCCACCATCTTGTGTGCTCTTTCGGGCCGCATACCAAAGTCTCATCGGTCGCGTAGCCCGCTACGCTCTCTCTTCGGACTTTGGCATGCATCTCCGAAATAGCGCACAATTTGATGGCAATTAATTTTGAACACCTACTTATAAAATGGAATAATAAGCGATTTGGCTGATTTCGATACATTATAAGTACTAAGTCTTATCTTGTCTGACTTATATTTCTGACTTTCCTATTTTAAAAATATGCCACTTATATGATTTGACACGTGATAAGAGTAAGATAAAATGGCGATACTAAAATGGTTGTAGACAATAAGTCACTTGTTATGGTGCAACGATATGGTGCTAAATATCAATGATTTATAAAATTACATGTGTTGTTGCCACCAGCCGTAACAATGCAGCCTGTCCAATCGGTTCGCCCGTTTTTGCCTGCCCGTCAGGCTGTCGTCCATGGACTGACGTTTTGGTTTGGGGCAGCCACGCTACAGTTTTTGTTTTGTGTCGTTTGCATTCGTGTTTGGTCTGTTTCTGTACTTCTGTGTTCTTTGCCATACGTTCAAGTGTCAATTCACTCGAGTTTCTGCACGGTTTTGCTTTTGTCTTTATCCTGGAGTACCCACGCTGCTTGCTTTGCACACATTGATAAGAAGATGTGGAAAACTTATTGTCATCAGTTTGTGCACAGTCCTGTCGATGTTTTACAAGGCACAATAAGAGTGGTTGAAGCGGACTACACACTCGATTTGTCTTTGGAAATAACCCGGAAGGGCGTGCAAGATGGCGGCAAGGACAAGATACACATATAGATTGGTTTTGCGCCGGTTGATTGTCAACTGATACTTTACTTTGGTGTTGCCGTTGCCAAGGCTCTGCCGTCGCCCTTTCGGCTGCCGTCAATGTAGGCTTGCGTTGTCATGGTTCATTATCAATCATATATTCATACGTTAGCCTGGCCACCGTGGCTGCAGTTGTGCATGCTCGACAGCCACGTGCCAATGGTCTCCCCAACCGCTCTCCGCTCACCGTGCGGCCACCCTTTTTAGACGTTTTTCATTGCCTTGAGCATCGGTTTGGGTGTCTCCAACCCCGTTACAGGCCATTTTGGTTCTTTTTCAGGTATAATTATCTCGCTCATTTTGCGCGTATTTCCGTGCAAGAGGCTTTGAGTTTTGCTCTGCGCGATTCTCACGCCATTTAATTTCCCCCACATTATATATATAGAACGCATTTTGCCGTCTTTCGACTTCAGTCCGAGTGATGTTTTTGTGGCTGTTTCTTTGCAGGAAAGAAGAGCGTAGCGGGCTACGTGACCAACGGCCGTGTAGAATCAGGACGAAAAGAATATCGGAATGAAGCCCAAAAATACTTTACGCAAATAGTTTTGATGAGTTCATAAGTGTCTGTTGACAATCAACCGGCACAAAACCAATCTATATGTGTATCTTGTCCTTGCCATCATCTTGCACGCCCTTCCAGGTTATTTTCCACAGACAAATCTGGTGTTTGGTCCGCTTCACTTCCTTCTTCGCCCTTGCCAAAAACATTCCCGTAACTGCGCATAATCTGATGATGATTAATTTTCAACAGCTACTTAAAATGTGTATTTCTTCGTATCGGCGAAGCCATGCTCCGGCATAGGCCAAAGGCATTATCGGCAGCAGGCATATTGCCTGAAGGTTGCCTGATGGCGCTCTATGTGCTTGAAAATCAGGGTTTCCCTCCTGCGCCTTTGCTTCGTGTAGCGCCTTTGCCAGGGCACTGCGCGCCCAAGTGCTGAGCCATCTTTCAGCAACTTGCCTTGAGTGCCGGCATGCACACCAGTCTTTGCCCAACCTTCGTTTACGTTATTGTCATGCTGTTGTCAGCGTATTCACATACAGGCAGCCGCGAGTTTTTCCACAGCTATACTTGGGCTCGTTGATTGCAACAGTTAAGTTATTTTATAATCGCTTTTGTTATCAAGAATGAATTTCTTTATTTTATCATTACCCAAATCCTAATTATCCATTCAAGGCCTTTCTTCATAACATCCGATTTACTGTGCTGTCTGTCGGTAGCGGCATTGTTGTACACTTTGAAATTTAACATTTGCTGTATCTTTTGAGTCTGTTCAATTACACCTTTGCCGGTGCTCAGTCCGCCCGTTTATATTTTTCGCATATATTTCAAAATGCTGAAAGCCCTTCAAGCCAGTTCCGTTAAAGTCTGTGTTTCTGTGTCTGTTGTTTCCTCCCAAATGGTAAGTTTCTCACCCTTGTGGTTTATTCGGCTGAACTTTGCGGCATGTTAATATGGGGTTGACGCCATTTTTTGAAGCAGATTTAACATGCGCATCGCGGCCATCCGCCATCGCCTGTCGTTCATTTGTGCATTTTGTGCGCAATTTTGTGTTTGATATCAATTTTACAGCACAATAGTATTTCAGTGCAATTTGTTCTCAAAATTATGTCCTCACCGCCTGTTTCCGTGTTACTTTTGTCGGCATAATCATCGGTCCTTGATATTTTCAGTTACTAATTCGTGCCATTATAGTTTTTAAAGTTCTCCGTTTTTTCCACCAGAGATATAATAATTATGTATGCGTGCGCGCGTACCTATAATATATAGTAGCCACGGCCTTCGTGAATTTAAGACTTGTTCTGTATATATCCTCTATATGCAATAAATATTTACATTGCAGTCTTTGCTTCCCATATTGCCTGTTTTGCACGCCCAAACAGCCCGTTTTGTGTTGTCAAAAGGGTTGTTTCGCCATGCGTTACCGGCCATTTTGCCTTTAGCCATTTACTGTTAACGTAACACATTGGGCTGCAACGGGTTTGCAAAGCCAAGCAATAGAGTAACAAAACTTTACATGGCTATTTCCTGGCGATGCCAGGTTGTATGGTCGGGTGGGGGCACTCATATTTCAATAGACCACGTTTTGGATGGATATTTATACGTTGTTTGACTTTGACGTTTGGGTATTTATGCAGCTTTTAGTGCTTAATTGACACCCAAATCGTTTGCAAACTGTAAACGAATGACTGATAATCTTTTCAATGTGGAATGTAAAACAATCACTTTTGAGGCTTTTGTAGCACGAAATAAGTTAAATATTTGATTTTTTTAGCCATTTATGCTGTGGGGTGAATAATTTTGTTTAATTTTGCATGTTGTAATGTTATAGTAGTAATTTAGTAAAGAAGAGAGTATTTATGGAAAGAAGATTAACTATGCTTTTGGCTTGCCTTCTCCTTTCAATAGGAATGGCTTTTGCCCAAACAAAAGTTACAGGTACCGTAATATCTCAGGAAGACGGGCTGCCGATCATCGGTGCTACGGTCATGGTTGAGGGAACCAAGACCGGTACTACCACCAACATGGACGGTCAGTTTACGCTCTCTGTGCCGGCCGGCAAGAAACTTCAGATAAGTTATGTCGGCATGAAGCCGCAGGTAGTGGTTGCGAAGCCTGGGATGAAAGTTTCGCTTGAGAGTTCTGCCCATGTCGTAGACGAAGTAGTCGTTACGGGTATGCAGAAGACCGACAAGCGTCTTTTCACCGGTGCAACTACAAAAATCGATGCCGAAGGGGCAAAGATTTCCGGTGTGGCTGACATCAGCCGCTCGCTTGAGGGACGTGCTGCCGGTGTGTCTGTGCAGAACGTGTCTGGTACATTCGGTACTGCTCCCAAAATCCGCGTCCGCGGTGCTACGTCTATCTACGGCAGCTCCAGCCCCCTCTGGGTTGTCGATGGCGTTATCATGGAGGACGTGGCAGAGGTTAGCACTGACCAGCTCTCTTCTGGAGACGCCAATACGCTTATCAGCTCGGCCATCGCAGGTCTTAACTCAGACGACATCGAGAGTTTCCAGATTCTGAAGGATGGTTCGGCCACATCTATCTATGGTGCACGCGCCATGGCCGGTGTGATTGTCGTTACCACAAAGAAAGGTAAGTCGGGCCAGGCTCACATAAGTTACAACGGTGAGTACACCATGCGCCTGATACCGCGATACTCTACGTTCAACATCATGAACTCACAAGACCAGATGTCTGTGTATCAGGAGCTTCAGCAGAAGGGCTACCTCAACTATGCTGAGACTGCCAACGCACAGAACAGCGGTGTGTATGGCAAGATGTATGAGCTCATCAACACCTACGACCCGAACACCGGCCAGTTCGGACTGGCCAACACTCCGGCTGCCCGCGCCGCTTATCTGCGCGCTGCCGAGTATCGCAATACCGACTGGTTCAAGGAGTTGTTCTCCAACTCCATACAGCACACCCACTCTGTCAGTATGTCGGGTGGTTCCGACAAGGGCAACTACTATGCTTCTGTCAGCGCAATGTACGATCCGGGATGGACGAAGCAGAGCAAGGTTGAGCGCTATACGGCAAACTTCAACGTAAACCACAACATTTCGAAGAAGCTGACCGCCGGCATCATCGGTAACGCATCTTACCGTAAGCAGAAAGCTCCCGGAACGCTGTCTTCGCAGCCCGACCCTGTGTCTGGCGAGGTTACGCGTGCGTTCGACATCAACCCTTATTCTTATGCGTTGAACACTTCGCGCACGCTCGACCCGAACGTGTATTACACGCGTAACTACGCTCCGTTCAACATCTTCCATGAATTGGAGAACAACTATATCGACCTGAACGTGGTGGATTTCCGTATGCAGGCCAAGTTGAGCTACAAGCCCATCACCAAGGTTGAGCTCACCGCCCTCGGCGCTGTGAAGTACAGCTCGGCCACCCAGGAGCACAATATCCTTGATGCCTCAAACCAGGCACAGGCTTACCGCGCCATGGGTACGTCTACAATACGCGACAACAACGACTATCTGTATACCGACCCAGATGACATCTACGCTCTGCCGGTGACGGTGCTGCCCTATGGCGGTATCATCAACCGTACAGACGACCGCATGTTCGGATACGACTTCCGCGCCACTGCACAATATAACGATGTGTTCGGCGAGGACACGCACATCGTAAACGCATACGGAGGTATGGAAATCAACAGCGTGGAGCGCCACAACACATGGTTCCGCGGCTGGGGTATGCAGTATGAGCTTGGCGAGACTCCGTCGTGGGCATACGAGGTGTTCAAGAAGAGCCTTGAGCAGGGTGAAGATTACTACTCTCTGAGCAATACCCACGAGCGCAGCGCTGCATTCTTTGCCAACGGAACTTACTCTTACAAAGGGCGTTACACCATCAACGGAACTGTTCGCTACGAGGGTACCAACCGCTTGGGCAAGAGCCGTGCGGCTCGCTGGCTGCCTACGTGGAACGTGTCGGGTTCTTGGAATGTTCACGAGGAACCCTTCTTCAAGAAGTTGCAGCCCGCCATGTCTCACCTGGCCTTCCGACTGTCTTACTCTTTGACTGCCGACCGCGGCCCGTCGTATGTCACAAACTCTACGGCCGTCATCATGGCCCAGAACCCGTGGCGTCCGTTTGCCGACGTACAGGAAACTGCACTTTATATATATCAGCTCGCTAACGACGACCTGACTTACGAGAAGAAGCACGAGTTCAACTTCGGTCTTGACATGGGCTTCCTCAACAACCGCATCAACCTGACTTTGGACGCTTATTCACGCCGCAACTTCGACCTTATCGGCCTCGCGCTGACAACAGGTGTGGGCGGTGAGCTGCAGAAGTACGGCAACATCGCCTCAATGAAGTCGAGCGGTGTCGAAATGTCGCTCTCTACAACGAACATCAAAAACGAGGACTTCTCGTGGACCACGAGCCTCATTTACAGCTACACTCACAATGAGGTGACCGAGCTGCGCAGCGCAACAAGAATGCTTGACCTGGTTTCGGGCGTAGGCTACGCCATGGAGGGATATCCCGTGGGCGCCATCTTCTCGATACCGTTCGTGGGTCTCAACGAGGAAGGTCTGCCGCAGTTCATCAATGAGTCTGGCGGGGTGACGGTGTCTGACATCAATTTCCAGCAGAACGATCCCGAGCAGCTCAAGTACCTCAAGTATGAGGGCTCGGCCGATCCTAAGCATGTTGGTAGCTTCGGCAACATCTTCAGGTATAAGAACTTCACTCTCAATGTGTTCCTTACATACTCGTTTGGAAATGTGGTGCGTCTTGACCCGGTATTCTCTAACACCTACGACGACCTCGTGGCTACGCCGAAGGAGTTCAACAACCGTTGGACTGTGCCCGGCGACGAGAAGCATACCACCGTACCGGTTATACCGAGCAAGATGCAGAACCAGCTTGACGCCAATCTGCGCTATGCTTACAATGCATACAACTATTCGACGGAGCGTATAGCCAAGGGTGACTTCATCCGCATGAAGGAGATTTCATTGTCTTACGATTTCCCCAAGTCGCTTATCCAGAACTTAGGCGTAAATACACTCTCTTTGAAATTGCAGGGCACCAACTTGTTCTTGCTGTATGCAGACAAGAAACTCAATGGCCAGGATCCTGAGTTCTTCAATACCGGTGGTGTGGCCTTGCCTATGTCCAAGCAGTTTACTTTAACTTTGAAGGTTGGTATTTAATCAATTAGATGAGCTTAACAATGAAAAAAAGAAATATTTTATATGTCGCAGCCTTTTCAGCCTTGATGGGCTCGTCGTTGGTGTCATGTGACTCTTACCTTGACACGATGCCCGACAACCGTGCTGAAGTTAACACCGAAGATAAGGTGGTTAGGTTGATAACATCTGCTTATCCCGACAACTCTTATATAATGGTGGCAGAGTGCATGTCTGACAATACCGACGACATGGGGCCGCGCTTCTCGAATTATACAAGCCGTTTCTACGACCAGGTGTTTGCTTGGCAAGACATTGTTGACACGGATAATGACGACATGCGTGTGTTCTGGCTCGCTTGCTACGGGGCCATAGCCAATGCCAACGAGGCACTGCAGTCTATCGAGGAGATGGGCGGGGCAACCACCCAGACGCTCCGCGAGGCCAAGGCCGAGGCTTTGCTCTGCCGCGCATACGGCCACTTCCTGCTTGTAAACATGTTCTCGCTGAACTATAACAAGGCTACCAGCTCTACGGATCTCGGCGTGACATACATGACCGAACCCGAGACAACGGTCAACCCTTCCTATGAGCGCAACTCGGTGGCCGACGTGTACGACAAGATAGACAAGGACATCCAGGAGGCTCTGCCTATGGTAGGCGACACACACCTCGATGTGCCCAAGTATCACTTCAACAGGCAGGCTGCCTATGCTTTCGCCACCCGCTTCTACCTCTTCTATGAGCAGTGGGACAAGGCTGTGCAGTATGCTACGGAGTGTCTCGGCACCAATCCTTCGTCGATGCTGCGCGACTGGGATGAGATGGAGTCGTATGGTATCACCGACGACCTGACTCCGCGTACCAACCAGTACATCAACAGCTCTGACAACTCCAACCTTATGCTGAGCACAGCCATCTCCATGATGGGCTACTGGAACAGCAATTATTCTTACATGTCTAAGTACAGCCACGACAGTTACATGTCGACGACAGAGACTCTTGAGGCCACCAACATCTGGGGCGGCTCACGACTGATGAGGTGCCAGCCGCTGAGGTTTATCGGCGGTACGCTCAACCGTGTGCTGGTTGCAAAGTCTCCCCGTCTGTTTGAGTATACCGACACGCAGAACCAGACCGGTTTCGTCCGCTCGGTTTATCCTCCGTTCAAGGCCGACCTCGTTTTGCTGGAGCGTGCCGAGGCTTACATCATGTTGGGTGAGTATGAAAAGGCTTGCGCAGACATGACGCTTTGGATGCAGAACTGGACAACGTCGACCATGACGCTCACGCCGGAGAACGTGACGTCGTTCTACAACTCAATGTCTTACTGGACATGGGATAACCCGACGTTGAAGAAGAAGCTCCACCCGGCATTCACCATCGATGCCGACGGAAGCACTCAGGAGTCTATGTTGCAGTGTGTGCTTAACTTCAAGCGACTGGAAAACATAGCCGAGGGCTTGCGCTGGTTTGACATCAAGCGCTATGGCATCACGGTTTATCGCCGTACGATGAATGCTTCTGATGAACCTGAGTCGATATCAGACTCTCTGCCAGCAAATGATTTGCGCAGGGCCATACAGTTGCCTTCGCAGATAATACAGGCCGGCATGCAGGCTAATCCCAGATAAGTCAGTCGAACTAACCAATTAAAGTGATTGTAAGTATGAAAAGAAATATATATTATTCTTTCTTGCTGGCGGGAGCAGCATTGGCTTTCACAGCTTGTAGTGATGACGACTTTTCTTCTCAGTCTATTATTACTACAGACATGGTGGAGCAGACGCCTCTCGACAAGTGGCTCGAGGTGAACTACCTTCAGCCATACAACATCGAAATGAAGTATCGCTACGAGTTCAACGAGAGCAATGCTGACTATTATACTGTACCGGCTGAGTATGAGCAGGCTGTGCAAATGGCTCACATCGTGAAGTACAGCTGCGTCGAGGCTTACGACGAGGTGGCCGGCATTGACTTTACGCGCCGGTATTTCCCGAAACTGTTCTTCCTCGAGGGCGAATGGCACTATCGTAACAATGGTACGTTTGAGCTCGGAACAGCCGAGGGCGGCCGAAAGATATTCCTCATGGGCGTCAACTATATCGATAGCTACAAGTATTCGATTGAGTCGCTTAACGAGTATTACCTGAAGACCATCCACCACGAGTTCACACATATCCTGAACCAGACGGTAGACTATTCTGCCGCCTACCAGATGATTACTTCCACAGGCTATGTGGCCGACAGCTGGAGCGACGCTCCTTGGAACACCGACTACCTGAAGCGTGGCTACATCTCTGCCTATGCCCAGCAGTCTCATGCCGAGGACTTCGCCGAGATGATGTCGATGTATGTCACAAACACCGAAGAGCAGTGGGAGCAGTGGATGCAGGAGGCTGCCGGAACTGACGACAACCCGCAGCCCGGACGCGCATACCTTGAGAGCAAACTGGACATCGTCCGTTCTTACATGAGGGATAACTTCAACATTGACCTGGATGAGTTGCGCGACGCAGTGCTTCGCCGTGAGCATGACATCGTTTCAGGGAAGATTGATTTGACAGACGTTTCAATTGATTAAACAAATGAAGGTTATGAAAATTAAGAATATATTGTTTCTGTTAGCGCTGGCTCTTCCGGCATTGGTGCTTACTTCTTGCCAGAGTGAAGAGGACGATGCGTTCAACGAATCATCATCCCTGCGCCTTCAGCAGGCCATGAATGAGGCAAAGAAAGTCTTGCGGAGTGCTCAATACGGTTGGGTGATGGACTATTATATAGGTGACGACCAGCAGTATGGAGGCCGAGCCATGACCGTAAAGTTTGACTCGCTCACTTGTACTGTTGCATCGGAGAGCATGCCTCGGGAGTGCACTTCTTACTATAAGATGAGCACCGACCAGGGCCCTGTGCTTACTTTCGATACATACAACGAGGTGCTTCATGAGCTGTCTACGCCGAGCTCTACCAACTATGAGGGGTATCATGCTGATTACGAGTTCGTTGTTGAAAGCGCTACGCCTGAGCTCGTTGTCCTCCGTGGAAAGCGCATCGGCAACTATGCCTACCTGCATCCTCTCACCGAGGCGCCGCTCGACTACCTGGCTAAGGTCAATGCAATGAGAGACAGCATCTATGTCGCCACGGCTGACGGCATGATTGGGTCTGACTCTGTTTCGGCTTCATTTGACTATGACAGCCGTACTGTAACGTTCAACTACACGAACAACAGCGTTGATGAGCAGGTTCCCGTCGCATTCACTTATACTGACTCGGGCATACGCTTGTATGATGACGTCGACGTGAATGGCACTACTCTCTCTGAGTTTGCTTATAATGGCAATGGAATGACGTTCTCCGGGATAAACGCCGGGGCAAACAACTTTGCCATGACTGGGTCTGTGCCTGACGACTATGTGTCTTTCGAGAAGTTTGCCGGCAATTACAGGTTGCTCTATTATGTGCCGGGCAACAACAATGATATGGTTGAGTCGACCATCGATGTGACGCTCACTCCTTCTGAAGACGGCACTTCTTACAATATGTCCGGGCTCAACCCGAACTTTGAGGTTGTGCTTCATTTCAACCGCCAGGCAGGCCGCCTCGAGTGGAATACGCAGGCCGTAGGCCAGCAGGGCAGCAATATAATCTGGCTGAATGCCATGAACTGGGCTTCAGGCGGCAACCTGTTCCCGGCTTACACAGGCTGTGGCATGGTTACGGTATGGAATGGTGACAGCGAGAATCCTGTGTATAATTGGGTGACAAATTCCGATGTTAACCTGACAACAGACTCGTTCTGCTTCTGGCTCACAGACTCTTCTGGCGAGAGCCTCGGGCAGTTCACTGAGTGGGGTGTTAATGGTTATGTGCTCATGCTCAACATAACATCAATGACAAAACTAAATTAATCGACAGTTATGAAGAAACTTTTTAATATATTGCTTGCCGTTTGTTGCCTCGGTTCGTTCGTGGCTTGCGACGACGATGTCGAGAATCCCTATGCAACGGAAAGTTCAATTTCGATTGTGGCCGCTCACTTGGATTTCTCACCGGCTTCTTCAGTGGGCTCAATACACTTCGCCTCAAATTCTGGCACGGTGACTGCAACAGCGCGTGCATCATGGTGTACTGCCACCGTCAGCGCCGACTCGGTAATTGTTTCTGTCGATCAGAACACCGGCGTTTCCGGTCGCTCCACTGTGGTGGTGCTCCGCAACGGTTCCGACTCGATACAGGTGCCTGTCACCCAGCGCGGAATCATCTTGTCGGTAGACAAGTCTGAGATATCGTCGGGCAATGCTGCCGGTTCTGATGTGGTTGTTTTCACATCAAACATGGACGTTCAGGTTCTCTCAGCCCCCGATTGGATAACCACGTCGCTGTCGGGAGATACCCTCGAGGTTTCTTTCACGGCTAACACAACAGGGCATATCCGTCGCGGATATGTTGCATACCAGTCGGGTGGAGTGAAAGACTCGTTGCGCGTGCAGCAGGCTGATTTCGATACCGACATTGCCGGGACATACACGTTCTATTACAGTGACGATGCCGAAGGGCCACAGCGCAACTTCAGCGTTACCGTTTCAAGGGATGCGTTGCGCATCACTGCCCTGGGCCTGAGCATACCGATGGCTTACGACTCTGATGCGATGAGCTTCACGATACAGAGCGGTTGCTATGTCGGACGTTACAGTTCCTATTATGTCTATGCTGCGTTCCAAGCCGGTAATTACTGGACCGCATACAACACTATGTCCACCCTTACGCTGTCGTTTGATTACGACGATGTAGAAGGCACAAGTGGAACGTTCAGCGGTTACCTCGGGACCACAGCCGGAGCGTTGCCTATAGACGGCATCATCCTTGAGGCGTTCTCTTCCAACTCGATGACGGAGAGTGCCGACCAAGGCCCGCTCATGACGTTCTACCGTCCGACGTTGAAGCGCGCTCCCGTTGTAGCGTCATCTTACGTTTTGCGATAACTAATCATCAAATGTCCGTGTCGGCCGTTGGCCGATACGGACATTATAACCTTTTAAATCAAGATTGAAATTATGAAGAGTATCAAAGTTTTGCTCGTAGTTGCTTTCCTCGCCATCGTAGGTATAGCGCAGGCACAGACATTGCCGGCCGTTACTCTTAAAGACATTAACGGCAAGACGGTACAGACAGATAAATTGTCGAATGACGGCAAACCGTTTATTATCTCTTTCTTCGCCACATGGTGCAAGCCCTGCAACCGTGAGCTTTCTGCCATCAGCGAGGTTTACGCCGACTGGCAGGATGAGACAGGCGTCAAGCTCATTGCCGTCAGCATCGACCAGGCACAGAACATCAACAAGGTAAAGCCCTTGGTTGACAGCAATGGCTGGGAGTATGATGTGCTCCTCGACCCCAACAGCGACTTCAAGCGTGCCCTCGGCATACAGATGATACCTTATGTGATCATCGTCGACGGCAAGGGCAACATCGTGTACAAGCACAATGGCTACACCGATGGTGCCGAGAAAGAGCTGATCGAGAAAGTGCGTGAACTGATTAAGTAACCCTTTAAGCCAATTGTTTTGAGACTGTTTAGACTAATATCCGTATTTGGATGCTGCGTCGCTTGTGCGTCTGTGGCCATGGCCCAGGAATCGGAAGCCGGTGGCAACAAGGTTCAGGTGAGCGGTAGCATACAGAGCGACATCCTTATACCGCAGTCCGACGCGACGATTGGCGCTGAGGATTATAGCGAGTTTGCCCTCACCAATACCTTTGGCGAGGTCAACTTGTCGAGCAAGTACATCGACGCCGGGGCGCGTGTGGAATATCTTGACCACCCGCTTCCCGGATTCGAGCCCGACTACAAGGGGTGGGGAATACCCTACATCTATGTTAAGGGTAAGTATAAGAATGTAGAGGTGACCGCCGGTAATTTCTACGAGCAGTTCGGTTCGGGCTTCATTCTCCGCACGTATGAGGAGCGCAGCCTCGGCATCGACAACTCTTTGCTTGGCGGCCGACTGGTCTACAAGCCTTTCAACTGGGCTACGGTGAAGGTGCTGGCAGGCAAGCAGCGCCGCTATTGGCATGACGGAGGCCCGTTTGAGGGGCTCAACCGCTCGTGGGTTGGCGGTGCCGACGTTGAGTTGAGTGTTGACCAGTGGTTCAAGAAGATGCAGGAAAAGAACACATACCTCACCTTTGGCGCCTCGTTTGTCAACAAGCACGAAGGCGACGAGGAGATGATTGTGAGTTACGACGGCAAGCAGCGCCTTAACTTCCCGACCGATGTCCAGGCCTTCGACGTGCGCCTGCGCCTGCAGACCGGCAACTGGAACGTGCTGGCCGAGTATGCCCAGAAGTCGCAAGACCCGTCGCAAGACAACGACTACATCTACCGCAAGGGGTATGTGGCCATGTTGTCGGCCAGTTACTCCAAGCGTGGCATGAGCTTCTTGGTGCAGGCCAAGCGCAGTGACAACATGTCGTTCCGCAGCCAGCGCACACTGCCGTCGCTGTCGGAGAACTCTTCGTTCATCAATCACCTGCCTGCGTTCACGATGGAGCACACCTATGCTCTTGCCGCACGTTATCCGTATGCCACGCAGCCCGATGGCGAATGGGCTTACCAGGCCGAGCTGGCTTACAACTTCAAGCGCCATTCGTTCCTCGGAGGTAAGTATGGCACGAAGGTTAAGTTGAACTTCTCGCATGTTCACTCCATTGCCAAGAACACTCGTTACGCCGACGGCATCATGCAGGGTTCCAACGGTTACTATCCCGGAACCGACGGCTACGGCTCTGCTTTCTTCAAGTGGGGCGACTCTAAGTACTATCAGGACTTCAACGTACAGATTGAGAAGAAGTTCACCAAGGCCTTCAAGCTCAACCTTATGTACATGAACCAGTTCTACAACAAGACAGCGGTAGAGGGCCACGGCGGCATGCTCCACAACAACATCTACGTGGCTGAGGGCAAGTATCAGTTCAACGACAAGTTCACCCTGCGTGCAGAGGCCCAGTATCTCGACATGACTTCGGGTGTGAACAATGAAGATGGCGACTGTGATTGCGTCTACGGACTGCTCGAGCTGTCTGTGTTGCCATACCTGATGTTCACCGTTTCGGATGAATACAGCATCGGTGACGAGATACATTACTACAACGGTTCAGTCACATTTGCCAAAGGTGCCCATCGTCTACAGGTGGGATATGCGCGCACCCGTGCTGGCTTCAACTGCTCAGGCGGCGTATGCCGCTGGGTGCCGGCAAGCAAGGGAGTGACAATGTCGTACAACTTTAATTTCTGACATCGACTATGCAGTTAAAGAAATCAGTATTCATGGCTTTGGCCCTCGTGGCGATGGGAGTTGCCTCTTGCGACCAGATAAGCGATGGCGACCGTTACCTTGCTGTCGACGACCCCATATCACCCGGCGACAGCACCGGTTCTGACACTACCGACATCAACGCCCCGATATACCACTCAGTGTTGGTTGAGGAGTTCTCCGGCCAGTTGTGCGTCAACTGTCCGGCTGCATCCGAGGCTCTCGAAGTTATGCAAGAAGCCAACGGCGGGCCAAACAAAGTCATTGTAGTTTCAATACATGCAGGCAGGAACATGAATCTCGCCATAGGGGTGGGCCAGAATCCGCAGTTTGAGGGCTTGGCCACCGATTTCGGCGAACAACTCTTCAGCCGATACGGTCTGCAGAGCGAGCCTAATGCCATCATCGACCGCACTGGTGGGGTGCTAAGCCAGCCCAACTGGCTCACGGCCATTGTCAACGGGCTAAGGCGCGAGACTACGGTTGCTCTTTCCGCCCGTTCGTCATACAACGAGGCTGACCGTAGCGTGACGGTCAGCGTCATGGGCCGCGCCAAGTCCGATTTCACCGGCAACGCCCATGTTTGGCTCACAGAAGACAGCATCGTTACGATGCAGCTTTTTAGTAGCGGGCCGGTCATAGACCACCGTTTCAACAACATCTTCCGCACATCAGCCACGCCGATTGATGGCGTTCCTGTCACAATTAGTGCCGGCGAAGATATGAAGGAAATATACACCACAACGATAAAGCTCGACGATATATGGCGTCCGCGCCACATGGCTGTCGTTGCTTTCGTCGACAATTCATCCGGCGTTGTTCAGGCTGCGCGCACCGAAGTCCTGCCGTCGGAGTGATTAATTAAAACATTACAAACTTAACAGGTTATAGGCATGAAAAGATTGTTTATTACATTTATCCTTGCTGTTGTATCAACAGTGATGGTTGTAGCGCAGACGTTTGAGTTCCGTATGGATGGCAAGACCGTTCCCGAAGGCTCTACAGTAGAGTTCGTTTCCACTTATGAGCCGCTGTTTATGCGGGAGGACTGCTACATGGGCAATCGGCTGGTGCTTTGTAACCTGACGTCAAGCGAGTTGAAAGGAAGTCAAATCCAGATTAACTATAGCTACGTTAGCGGTTCGTTGGGTGATGGCGTTTACCCCGTGAATTGCATGGGTGGTGAGTGCAGGACCAACGTGTGGTCAACTTACACCGCCACTTTGGGATTAGGTCCCAATGGCAGCATGGGTGTTGACATTCATGTGGAAGATGTCAAGAACGGCGAGATGCTAACCAAGCTTAGTGTAACCATAGGTCGTGAGACCCATGTAGTGTACATCAAGTTTGTCTGCAACGCGACATCGGGCATTGGCAATGCCGGCATTGCATCGGCATCGTTTGATGTCTACGACCTTACAGGCAGCGTAGTAGCCAAGGGAGTCTCGGCGTCGGGTCTCCGCTCGCTTCGTGCGGGAGTGTATATATTGGTGGATGCGAACACCCACACTGCCCGCAAATACGTGGTTAGATAAGATTGCTTAGTCTATCTTATATTTACTGAAACTAATTTTAGGGTTATGATCAAAAAATTACTTTTATGCTTAGCCATGGTTGCTTTCGTGGGTACGGCGAATGCCCAGAACGCAATCAGGCTCGGCTCCGGCTTTGCGAAAAACAGTAGCAAGCAGGTTCAGAAGGCAGCAAGCCTGAAGTTGCCAGACTTCGGCTTGAGTGTTGTCAACAAGGTATCGGGCCGTCCGATGCAGCTTTCCTCGACGGCCAATGGTGCCAAGAAACTTGCGCCCATGCAGCGTGCAGACGCAACCTCTTATGTTCTGTGGGGCTATCCCATGAACTCACAAGGTTCCGGCTATGTGTGGGGATGGAATGCTTTTTCAGAGGTGTTTGATGATGCTTCTATGGCCGGCCTCACAGACTACAATGTAGCTGTATATGTTCCATCTACTTATGCCAAGGCCGTTATCGACTCTGTTTACTCAGTGTTCCCGTCTGGCGCCTATTCAAACTTTAAGATTTGGGTAAGTGCTTACGAGACAGACGGCCAGTACATCATCCTGCCGTCAACCCCCGAAGAGGCCGACTATTGTGAGAACATTGGTGACCACCAGGTTGATGCCCCGTCCGGCATGGTTACTCAAGAGGGCTACGAATTGTCAACCCCGTATACAGTGCCTGATAACGGATGCTTCATCGGCATCTCGTTTACAACAACCGTAGAGTTTCCATTGTTCACTTGGAATGTTGAATCATCGTCGGGTGCCTTCTACATGCAGATGCCTTACCAGGGCGAAATGTTGTGGAACAACATGGCATCATACGGCCTTTTCGGCAATCTGCCCATCATGGCATTGATGGACATATCCAATTGCTCGCAGAACGATGTGTCGATACAAACGATTCCCGAGACAGCCGTGCTGATGAATACCGCTTATGATTTTTCACCGATTGTATACAACAACGCTATCGCCACCGATGTGACAAGCGTAAGCTATGTCCTCACTGTCGACGGCGAAGCCCAGGAGGAGCAGACACTTAATTTCTCTTCGTCTCTGCCCGGTGGATCTGGCGGTTACATCAGTGTTCCTTACACATTCACAACAGAGGGCATCCACCCAGTCAGCATAGAGATTACCAAGGTAAACGGCGAGGCAAACGCTTCGACATCTGCTTCGACGGCATTCGATGTGCTGGCCCTTGAGACATCAGCCACGCGCACACCGGTTGTCGAGGAGTTCACCGGCACATGGTGCGGATGGTGCCCTCGCGGCCATGTTGGCCTTGAATTGCTGAAGGAGCGTTATGGTGAAGGCATTATAACCCTTGCCGCTCATGCATCATCCAGTTCTACAGTAATCGACCCGATGGAGTGTGCCACATACTTAGACGTTGTTTACGGTTTCGCCCAGGGCTTCCCGTCAGCCCTTTACGACCGTTGCCTGCTTGGCGACGCATACCAGGGCATCGACGGTAACCAATATGCATTCGGTGCCAACCAATATATTGATATATTGAACTCATCGTTCCCCTCTGAGGCAACAGTTACCCTTACCGCCGACTGGGGCGACACAGACAAGAATGTAATCAATGCAAACGTCGGTCTCACCTTCGGTTGCACGCGCATCAGCCTTGGTTCCGCCAATCCGTATGCCGTTGCCTTTGTGCTCTCTGAAGACGACATGACCGGCGAGGGCCAGCAGTGGCTGCAGTACAACTATTATTCAGGCGAAACGAGTTTCGGCAATGATGACAATATGCTGAGCTGGGTTAGCGCAAGCGAATATGTAAAGATGGATTACGACAACGTTGTCGTCCAGGGATGGGATGCGCTTCTCGGCATCGACGAGAGCGTGCCTTCCACTGTGTTCAAGGGTGAGAACCTGACATACAACGCCACTCTCGACATCTCGGCCAACACCCTCATACAGAACAAGGAAAAGCTGCATCTCACAGCCCTTCTCATCAACCGCAACAACTATTCAATAGTCAATGCGGCACAGGTGAGCCTCGGCGACGGTGGCAGCTCAGCCATCGAGGGTGTCACTGACGATGCCAACGGAGCAGCCGAGGTTGCCCGTTACAATGTCAACGGCGTGCGCCTTGACAAGGCACAGAAGGGTCTTAACATAGTTAAGTACTCCGACGGTACCACCAAGAAGGTAATCGTGAAGTAAATCAAGCATATTGTTGTCTGCGGGTTATGCCCCTCATGCGGGGCACAACAGGCTTGTTGGAAGTCGCGGGCAGCAATGCATAACAACAAAGCCGCAGGAAACTGCGTGTTTCCTGCGGCTTTCACATGATCGTTCTCCGGCCACCCGGTGGCCCGGCACACATAGCGGCAGGCTCTTCCGTTACATGGGGCCACAGTCAGTAGTATTAACTTAAGTCACTATTCATTATGTTTATGTTTAACAAAGTTCGTTTCATGGCAGATGCAGCATCCCACCCCTTGTAATGCAGGAGGGCGAGGCTGTAGCCCGAAGTCAGAGTCACGGTTCACAATGTTCATGTTTAACTAAAGTCGTTATGTGTGACATGCGGCCGCCCATGCGCCTTTGCGTTGTCACGCAAGCCTTGCGCAGGCTTTTATAGTCACAATCCGTCATGCCCATGTTCGACTCTCTTCGTAACGTTTGACATGCAGTAGCGTACATTCCTTCCAAGGGTGTCGCGGCCAGAAATAAATATATTAAATCACTATTAATTAAATTAATGTTTAACTAAAAAATTATCGTTATGATTAAAAGGTTGCTTTTAGGCGTAACTATGTTGGCTTCCCTCGGCTCCGTGAGCGCGCAGGAGGCTGTTGTGCTGAATCCTCAGCAAGTAGAAAACGTTAGCTCGTTGATGGAGAAGTCAGCAAACTTAAAAGTAGGTGACATGGGGTTCGCCGGTGCGTCCCAACATCCGTTGGGCATAGCACAGATGCCTTCGCAGTTGCGCAGCATGAAAAAGCCTGCTCCGATGCGTCGTGCAGGAGAAGATAATACCATTTGGTTCGCCTACCCGATGAGTGAAGATGGCAAGTTTTCAGCAATAGGTTGGAAAATCATTTCAGTTATTTTTGATGACAAGGCCAGTGCTTACGCACAACTTACCAACTATAACGTGGCATTTATGGTGCCCGGCAATTATGCCAAGGCCGTGGTCGATTCAGTCATAATGGTGTTGGGTGTCGGCAAGTACACAAACGTAAAGCTGTGGATAGACGGTGTTAAGTCAAATGCCCAAGGGAGTATATCATTCCCGCAAACGCCCGACATGGCCGACTATCACGAGAATCTAGCCGACTTCGAGTTGAAGGGGGCGGGTAGGAACATGTTTGCCCTCAAGGACCTTGAGCTGGCTTCCAAATACACCATTCCGGAGAACGGATGCCTCATTGGCTTTTCTTTCACAACAACAACAGAGAGCCCTCTGGTGTTCTGGGGTGAACCCATGAGTGGCGGTTTCTTCTTTGGTGTTCCAGCACAAAATCAAGACGTCTTTCTTGACATGTCATTGTTGAAACTTGGCAGCTTGGTTGCGATGGCCCGTCTTGATGTCACCAACTGCTCACATGCCAATGTCTCAATGGACAAGCAGCTTGAGAAGCCGGCGCTGATCAACCAGGAGACAAGGCTGTCGGCTGCCGTCTACAATAATGCAGCTTCCGCAATTGACAACGTGAGCTTTGTGCTTACAGTCGATGGCGAGGCCCAAAAGGAGCAGACATACAACTTCCCGGCCCCTCTTGCCGGAGGCGGCAATGACGAACTTGTAGTGCCTTACACCTTCACTACCGAGGGCGTCCATCAAGTGGAATTTAAGATAACAAAAGTCAATGGCGAGGTCAACACTTCGTCGAATCCGTCAACTTCATATGAGGTGTTTGCCTTTGAGAAGTCGGCCAAGCGCACGTCGGTTGTCGAAGAGTTCACCGGTACTTGGTGCGTTAACTGTCCTCGTGGCCACGTCGGTGTGCATAAGCTGAAGGAGAGGTATGGCGACGACATAATCATCCTTGCGGGGCATGCTTCGAGGGACGAGAAAGACGTCGATCCGATGGAGTGTGCTTCTTATTATGATGTTATTAGGGCATACAACCCCGATTTCCCCATAGCCTTGTACGACCGTTCGGCTTTTGGTGACCCATATGCAGATCCGGCAAGCAGCACACTTACTTTTGGTTCCTACAAATATGTAGAATTCGTTAAAGAGATTATGCCAACAGAGGCAACGGTGGCTCTCACGGCCGACTGGGCCGACACAGGCAAGTCGGTCATCAATGCCAAGGTTGATTTCAGCTTCGGCTGCTCTCGCATCAGTCTTGGCTCTGCCAATCCTTATGCCATAGCCTTCGTGCTTTCAGAAGACGGCATGCAAGGCGAGAAAGACGACCACACCTGGTATCAGGCCAATGGATTTTCAGGCGGCACAGGATATAATGCCGACTTTGGTAGTTGGACAAGTGCAGGCCGTTATGTTAATATGGCATACGACAATGTGATTGTTCAGGCGTGGGATGCCCTCAATGGCATAGACGAGAGTGTGCCCTCGGTGGTGATGAAGGATGAGAAACTGTCGTACAGCACCACTCTCGACATATCGGCCAATACGCTCATACAGAACAAGGAAAAACTGTATCTCACGGCCCTTCTCCTCAACCGCAACAACTATTCAATAGTCAATGCGGCACAGGTGAGCCTCGGCAATGGCGGCAGCGCATCCATCGAGGGTGTTACCGACGATGCCAACGGTGCAACGGTGGTGGCCCGTTACAATGTCAACGGCGTGCGTCTTGACAAGGCTCAGAAGGGCCTCAACATCGTCAAGTACTCCGATGGCACCACAAAGAAGGTGATGGTCAAGTAATGCAGATTGTTTACCTCGTTTACCCCGGTGTGTCTTGACATAATCGGCAAGTGCATCGGTTATATTTAGAATGGCCGCGCATCCTTATATTTTGGCCGCAGGAAACAAACTGTTTCCTGCGGCCTTTTTGTCGTCATTCGGTTTTCGGCCGTGCCGTAGGCGTCGTGCCGCTGCCTGGTGGTTTTGTGGCCAGCCGTCCGCCTGTGGGTTGATGGCAGCCTTCCCCTTGGCCCCAATTGTCACTATTATGTCCCAAGCGGCTTCATCTCCGCTTGTCTGTGGCGTCGGCCTATGCATGGTGGCATCCTGTTCACCCCCAATTCCTCGTTATGGGGCAAGGCACCCCCGCCCGGTTGCTGGGCATATTGGCCGCCGCCTTTGCCCCCGGCTTGGCGGGCAACGGCGCGGCAATGCGTCAGGCAATATGCCGGCAACAGAGCGAAAGCACCATAAGGCCGTGATAAGCATCAAAGGCGCATCCCCGGCGGATATGATGGCCGATTGGGCTCAATATGAAGCTGTGCACGGAATGCCCGCAGCAATCACCCTGTCTCTGATGGCGTCGAGTTCGTCGCGTGTGGCTTTCTTCAGGCCGTGGTCGGGCGTTTCGCGGTCAATGGTGTATATCATGACTTCACGCGGCGCAATCTCTACCACCTTATCAAGCCACGGGCCTACATATTCCTCGCCCGTGTTGTCAACGCTCACGCCCCCCGTAGACCCTTTCATGAACATTGTCTGTATTATCAGGTGCCCTTCATACGACTTCAGTGTCGACACCACGTCGTCCACATTGAATCTGCATGCCGGTCGGTTCACCAGGTTGATATACCCCGGGTCTACCGTGTCGAGTTTCAGAATGTTGTTGTCAACCCGCATGAGCGCATTGCGCACGTCGGGCCTGTGGGCCGCCGTCGAGTTGCTCAGCACCGAAATCCTTGCCTTCGGTGCATACCTGTCGCGCAGGCATATAGTGTCGCCTATTATCGCTGCGAAGTCGGGGTGAAGCGTAGGTTCGCCGTTGCCGGCAAACGTCAGCACGTCGGGCAGCAGTCCCTCGACCGCCATCTGCTTCAGCTTTGCCTCGAGAGCGCCAGCCACCTCTTCCCGAGTGGGTCTCGGCAGTGCAGGTCGCCTTTGTGCGTTCAGTCCGCATTCACAGTAAATGCAGTCGAAAGTGCAAATCTTGCCGTCGGCCGGCATCAGGTTGATGCCAAGAGATACTCCCAGCCTCCGGCTGTGTATCGGCCCGAAAATGGGCGAAGGGTATATCACAGTGCTCATGATTCATTTCTTTTGGTTAATACGTTGATGGTGCAGTCCGGCACCGCCAGATGCCCGGCCTCGGGCCCGGCCGGCGCCTTCGGCCGCGCCGCCGTGCCAAGACCGGGGCCGAAGGCGTGGCATTGCCACTCTTGCCCGGGTGCATCTTGTCTTCTGCAAAGGTATACAAAATAATGCGACACCCGTTGTTAATAGTAGTTAATCAGTTGCCCGTGAACGGATTTTTTTGTTACTTTGCACAATCTAAGATGTATTACATCCTGCTAAGATAATGGGAAAGAGACGTAAAAGAGCCGGCGGCCGCCATGGGCTGCAGGTGGTTACTTTGTGTATAAGCACCACAATGGTGCTCGTTTTGCTTGGGCTGTTGGTGTTTTTCGTGCTCACGGCCCGCAACCTTTCGGCCTACGTTAAGGAAAACCTCACGGTGACGGTGATGTTGGCCGACAGCGTGACCGACAATCAGGCGCGCCTGATGTGCCGCGACATGTACCGCCGGCGTTACACCCGCAACGTTGACTACATAAGCAAGGAGCAGGCCCAGCGGGAGCAGACGGCCGCCATGGGCGCCGACCCGTCTGAGTTTCTCGGCTTCAACCCGTTCTCGGCCACGCTCGAGGTGCGCATGAAGTCGGAATATGCCAACCGCGATTCGCTCCGTTGGATATCGGCCGAGCTCATGAAAGACAGCCGTGTTACCGACGTGGCTTACCAGGAAGACCTCATGGACAGCGTCAACAACAACCTGCGCAAGTTCAGCGTGGTGCTGCTTGCGCTGGCCGTCCTGCTCACGTGTGTCTCGTTCTCCCTGATTAACAGCACCGTGAAACTGAGCGTTTATTCCCGCCGTTTCCTCATCCACACGATGAAGCTTGTCGGTGCCTCGTGGGGCTTCATACGTCGCCCGTTCCTGCGCAATGCCATAGGCATAGGCCTGCTGGCCGCTGTGCTGGCCTGCGGTGTGCTTGGCGGCGGGGCCTACCTGCTCTATACCTACGAGCCTTCGATAGTGGCCGTGGTCACATGGCGCGAGCTTGCCATCACCGGGGTTGCCGTGTTTGTGTTCGGCATAGTCATCACCACCCTGTGCTCTTGCATCTCGGTCAACAAGTTCCTGCGCATGTCGGCCGGCGACTTGTATAAGATTTAGCCTGCCACCCGCTCCGGCAGCCACGCGGGGGTGCCATTGCGTGGCCGCAGCCACGGCTGCATGCAGCCGGCTCCGGCCCGGCGTGCGTCGCAGTCTGCCGCCGTGGGGGCGTTTGCATATTGGTTTTTGATAAGAGTATTAGTTTAATTATAATGGACAAGAGAAATTTAGCATTCGACCGTACGAATTTCATATTGCTGGCAGTATGCATGGCAATAGTGATAGTCGGCTTCGTGCTCATGAGCGGGCCCGGGTCGACTGAAGACGTGTATAACCCCGACATCTTCAGTGCGCGCCGCATCAAGGTGGCTCCCGTTGTGTGCCTTGTCGGCTTTGTCGGCATGGTTTACGCCATTATCCGCAAGCCAAAGTCTGTTGCAGGCGAGGCCTTAGAGAGTGTAGAACCAACCCAGGAGGCAACGGCAGAGTAAGATGGGAGACATGACATTGCTCGAGGTGATAATCATCGCCATCGTCGAGGGACTCACCGAGTTCCTGCCTGTGTCGTCAACAGGCCACATGATAATTGCCCAAAACGTGCTTGGCGTAGAGAGCACCGTGTTTGTCAAGGCATTCACGTTCATCATCCAGTTTGGTGCCATACTCTCTGTGGTGGTGCTCTACTGGAAGCGTTTCTTCCGCCTCAACCGTGAGCCGCTGCCCGAGGGGGCTTCGGCTGTCAAGCGTTTCCTCCACAAGTTCGACTTCTACTGGAAGCTCCTGGTGGCCTTCATCCCAGCCGCCGTGCTCGGGCTTTTGTTCAGCGACATGATCGACGCCATGCTCGAGAGCGTCATGGTTGTGGCCATCATGCTCGTGGTTGGCGGTGTGTTCATGCTCTTTTGCGACAAACTGTTCGGCAACGGCAGCGAGAGCACCAAGATGACCGAGCGCCGTGCGTTCATGGTGGGCCTCTTCCAGTGCATCTCGATGATACCGGGCGTTTCGCGTTCCATGGCCACCATCGTGGGCGGCATGGCCCAGAAGCTCACCCGCAAGGCCGCGGCCGAGTTCTCGTTTTTCCTCGCCGTGCCCACCATGTTTGCCGCCACGGTCTACAAGATGTACAAGCTCTTCAGCGAAGGCGGCACCGACATAATCATGAACAACCTCGGGGCGCTCATCGTAGGCAACCTCGTGGCATTCGTCGTTGCCATGCTTGCCATAAAGTTCTTCATCAGCTATGTGACAAAATACGGCTTCAAGGCATTCGGCTGGTACCGCATTATCGTCGGGCTGGTCATCCTTGCGCTGCTGTTCACTGGCCACACACTTGAGATGGCATAATGAACTTCACCGAGGGAGAGTACATCTATCTTGACAAACCCTACGGTATGTCGAGCTTCGGGGCGTTGGCAAGGGTGCGTTACCTCATATCCCAGCGCCTCGGCGTGAAGCGGCTCAAGACCGGCCACGCCGGCACGCTTGACCCGTTGGCCACCGGCGTGCTCATACTCTGCACCGGCCGGAAGACCAAAGAGATTGAGAGGCTGCA
This sequence comes from Marseilla massiliensis, assembly GCF_023336985.1. Taxonomy (NCBI): domain Bacteria; kingdom Pseudomonadati; phylum Bacteroidota; class Bacteroidia; order Bacteroidales; family Prevotellaceae; genus Marseilla; species Marseilla massiliensis. The sequence goes on along the minus strand of NZ_JAMBLP010000008.1, from coordinate 131,983 downwards.
GCTCACCACCAAAGAGTATGTGGCCACCATGCAGCTCGGGGCCACCACTCCGAGCTTCGACATGGAGCACACCGTCGACGCCACCTATCCCACGGCGCACATCACGCGCGCCAAGGTCGAGGCCGCGCTGGCCCGTTTTGTGGGTGAGATAAGCCAGGTGCCGCCCGAATACTCTGCCTGCAAGGTGGGCGGGGCCCGGGCTTACAGCCTGATGCGCAAGGGGCGCGACGTGGAGCTCAAGCCCAAGACGCTGCGTATCGACGAGATAGAGCTTATGGATTTTGATGCCACGCGCATGAGGCTTGCCGTCAGGGTGGTCTGCGGCAAGGGCACATACATACGCGCCCTGGCCCGCGACATTGGCCGCGAGCTGGGCAGCGGAGCCTTCCTCACGTCGTTGCGCCGCACGCGCATTGGCGCCGTCAGGGCCGAAGACTGCGTGACGCTCGACGACTTTCCGGCGTGGCTCGAACGACAGGACATTGAAGACAATATACTGAAAGGAGATTGAATATATGAAACTGACACAATTCAAGTTTAAGTTGCCAGAGGCGCAGGTGGCCCTTGAGCCGCCGTTCCGCGCGTTCCCCAATCCCGACGGCACCGTCGACAAGGTGTACCATCGCGATGAGTGCCGCCTGATGGTGGCCCACCGCAAGAGCAATAGTATAGAGATGTGCAAGAAAGACGCCGAGGGCAACGACATGCTAGATGCCGATGGCAATCCCGTTTACCTCGGTTTCCGCGACATAGTGAACTACTTTGACGACGGCGACGCCTTCATCTTCAACGACACCAAGGTGTTTCCGGCCCGACTCTACGGCACCAAGGAGAAGACCGACGCAAAGATTGAGGTGTTCTTGCTGCGCGAGCTCAACGAAGAACTGCGCCTTTGGGACGTGCTGGTTGAGCCGGCCCGGAAGATACGCATAGGCAACAAGCTGTTTTTCAACGACGACGGGCCGATGGTGGCCGAGGTCATCGACAACACCACGAGCCGCGGGCGCACGCTCAGGTTCCTGTATGACTGCCCTCACGATGAGTTCAAGCGCGAGCTCTTTGCCTTGGGCGAGGCACCGCTGCCGCGCTACATCATCGACCGCAGGCCTGCCACGGCCGACGACATGGAGAACTTCCAGACCATCTTCGCCAAGAACGAGGGGGCTGTCACTGCACCTTCCACAGGGCTGCACTTCAGCCGTGAGCTGATGAAGATGATGGAGATTCGCGGCATCAACAAGGCGTTCATCACCGTGCATTGCAGCCTCGGCAGCTTCGAGCCCATCGAGGTGGAGGACCTGACTAAGCACAAGATGAACTCCGAGCAGATGATTGTGGGTGCCGAGGCTTGCCGCGTGGTCAACGAGGCTAAGCAGGCCGGCCACCGCGTCTGCGCTGTCGGGGTGAGCACGGCACGTGCCACTGAGACTGCCGTGGGCACCGACGGGCTGCTGAAAGAGTTTGACGGCTGGACAAACAAGTTTATCTTCCCGCCCTACGACTATGGCATGGCCAACAGCATGGTGGCCAACTTCTACCATCCCGAGTCGACCATGCTCATGGCCACGGCTGCCTTTGGCGGCTACGAGCTCGTGATGGAGGCCTACAAGATGGCGGTAAAGAATGGCTACAGGTTTGGGTGCTACGGCGATGCGCTGCTCATACTTGACGACTGACGTGGCCGGAGGCATGCGACATGAGTGAAGGCATGGCATTCCACGATGTCTATCTTGGCCTCGGGGCCAACATCGGCGACCGCGCAAAGACCTTGGCCGCTGCCACCGACAGGATTGGCGAGCTGGTTGGCGAGGTGGTGGGCCGCTCCGCTCTGTATGAGACAGAGCCGTGGGGGTTTGAGTCAGACCACATGTTTGTCAACTCCGTGGTGCATTGCCGCACGGCCCTGAGCCCGCGGCAGGTGCTCGAGCAGACGCAGCTCATAGAGCGCGAGCTCGGCCGGAGGCGCAAGTCGGTTGGCGGGTGCTATGCCGACAGGCCCATCGACATCGACATTTTGCTTTACGACGACATCACCGTCGACGAGCCCGACCTCAAGATTCCGCATCCGCTCATGCACGAGCGCGACTTCGTGATGATGCCCCTCAACGAGATATTGGGGCGCTGACGGGCTTTCGGCCTGTCAGCGGGCATGCGTCCGCTTGGCCATGAAACAAGGCGCCACAGGCAGTGCTGTACTGCCTGTGGCGCCTTTCGCATATATCTGGCCGGCTCTGCGCCATGGCCCCCTGGCTGCTGCGGCTGCTTGCCGTGGGGCAAAAGCAAAGGCAGGAAGCTCCGTTTTGCCGGTGCTTCCTGCCTGTTTTCCTTTTCCGCCTGGCGCTTGCCTGTTACTTGCGCAGGCCGAGAGCCTTGATGATGGCGCGGTAGCGGTTTACGTCGCGGTCGTAGAGATAGTTGAGCAGTGCGCGGCGCTTGCCCACGAGCTTGGTCAGCGACCTTTCGGTCACGAAGTCCTTGTGGTGCTTCTTGAGGTGCTCTGTCAGGTGGGCGATGCGGTATGTGAACAGCGCAATCTGGCTTTCAGCCGACCCTGTGTTGGTCTTTGACGTTCCATACTGCTCGAAAATCTCTTCCTTTTTTGCCTTGTCTAAATACATGGTTTTTTGTTTGATTAATTTGTTTGATAATTACATCCTTCTGATGCCGGCAGCCTTAATCACAACGGCCGCATCGTCGAATGCATCGGACTTTCCGAATTTGCGGCTGCAAAGTTACTTATTTTTATTCATATTACGCTGTTTGTCAGCATGTAATTGGTGGCGCGTTAACATATATTTAGTGTTCGGGCCCCTCCGGCGGTGCTGTCCGCTGCGCTCACCAGCCCATTATGTTGCGCAATATCCACCATCCTGTCACCGCCAGCAGCACGCCCGCGGTAAACTTGGTGTTGTTGACCGCGGCATAAAACCCCGGACGGCGCTTTCTCACAAGTTCGCCCACCAGCAGCAGGGCCACGGCCGGCAGCGAGGCCACCAGCAGGAAGTTGTAGGCGGCCGCCCCCCTGATGTCGGCGTGCAGCAGGCAGTGGATGGCCCTTTGCGAGCCGCATCCCGGGCATTTCAGGCCAGTCAGCGTCAGGAACGGGCACCGTGGGAATATGGCGTTCGTGGCCGGGTCGAGCGCGAAATAGGCCGCCCCGGCCAATGCTATGGCACATGCCGCGAGTGCCGTTGTGGCTATTCTTGCTGTTTTCGTCATTGTTTGGTTTGCTGTTTGTTGCCGGGTGTGGCGGCGGGCAGTGGCCTGCGCGGCCTGCCGGCCCATAGCCCGGCCATGGCAAAGGCCCATCCGCTGTGGCGTGATGGGCCTTTGTGGCTTTTCTTGCTTTGGCTTTGCGGCGCCTGCCGTGCTTTGCTGCGCCGCGCGGTAGCGCCTACATGTCGGGCAGTGCCGACTTCAGCATCACGCCGTAGCTGATGGCATAGACGATGATGACCACTATACCCACTATGAATCCTATCTTTGTCCACTTGGCGGCAGTGGCACTGGCCTGCTGCGCAGCCTCTATGTTGCCCGATGCGTAGAGCGAGTTGACCTTTGCGGCGTTGACTATTCCAACGATGCCGAACGGCAGGCAGCAGAACAGGGTCACGAGGATTGACTCAACGAGCCACGTCTTTGGTTGTACGTTTTCTTCCATGATAGCTTTGTTTTAAGTTGTTATTGATAATTGTTGACGGTCGTTTGCAGGTGGGTCACAGTGCAGAGAGCAATGCGCCCATGACGATGAAGCCTATGTACAGTACTGCCACGCCGGCCCCTATGCCAATGCCCCAGAACACCATGTTGCGCGCCTGGCGCGACTTGTATTCGGCCATTTCGTAGTTGCCTTGCAGGTAGTTGCTTTCCACTTGTGATGAATATACTATTGCTATCACTCCGAACACTATGCAGCACAGCAGCGTCACGACTATCGATTCGGCCAGCCATGTCTTCGGCATGGGCGGGCGGGTGGCCTCGGCCTTGCTGTCTTGCGGCGCGTCCACCGGCGGCGGGGCTGCAGGCAGTGCAAACTCGGCCAGCTCGGCCACGTCGGCGGCGACTGTCCATCCGTCCAGTCCTTCGCGCCATACCTTTGTGTCTTGTGTCAGCCCTGTTTCTCTCAGGTATTCTATAGAGTAAGGGCCTTGCCTCCGGTTGTCTTTGATGATGTAGTAGTCCATGTCGGTCTGTATGTTCGTTAGTGTCGGCCCGGTGTTGCTTTGTGGCTCCGTGGCGTGGCATTTTGCCTTGCCTCCCATGCTCCAAGCCTTATGCAAATGTACGAATAAAATTGCAAACGGCAATGAAAAAACATGAAAAATGTTTCAATTCGGCATGTTGTGATGCAGTGGCGTTGCCCATTTCGGTTGTTTTCGCTGCTAATTTGTGCTGGTTTTCGGTATGTCCCGGTTTGTCGTCCAGACGTGCCGGGCGTTTGCGGTGCTGCGGGCGGGGTGGTGGCGGTGTGGCTTGGCTGCGTCGTCGCCGCATGGTGTGGCGCCATGTGGTGTGAGTTTTTAGTCATGTCGTGGCACTTTGCGCAACCGGTTGAGCCACAGCCTGTTTGCCTTGCCTTGGTCATGGCTGTGCAGAACGGGCCGTTTTGGCTTGCCGTTTGGGTCGTTTTGCACTGCCAAGCGGGCCGTCCTGTTTGGCAAAACGGCCCTGGCCGTACGGCTGCCGTTGCGTGTCGGCATATTTCGCGTTGCGCAGGTAGGCTCTCGCCCGGCCGTGGTGGCGTGCCGGCGCAGCCCTTGCGCAACAAACATATTTTGCCCGTGCGTGTTAAAAATACCGCGCATGATTATTTATTGTGGATTAAAATGTGTAACTTTGCAGCGGTTTTTAAGGTAACAACTCAATGCAAGACATCAGAAACATAGCAATCATTGCCCACGTTGACCACGGAAAGACAACGCTGGTGGACAAGATGATGCTCGCCGGAAACCTGTTCCGCGACGGGCAAGACCTCAGCGGGCAAGTGCTCGACAGCAACGACTTGGAGCGCGAGAGGGGCATAACAATCCTCTCGAAAAACGTCTCCATCAATTGGAAAGGAACGAAGATAAACATCATAGACACCCCGGGCCACTCGGACTTCGGCGGCGAGGTGGAGCGCGTGTTGAACATGGCCGACGGCTGTCTGCTGCTCGTCGACGCCTTTGAGGGCCCTATGCCGCAGACGAGGTTTGTGCTGCAGAAGGCCCTGCAGATAGGGCTGAAGCCCATAGTGGTGGTAAACAAGGTCGACAAACCCAACTGCCGCCCCGAAGAGGTGTACGAGATGGTGTTCGACCTGATGTTCTCGCTCAACGCCACCGAAGACCAGCTCGACTTCCCCGTGGTCTACGGCTCGGCCAAGAACGGCTGGATGGGCGAAGACTACAAGGAGCCCACGGGCGACATCAACTACCTTCTGGACAAGATTGTCGAGGTTATCCCGGCGCCGAAGGTGATTGAGGGCACGCCGCAAATGCTCATCACGTCGCTCGACTACTCCAACTATACAGGCCGCATTGCCGTGGGGCGCGTGCACCGCGGTGTGTTGCGCGAGGGCATGAATGTCACCATAGCCCATCGCGACGGCTCCATGGAGAAGACGCGCATCAAGGAGCTGCACACGTTTGAGGGCATGGGCCATGTGAAGGCGCCCGAAGTGGCCAGCGGCGACATCTGCGCCATCATCGGCCTTGAGCGTTTCGAGATTGGAGACACCATCTGCGACTTCGAGAATCCCGACCCGCTGCCGCCCATAGCCATCGACGAGCCTACCATGAGCATGCTGTTCACCATCAACGACTCGCCGTTCTTCGGCAAGGAAGGCAAGTTTGTCACCAGCCGCCACATCAACGACCGCCTGCAGAAGGAGCTCGAGAAGAACCTCGCCCTGCGCGTGCGCCAGTTTGAGGACAGCACCGACAAGTGGATAGTGAGCGGGCGCGGAGTGCTGCACCTGTCGGTATTGATAGAGACCATGCGCCGCGAGGGCTACGAACTGCAGGTGGGCCAGCCACAGGTGATATACAAAGAGATTGACGGTGTGAAGTGTGAGCCCATCGAGGAGCTTACCATCAACGTGCCCGAAGAGTTTGCAAGCAAGATGATTGACATGGTTACCAGGCGCAAGGGTGAGATGACTTCGATGGAGAGCCAGGCCGACCGGGTGAACATCGAGTTCGACGTGCCGTCGCGGGGCATCATCGGCCTGCGCACCAACGTGCTCACTGCAAGCCAGGGCGAGGCCATCATGGCCCACAGGTTCAAGGAATACCAGCCTTACAAGGGTGACATCAGCCGCCGCATCAACGGCTCGATGATTGCCATGGAGACGGGCACCGCCTATGCTTACTCTATCGACAAGCTGCAAGACCGCGGCAAGTTCTTCATCGACCCGGGCGAGGAGGTGTATGCCGGCGAGGTCGTAGGGGAGCACGTTCACGACAACGACCTCGTGGTGAACGTTACAAAGGCCAAGCAGCTGACGAACACCCGGGCCAGCGGTTCCGACGACAAGGCGCGCATAATACCCCGCACCGTGCTCTCGCTCGAGGAGGCCTTGGAGTACATCAAGGAGGATGAGCTGGTAGAGGTAACGCCGAAGAGCATGCGCATGCGCAAGATAATACTCGACCACAACGAGCGCAAGAAGAGCCAGAAGTCGTAAGGCTTTTGGCCAGGATATACGCAGCTGGATTGTTGCGGCGCCGGTGCCGCAATGCGAAAACAGGGCAAAGGCGGATCGGGGCATGGCTTGAGGCCGTGCGGCTCGGTCAGGCCTTTGCCCTTTTGCTTGCCATACGGTGGCCTTGCATGGCAACGTCGGCTGTGTTGGAAATGTATGGCATGGTGTCGGAAAACGCCGCCCGGCCATCCCCAACGGGGGTGGCCGGGCGGCGCTGTTGTTGTGGTTGAGGCCTATTCAGGGTAGGCCATGTTCTCGTCCTTTATGCAGTCGAGCACCTCGGTCAGGTATTTGCGGGCCTCCCACCGGGCCATCGGCAGGTCGTGGAGCAGCCAGTTGCCGCAGTCCTTGGGCGCGGCGCCGGGCACGTCGCCCTCGTACGACGCAACAAAGCCGAACGTACGGCGCATCAGGTCGACGATGTCGCGGCTCTCCAGGTCGCCTTTCATGAGCAGGTAGTTGCCCGTCATGCATCCCATCGGCCCCCAATAGACTATACGGTCGCGCCATTCGGGGTCGTTCCTGAGGTATGTCGCGGCCAGATGCTCAATGGTATGCAGGGCGCCGGGGTGCATGGCGGGCTCCCTGTTGGGCTCTTTCATGCGTATGTCGAACGTGGTCACGGTCTCGCCGCCCACGTTGTCCTTGCGCGAAACGTATATGCCGCGCAGCAGGAGGTTGTGATTGATTGTGAAACTTGGTATCTTGTCCATCTCAATAACGTTTTGGTGTGGTTGTGCTGTCTGTTGTCTGTTGCTGCCGCAAGTCACGATATGCTTTCCAACAGGGCCCTTGTCACGTGGAAAGAGCTGTCGGCCATGCGCTCCCAGAAGTCGAAGTACTGGCTTGCCTTGTCGTCTTTGAGCGGTATGTCGCTTATTATCCGGAAGCTGATGAACGGCACCCCGAACTGGTGGCAGGCCTGTGCTATGGCGGCAGACTCCATGTCTACGGCCATGGCTTCGGGGAAGTGGGCGACGATGGCGCGCATCTTGTCGCGCGAATCGACAAACCAGTCGCCCGTGACGATGAGCCCCGGCGTTATCTTCGTGCCGCAGTCGATGGCCGAGGCCGCCCGCAGCAGGGCTTTGTCAGAGGCAAACCGCGGCGGCATGCCCATTATCTGGCCGTACTGCTGGTCGCTGCCGCAGTAGGCGTCGTGGTAGCACGACTCTGTTGCCACCACCACTTCCTGCACGTTGAGGGCCGTCGAGGCACCGCCGGCCACGCCCGTCGAGATGACCACGTCGGGGCTAAAGGCGTTCACCATGTCTGTCGTCCATATGGCGGCGTTCACTTTTCCGATGCCGCACTGCACCATCACGACCTCGTTGCTGCCTATGGTGCCGGTGGTGTAAGTCTTGCCCCGCCGTGCCGTTTGCTTCACTTCGCCCAGCATCGAGCACACCTGGGCGAACTCTTTGTCCATAGCTATGACTATGCCTATTCTCATTTTGTGTCTTGATTTGATGGTGCAAAGATAGCAAATAAATATGAATTATGTCTTTGAGGCCGATGTTATGCAATGCCATTTGGTGCTTTTTGAATTAAAAAACGTATCTTTGCACCCGTGAATTGAACCAATAATAAAAACAATTATATAGATGAAGACATTGAAACGATGCCTGCCCGATGTGTTGGCAGTGCTCTTGTTTGCGGTTCTTTCGTTCGCTTATTTCTTCCCGGCAGACACGGAAGGGCGCATCCTTTACCAGCATGACGCCTCGGCCGGGCGCGGTTCCGGCCAGGAGATTGCCGATTATCGTGCCCGCACGGGCGAAACCCCACGGTGGACCAACACCCTTTTCTGCGGCATGCCCACCTACCAAATCGCCCCGTCGTACGACAGTTCGGGCATCCTCTCGACCGTCGAGACGGCCTACCACCTGTGGCTTCCCGACTACGTATGGTATGTGTTTGCCTACCTGCTTGGCTTTTACATACTGCTGCGGGCCTTCAATTTCAGGCAGTCGCTGGCCGTGCTGGGCTCCATCGTATGGGCTTTCAGCAGTTACTTCTTCATAATCATAGCCGCAGGTCACATCTGGAAGGTGATGGCCCTGGCCTATCTGCCGCCGATGATTGCCGGTGTTGTGCTGGCCTACAGGGGCAAGCTGTTGTGGGGTTTCATACTCACGGCCTTGTTTGCCGGCCTTGAGGTGCACGCCAACCATGTGCAGATGACATACTACTACCTGTTTATCATCTTCTTCATGATAGTGGCTTTCCTCGTCGACGCCATACGGAAGCGCCGCATGGCGGCTTTCCTAAAGGCCACGGGTGTGTGTGCCGCCGCCGCCGTGCTGGGCATCTGCATGAACATCTCAAACCTTTACCACACGTGGGAATACTCGCATGAGTCGATGCGAGGCAAGAGCGAGCTGGTCAAGGAGCATACGGCCAACCAGACAAGCAGCGGCCTCGACCGCGACTACATCACCCAGTGGAGCTACGGGGTGGGCGAGACGTGGACCCTGCTCGTGCCCAACGCCAAGGGCGGGGCATCGGTGCCGCTGAGCCTCAACGAGACGGCCATGGAGCACGCCGACAACAACTACGTGCAGATATACCAGCAACTGGGGCAGTACTGGGGCGAGCAGCCCGGCACGAGCGGCCCGGTCTACGTGGGCGCCTTCGTGCTGATGCTGTTCATTCTCGGCCTGTTCATCGTCAAGGGGCCCATGAAGTGGGCCTTGCTTGCCTCGACCGTGCTCTCCGTGCTGCTGTCGTGGGGCCACAACTTCATGTGGTTCACCAACCTGTTCATAGACTATGTGCCCATGTACGCCAAGTTCCGCACGGTGGCCTCAATACTCGTCATTGCCGAGTTCACCATCCCGCTGCTGGCCATGCTGGCGCTGAAGAGGCTTGTCGACGAGCCCGAGTTGCTCACGAAGAAGATAAAGCTCGTCTACGTGAGCTTCGGCCTGACGGGCGGCATGGCCCTGCTGTTCGCGCTGATGCCGGGCCTTTTCTTCCCCGAATACGTCTCGTCGGCTGAGATGCAGGCCATGTCGCAGATTCCCGCCGACCAGTTGCAGCCGCTGCTGGCCAACCTCACCGAGATGCGTAAGGCCATTTTCACTGCCGACTGCTGGCGGTCGTTCTGGATTGTGGTGGCCGGCACGCTGCTGTTGCTGCTCTTCAAGGCGCGCAAGCTTAAGGCTTCCTACATGGTCGGGGCCGTCACGGTGCTCTGCCTTATTGACATGTGGCAGGTAAACAAGCGCTACCTGCACGACGATATGTTTGTCGACGCCAGCGTGCGCACCGCCCCGGTGGAGATGACGCAGACCGAGCAGCAGATACTTCAGGACAAGCAGCTCTACTACCGCGTGCTCAACCTTGCCACGAACACGTTCAACGAGAACGAGACATCGTATTACCTGAAGAGCGTAGGCGGCTACCACGCCGCCAAGCTGCGCCGTTACCAGGAGCTGATAGAGGCATACATCTCGCCCGAGATGCAGAAGCTGTTTGCTGCCGTGGCCGAGAATGCAGGCGACATGACGCGAATCAACGGCGACAGCATATTCCCCGTGCTCAACATGCTCAACGCCAAGTACTTCATAATGCCGCTGCAGTCGGGGCAAACCGTGCCGCTGCTAAACCCCTATGCCTATGGCAATGCATGGTTTGTTGACAAGGTAAGCTATGTCGACAACGCCAACCAAGAGCTCGAAATGGTGGGTAAGGTAAGCCTGCGCCACGAGGCTGTGGCCGACAAGAAGTTTGCCGACTGCCTCGGGCAGAGCCAGACGCAAGACAGCACGAGCGTTGTCAGGCTCACCGCTTACGATGCCACTAAGCTGACCTACGACGTCAATTCGTCGAAGGGCGGCGTAATAGTGTTCTCCGACATATATTACCCGGGCTGGACGGCCACTGTCGACGGTCAGGAGGTAGAGGTAGGGCGTGTCAACTACGTGCTGCGCGCCATCAACGTCAAGCCCGGCCGCCACACCGTCGAGCTGAAGTTCTTCCCCAGGTCGGTCGATGCCACCGAGACAATAGCCTATGCGGCCTACGCCATACTTGCCGTGGTGGTGCTTTTGCTTGTTTATCTCGAGTGGCGCAAGCGCCGCAAGGGCGGGCCGGCCGCAGAAGGGTAAGGCGGTTGTGACATATCGATGGCCGGATGGTTGTTGCCGGGCTGTTGCGCAAGGGCGCATGGCCGGCGGCGCCCATCCGGCCTCTTTGTTGCGTGCGGGCGTCGTTTATGCCGTATGGGCAGGGTCTGCCGTCCGTCAGCGGGCTTGCTAACGGGCGCCGGGCGGTTGCTGTCCGATTTCCCGACATTAGGTATGCCGCCATGCCGTAGATGCCGTATGGTGTTGCGGCATGGGCCGTTTCAGGGTGCAAAAAGGGCCGTTCCGAAGTGTGGAACGGCCCTTTTTGCGAGGCTATTCGGCCCTGCTGCCCAAGTGGCTGGCGCCCAGATGGTTGGCAGTGGGGCGCAGAGGGTAGGGCCGAAGGTAAAAAAATGCTACTCGGTGTGTGCTGTAGCCCGCTGCTTGCGCTTCTTTTCGCGCAGGTAAGCCCGTTGCCCGTAGACGGCCACGACCACGAAGCACACCAGCGGCACGGCAAACGACGTGTTGGTGGCAGGCAGTCCGGCCACGGTGAAGCCCGCGTCGATGAGTGCCGCCTGCAGCGGCGGGAACACCGAACCGCCCAGTATCGACATTATCAGGCCGGCCCCGCCAATCTTCACATTGTCGCCCAGGCCGCGCAGGGCTATGCCGTAGATGGTGGGGAACATGAGCGACATGCACCCGCTGACGGCCACGAGGCAGTAGAGTCCGCGCCGGTCGGTGAACAGGATGACGCCGCAGACGGCCACCACGGCCACCACGGCGAGCACCGTCAGCAGGCGCCCGGGACTGACGTACCTGAGGAACCATGTGCATACAAAGCGGCTGCACGTGAACAGCACCAAGGCCGCTATGTTGAACTTCTGCGACAGTATCTCGGCCGCATGCTCCTCCATGCCCTCGCCCATGAGCACGTGGGTGCCGTATTGTATGATGAATGTCCAGCACATCACCTGTGCCCCGATGTAGAAAAACTGCGCCACCACGCCCTCGCGGTAGTTGCGCACGCGCGCCAGCTCGGCCAGCGAGGTGCGCAGGCTCTTGTCTGTGGGCGCGTCGCCGTCCTTGGGCATCTTGGTCAGGCGTATCAGTATGAGCAGCGCTATGACCACGATGCCAATGAAGAGGTAGGGCTGTATGAGCACGTCGAGGTCTTGCTCCTTCAGCATGTTGAACTCCTCGTCGGGCAGCGTCAGCCGTTCAGCCGTGGGCATGGGGTTCATCCGCGCCTGGACAAAGGCCATGGCCACATACATTCCGGCCAGTGCGCCTATCGGGTTGAACGCCTGCGCCATGTTGAGGCGCCGCGTTGCCGTCTCCTCGCTGCCCATGCAGTAGATGTAGGGGTTGCAGCTGGTTTCGAGAAACGACAGGCCGCACGTCATCACGAAGTAGGCCAGCAGGAACGGGGCGTACACCCCCATGGCCTTGGCCGGGAAGAACAGCAGTGCCCCGGCGGCATACAGCGACAGCCCCACGAGCACTCCGGCCTTGAACGAATACCGCCTTATGAACATGGCGGCGGGGAACGCCATCACGAAATAGCCCAGGTAGAAGGCCACCTGCACCATTGCGCCCTCGGTGACGCTCATCCTGAATATCTTTGAGAAGGCCTTGACCATGGGGCTTGTCACGTCGTTGGCAAAGCCCCACAGGGCGAAGCAGGCTGTGATTGCCGCGAAAGGCAGCAGGAAACTGGCGCCGTTTTTGGTGAAAAGTCCGTCGGCCGGTCTTTTCGCGCCGTTGTCGTCTTTGTTTGAGTAGTGTCTGTCAGTTTGCATATAAATAGATTCTTAAACGATGTAGCCGGCACGGGCGCTTGCCCATGCCGGCTGTCTGTCATAATTGCTTTATGGCTTTTTCGATGCTTTTCCGGTCAAACTGCCCTTCCTTGAAGAGCATGAGCGTCTTCAGTTCGGTGGGCCCGTTGACGTCGGCTGTGGCGTTTATCGTCTCGGCGAAGCGCGTTTCGGGGTGCAGCCCCTCGGTCCTGACGTATTCCACCTTGCCCCATCCCTTTACCGGAACAAGCGCCAGCGAGTGGCGTCCGTTGTAAATGGTGTAGGCTTTCAGCCCGTTTTTCAGGCTTATCGTGGCCTCCTTTATCGGCGTGTCGCGCTCGGGCAGGGCGTAGTGGCCCAGCCTCAGTGTCGTGGGCGTGGCGCAGCCGGTCACCGAGTCGGAGCGCATCATGCCGTCGGGCAGCGTCTTGTCGGCCAGGCTCATGGTGAAACGCTTGTCGCTCTGCAGCCACACCGTGCGGTGAAGCGTGCCGTCGGCATATCCCGTGGTGGTGTATCGGCGCATAGGCTCCCACTGCCCCTTGGCGTTCTTCACCACGTATGCCATGGCCACCTCGCCGTTCTTGCCGTCGGCCATCCACGGGAATAGCGTGTTGTAGGCCAGCCTGTTGTATTGCTCCGAGCCGCGGAACTTCTCAGCTCCGCGCCGTTCGGTGTCGTAGTCGCAGAAGGCCCTCGTCTCTGCTGCGCCGCTGTTGGCGTAGTTGGTTATCAGCATCTTCGGCCCGGGCAGCCACAGGTTGTCCACCTCGCCGGCCTTCATGCCGGCCCAGAAGCCCTCGTTCTCGGTGTCGCTCCAATAAGGGTGGCTCTCGGGGAGCATCAGCGGGAGGAACGCCTTGGCGCACCAGTAGACGCTTCCGCGGCAGCTGTAGCCTTGGAGCACGGGGTCGAAGAGGCCGTAGAAGCCCGGTGTGGGCACTCCGTCGGCATAGATGAAGTCGGGGTTCTGCAGGAACTGCAGCAGGCATCCGGAGGCTATGCGTCGCATCCAGCCGTAGTTTATGCCCTCGCCCCATGCCAACGGCGCCGCGGCGGCAAAGCGGTACATGTTGCTCCGGCCCCACATGGGCATGTGTCCGTCGCGCCCGAACATGCGCGGATAGCTGCGGTACATCTCGGCGAAGTTCTTTTCAAACTGCGCCGCCAGCTCCGGGTAGTGCTCGCGGCCGAAGAACCGGGCCCAGAGCTCGCCGTAGAGCTGGTATGCCCACATCGAGTAGAAGTCGTAGTTGGGGTGGTCGAGATACCAGCCGTCGCCGCGGTAGTCGCCTTGTAGCAGGCGTACGTACTTCACGAGCAGCGAGTCGTTGACCTCGTAACCCTTCGACTTGAAGAACGACATGGGGAAAACGTTGAAGAAACGCCAGTTTTGCGGTATGGTAGGGCCGTCGGCATAGCTCTCTATCATAGAGTATAGCGAGTCGCGGGTGGCCTTGGGCAGCGGTTCCCAGAGCACGTCGCCACAGATGAAGAGCGATATGCCCAGCGCGCCGAACTCCACCAAGTCCTGGCACGGGCCGCGGTTGCCGCGGTGCGCAACATACTGCTTGCTGTCCGGGTCGACGAGCAGTGACAGTTGCCGGCGGTAGTAGTCGGCCAGCCGTATGCCGTTGATGGTCAGCGTAGAGTCTTCGCGCAGCAGCGGCGAAGCCAGGAACAGGGTGCGGCACATGCCTTCGAGCGTTGCCCCGCGCACGCGGCTGTTGTCTTTCGGATAGCACACGTTGCCCAGCCGGTCGAAGTACATCGGGTCGTCAAGCGAGCGTATGTGGCCGAAAGCGCCTTCGAGCAAGTATTTGTCGGCTTCTATCCAGTGTCGGCGCGTCATGCCCGTGTAAGGGCTGAGCTTGCTGTCGGGGTTGTCTACTTTAAACACATTGCCGGCTCCCATGGCCGACAGCGTGGTGGCTATGGCCAGCGACAAGGTGAGGAAAAATGCTTTATTCATTGTCTTGAGTCATTGGTTGTCATGCAGGTGTGCGCCTTGTCATCCCGTTGGCGGCTTCTGTCGGCAACGGCATGCCTGTGGCGTTACAACTGCAAAAATACTAATTTTTGGTGCAATATGCGGCCCTTTCTGTAGGATAATTTGCCAAAGCATAGAGTGGTGGCCACATTTAGACCAATGTGGCGGGGCGTTGTGGCGTGTGTGGCGCTGCTGAATTTCGTTTACAAACAGTCTCGTGAGAATGCTGTCTGCGCAGCCGTCGGCCGGTGGCAACGCTTTTGCGCCGTTGTGGCGTGTGCAATTGCAACCCATTGTCCTGCATTTGTTTATGCGTGCTGATGGCTTGCCTGTGCAATGAAAATGGCTGTCGTGGGCCCCCGGGGCAACGCCATGCCCCGGCCAAACGGCACGTTTTAGGCCCTCGAGGGCTTGCTTAGGCAGGGCTATGCTGTGTTGCCGAGCTTCCAATGAGGGCCGTTTTGCATCGCTATATGTGCCGTTCGGCGTTGCCATCTGTGCCGTTTGCCAATCCGACACGGCCCGTTCTGTTGAATTTCGAAGCCCTTACGGGTTTTCCGTTTCTGTTTGGTCGAGTGTTGACGAGGCTTTTTTCTGCATGTTTTATTTACAAAACACAGTAGCCCCTTCTGCCCGCCGCCATGTCCTTTCAAGCCCCGGCGCTTGCCCGGCATACGTGCATGGCAGAAAAAACATGGGCCTGCAGGCCCGTAGTCTCGCGATTTTTGTGTAAGTTTGCAAGCAAGTTACTGACCGCGGCATACCATGGCCGCCTCATGTCGGTGTGCTTGCGGGCCCACGGCCACCGCCTGGCGGGCTGCCACAGCAGTCGCTGCCGGGCCTCCGCCGGGCGCCACCGTTGGCGGGGCTAAGGGTGCGCAGAGTCACGGCGGGGCGGCATGCATGTTGCCGACTGCTAAAACATGATATGCAATTATGAAAAAACTGCTTTCATTGCCCCCCAACCTGGTGGGCTGTTTCCATGAGATAACGGGCGCAGACCCGCAGGAGTATTTCTGTACCAGCGACCCCGTGGGCCGCAAGCTGGGCAGCGGCGGCGGCACCACATGGCTGCTGGAGCGTTGCCATGAGGCCTGGGGGGCGGGCCGGGGATTCGACGAATGGCTTGCCTCCGACCGCCGCAT
Organism: Marseilla massiliensis; assembly: GCF_023336985.1. Classification (NCBI taxonomy): domain Bacteria; kingdom Pseudomonadati; phylum Bacteroidota; class Bacteroidia; order Bacteroidales; family Prevotellaceae; genus Marseilla; species Marseilla massiliensis. The sequence goes on along the minus strand of NZ_JAMBLP010000008.1, from coordinate 116,288 downwards.
ACTGCTGCATGCCGGCGGACAGAGCCGCCGCCTGCCGTCATACGCCCCGTCGGGTAAGATACTCACGCCCATCCCCGTGTTCCGTTGGGAGCGCGGGCAACGCCTGTCGCAGACGCTGCTCGACCTGCAGCTGCCGCTTTACGAGCGGCTCATGCGGATGGCGCCGGGCAACATACACACCATGGTGGTGAGCGGCGACGTCTACATACGCGCTGCCGCACAGTTGCCGCCGGTGCCCGATGCCGACGTGGTTTGCTACGGGTTGTGGCTCGACGCGTCGATAGCCAAAGACCACGGAGTGTTCGTAAGCGACAGGCGCACGCCGTCGGTGCTCCGCCGGATGCTCCAGAAGCCATCGGTGCCCAAGCTCAACGAACTGTTGCAGACGGGCTTCTACCTCACCGACATAGGCGTGTGGATGCTCAGCGACAGGGCTGTGCGACTGTTGCGGAGCAGGTCGAAGCGCGGAGCCGACACCGTGGAATATGACCTCTACGGCGAGTTCGGGTGCTCGCTCGGCACCGACCCCGTGATCGACGACCCCGAGCTGCGCTCGCTAAGCGTGGCCGTGGTGCCGCTGCCCGGCGGTGAGTTCTACCACTTCGGCACGAGCGGCGAGATGATTTCGTCGATGCAGGCCATACAGAACATTGTCAACGACCAGCGGGAGATAATGCACCACGGGCGCAAGCCGCACCCGTCGATATTCGTACAGAACGCCATCACCGAGATAACCATCACGGCCGAGAACACCAACCTGTGGATAGAGAACAGCCATGTGGGCCCCGGCTGGACGATAAGCCACGACAACATCATCACCGGGGTGCCCCGCAACGACTGGCACATAGCCCTCGGCGCGGGCCAGTGCATCGACGTTGTGCCTGTGGGCGAGGGCTCGTTTGCCGTGCGCCCCTACCGCATCGGCGACAAGTTTGCGGGCGAGGAGCAGCAGCGAAGGCAGTTCCCGGTGGTTGCCGACGTGGCCGAGATGGGCCGCGTGCTGGCATCCATGCTCGCCGGAGGGCCCGCCCCAGAGGGCTGCAGGCTCATGAGTGCCGAGGAAATATCCAACGAGGCCAACCTGCCCAGGCTCGTAGAGCAGCGCCGTCGCTACCGCAGGGACAACTGGGCGGCACTGGCCCGCAACTACGAACACAGCGTTTTCTACCAGACCGACCTCGACGACGCGGCGCGCGAGTTTGCCCGTTGCGGCATGGAACTGCCCGCGCCGCTGCCCGTTGAGGCACCGCTCATGACGCGGATTCACGACGCCATGTTCCGCTCGGAGGTGCTGAGGCTCACCGGCCGCGACGGTTCGGCTGACTGTCGGCGCGCCTTCGGCCTGCTGCGCGAGGGGCTCACGGAGACCGTGCTGGCCGACAGGCAGGAGCCGCGGCTGTCGGTCTACGCCGACCAGATAGTGTGGGCGCGCAGCCCCGTGCGCATCGACATCGCCGGAGGATGGACAGACACGCCGCCATTCTGCCTCATGGAGGGGGGCAACGTCATCAACCTGGCCATCGAACTCAACGGCCAGCCGCCGCTGCAGGCATACATACGCCCGTGCCGCGAGCCGCACATAGTGCTGCGGAGCATAGACCTCGGGGCTGTCGAGGTGGTGGAGACATACGAACAGCTGGCCGACTTCATCCACGTGGGCAGCCCGTTCTCCATACCAAAGGCGGCGCTGGTGCTGGCCGGCTTCCAGCCCGGCTTCAGCCTTGAGCGCCACGCCTCGCTGCGCGACCAGCTCGAGGCGTTCGGCTGCGGCATGGAGCTGACACTGCTGTCGGCCATTCCCGCCGGCAGCGGACTGGGCACGAGCAGCATCCTCGCGGCCACGGTGCTCGGGGCGGTGAGCGACTTCTGCTCGCTGGCATGGGACAAAAACGAGATTGGCCGGCGCACGCTCGTGCTCGAGCAACTGCTCACCACGGGCGGCGGATGGCAAGACCAGTATGGTGGGGTGCACGGAGGGGTGAAGCTGTTGCAGACGGGCCGCGGCTTCGACCAGAGCCCGCTGGTGCGTTGGTTGCCCGACGACGTATACACCCAGCCCGACTGTGCCGGCTGCCACCTGCTTTACTATACGGGCATCACGCGCACGGCAAAGAGCATCCTGTCGGAGATTGTGCGCCGAATGTTCCTCAACAACAACCGGCAACTGGCCCTGTTGCGCGAGATGAAGGCCCACACCATCGACATGTACGAGGCCCTGCAGCGCCGCGACTACAGGCAGGTGGGCCTGCTCATGCGCGAGACGTGGCGGCAGAACCAGGCCCTCGACAGCGGCACCAACCCGCCGGAGGTGGCCCGGCTTACCGGCCTTGTCGACGACCTGTGCCTGGGCTACAAGCTGCCCGGTGCCGGCGGAGGGGGCTATCTGTACATGATGGCCAAAGACCCCGAGGCTGCCGCCCGCGTGAAGCAGGTGATAAACGCCAACCGCATGAACGCCAACGCCCGCTTCGTGGACATGACGCTGAGCAAGGCAGGGCTGCAGGTGAGCCGCAGCTGAGGCGGTAGGATATGTTTACAAAGCCTGTGCCGTGAGGCCGCCGCAGCCGTTCGACGGCCTGAAATGGGCCGTTCGGCCAAGCCATACGGGCCGTTTGGCAGCACAGTCGGGGCCGTTTGGCAGCGCAACGGCGGCCTGTTTGCCAACGCCCTGTGCCACAGCTGCTTGCGGAATGGGCAGCGTCGGCATGCACAATGGTAAGAAATGTTTATTGCGGCAGTCCCGGTCCCGCCCCTGCAGGGCCTGTGCCGGGACTTGCCGCCAACAGACACGCATAAGAAAATAGCAAGATATGGATTTCAGGACAATAGTGGATGTGCCCCGGCCCGACTTTGCCATCGGGCCGCAGGAGAAGATACTGTGCGTGGGCTCGTGCTTCGCCGACAGCATAGGGCGGCGCTTTGCCGAGGAGAAGTTCCGCGCAACGGTAAATCCCTTCGGCGTGATGTACAACCCGGCGAGCATACTCCACACCGTGGAGCGCACCGACTGCGCCCCGCGCGTGGCTTTCTTCACGCTCGGAACAAACCACGTGTACATACTCAACGAGACGGGCGAGATTGTGGACAACTGCCGCAAGCGCCCACAAAGGCTCTTCACCGAGCGCGAGCTCACGGTGGATGAGTGCATTGGATACCTGCGGCAGGCCGTCGATACGCTTGCCAAGAGAGACCCTGAGGTGCAGGTGGTGATTACCGTCAGCCCCATACGCTACGCAAAATACGGCTACCACGGCAGCCAGCTGTCAAAGGCCGTGCTGCTCATGGCGGCCGATTGGATGGCGCGGATGTACCAGCGCTGCACTTATTTCCCTGCCTACGAGATTGTGCTCGACGAGCTGCGCGACTACCGTTTCTATGCGCCCGACATGCTGCACCCATCGCAGCAGGCCGTCGACTATATCTGGGAACGCCTATCTGAGGCATATTTCAGCGAGGAGGCCAAGCGTTTCCTCGAAGAGTGGCGGCCAATAAAGGAGGCCTTGGGCCACCGTCCGTTCAATCCAGACAGCGATGAGTACAAGGCGTTCTTGCAGAAAACGCACGAGAGGATGGCGGCGCTGAAGGAGCGCTACCCCTGTCTGGAGGTATGATGGCGCCATGGCCGTCGCCTGCCTCGGGGCCGGTGGTGGCGCCGGGGCGGCGTGGTGGGCGTCCGAAAGCCCAGCCGGTGGCGCCGGCATCGGTTGGCCGAAGATGCTCCGGGCACGAAAAAAACAAGTCCATTCCTTTGCCTTTCGGCCGAATTGCACTAATTTTGCATTGTGAATGATGCGCCACGGCGCACAAACGATATAACGATGAGATATTCAATCGAAAAAGTCACCACGCTCATAGGAGCGCGGCGCATCGGTGAGGCCGATGCCAATATCGGGTGGCTGCTCACAGACAGCCGCTCTCTCTGTTTCCCCGAGGAGACGCTTTTCTTCGCCCTGCGCTCCGAACGCAACGACGGTCATAAGTACATCTGCGAACTTTACCGCCGCGGGGTGCGCAACTTTGTGGTGAGCCGGGTGCCCGACGGATTGGAAAACTATCCCGGTGCAAACTTCCTCAAGGTGGTCGATACGCTCGAAGCGCTGCAGCGCCTGGCCGAACGCCACCGCGATGAGTTCGGCATACCGGTGGTTGGGATAACCGGGTCGAACGGCAAGACGATGGTGAAAGAGTGGCTTTATCAGCTGCTGTCGCCCTCGATGGTGGTCACGCGGTCGCCCAAGAGCTACAATTCGCAGATAGGCGTGCCGCTGTCGGTGTGGCTGTTGAACGAGCAGACGCAGGTGGCACTGTTTGAGGCGGGCATAAGCCGGCCCGGCGAGATGCAGGCACTGCGCGACATAATACAGCCCACCATCGGCGTGCTGACGTCACTCGGAGCCGCACACCAGGAGAACTTCCGGTCTATGGAGGAGAAGTGTGAAGAGAAGATTGCACTGTTTCACGACGCCCGTGTGGTGGTGTACGACTCTGACGACGAGACCGTGAGCCGCTGCCTGCGCAAGTCGGGCTATGCCGGCGAGAAGATTGGGTGGAGCCGCCAGAGCCCCAACGCGGCCTTCTATGTGAGCCGTGTCGACACCGAAGGCACCACTTCGACCATACATTATATGTATAAAGGGGCAGAAGGCTGCTACCGGCTGCCGTTCATCGACGACGCTTCGCTCGGCTGTTCGTTTGCATGTGCATGCGTGGCGCTGCATCTCGGGCTGACGGCCGACGAGCTCGGGCAGCGAATGGCGGCCCTTGAGCCTGTGGCCATGCGCCTCGAGGTGAAGGAGGGAAGGCACGGCTGCACGCTCATCAACGACTCTTACAATTCTGACTTCAACTCGCTCGACATCGCGCTCGACTTCATGAACCGACGGCCCGACCACAACGGGCGCAAGCGCACGCTCATACTGAGCGACATCTACCAAAGCGGCGAGCGGCCCGAAGAGCTGTATGCCAAGGTGGGCGAGCTGGCGGCAAAGCGTGGCGTGGAGCGTTTCATCGGCATAGGGGCCGACATCTCGGCGCAGGCCGGGGCCATAACAGTGGCCGACAAGCATTTCTTTGCCGACGTCGATGGCTTCGTGGGCAGCCCGGTATTCCGCTCGCTGCGCGACGAGGTGATACTGATTAAGGGGTCGAGGGCATTCGGTTTCGACCGCATAACGGAGCTGTTGGAGCAGAAGGTGCACGAGACCATACTCGAGGTCAACCTTAACGCCCTGGTGGCAAACCTCAACTTCTACCGATCTTTCATGCGTCCGGAGACGAAGATTGTGTGCATGGTGAAGGCCGACGCCTACGGGGCAGGGGCTGTCGAGGTGGCCAAGACGCTGCAAGACCATCGCGCCGACTACCTGGCGGTGGCCGTGGCAGACGAGGGGGTGACGCTCCGCAAGAACGGAATAACCACGAGCATCATGATAATGAACCCCGAGATGACGGCGTTCAAGACCATGTTTGACTATGACCTGGAGCCCGAGGTGTACAGCTTCCGGCTGATGGACGCGCTCATCAGGGCCGCCGAGAAGGAGGGAATAACCAACTACCCGGTTCACATCAAGCTCGACACGGGCATGCACAGACTGGGATTCGACCCAAGGAAAGACATAGACGAGGTGATAAACCGTCTGAAGCATCAGAACGCAATCATCCCGCGGTCGGTCTTTTCCCACTTCGTTGGCTCCGACAGCGACGAGTTCGACAGCTTCTCGGCACAGCAGTTTGCACTCTTCGACGAGGGAAGCCGCAAGCTACAGGCGGCGTTCGACCACAAGATACTGCGCCACATGGACAACTCGGCGGGCATTGAGCACTTCCCGGAGCGCCAGCTCGACATGTGCAGGCTGGGCCTGGGGCTCTACGGGATAGACAGCCGCGACAACAGAATCCTGAGCAACGTGAGCACGCTGAAGACCACAATACTGCAGCTGCGCAACGTTCCGAAAGAGGAAACCGTGGGCTACAGCCGAAAGGGAAGGCTAACGCGCGACAGCGTGATTGCCGCCATCCCCATAGGATATGCCGACGGACTGAACCGACACTTGGGCTGCGGGCACTGCCATTGCCTCGTAAACGGACAGAAAGCACCGTATGTCGGGAACATATGCATGGACGTTGCGATGATTGACGTGACGGGCATCGACTGCCACGAAGGCGACTCCGTAGAGATATTCGGCGACCATCTGCCGGTCACTGTGCTGTCGGATGCGCTGCAGACAATACCATACGAAGTGCTCACAAGCGTCAGCAGCCGGGTCAAGAAAGTGTATTTCCAAGATTGACATTAGTCAATTGCTCGTAAAAACACCTATATGCAGTCTCGTTAAACTAATTTAACGAGACTGCATTTCCTTTTTGATTAAAATTCAGTATCTTTGCCGAAAACTTACTTGACAATACCTATTGGAAATAATTAAAAACTAATTAATAACTAATGAATCCTATTCAAACAACGAAGATGACCAACTTCCGTTGGGTCATTTGTGCTTTGCTTTTCTGCGCAACGACGGTAAACTACCTCGACAGGCAGGTTCTTTCGCTTACGTGGAAAGACTTCATAGCACCTGAGTTCCACTGGAATGATGCACACTATGGCATGATTACCGGTTTCTTCTCCGTGTTTTATGCTGTCGCTTGCTTGTTTGCTGGCAAGTTTGTCGACTGGATGGGCATAAAGAAAGGTTATCTTTGGGCTATCTTTATCTGGTCGCTGGGTGCATGCTTGCATGCCGGTTGCGGTTGGGTTACGATGGAAGTCGAGGGTCTCGACTCTGTTGAGGCCTTGCGGGCTGTCGAGGCCGGCAGTGCCGTTGCGGTGGCAATAGCCACGCTCAGCGTATGGCTGTTCCTCGTGTGCCGCGCTATCCTGGCTCTCGGCGAGGCCGGAAACTTCCCTGCCGCCATCAAGGTGACAGCCGAGTATTTCCCGAAGAAAGACCGTGCTTTTGCCACTTCAATATTCAATTCAGGCGCATCGGTGGGTGCATTGGCAGCTCCTCTTACCATACCAATACTCGCCAAGCACTTCGGATGGGAGATGGCTTTCATCATAATCGGTGCCATCGGCTTTATCTGGATGTTCTTCTGGGCCCACCTCTATGAAAAGCCTGAGAACTCAAAGCATGTGAACAAGGCCGAGCTTATATACGTCAACCAGGACGAGGAAGAAGAGACAAAGCCTGCCGAAGAGGCAAAGCCCGAGAAGACCATACCTTTCATGCAGTGCTTCAAGTACAAGCAGACATGGTCGTTTGTTGTGGGTAAGTTCTTCACCGACGGTGTATGGTGGTTCTATCTGTTCTGGGCACCGGCCTATTTCTCTGACCAGTTCGGCTACGAATCGTCGTCGACGATGGGCATGGCGCTCATTTTCGTGCTCTATCTCATCGTTACCGTGCTTTCGATATACGGCGGTTACCTGCCCAAGCTCTTTGTCGAGAAGAAGGGTATGGGCCCGTATGCCGGCCGCATGCGTGCCATGCTGATATTCGCTTTCTTCCCCCTCTTCGCGCTGTTTGCCCAGCCGTTGGGTGCCAACTCGGCGTGGTTCCCGGCCATTATCATCGGTCTTGCAGGAGCAGGTCACCAGGCTTGGTCGGCCAACTTGTTCTCGACAATCGGCGACATGTTCCCGAAGTCGACCATTGCAACCATCACCGGCATCGGCGCCATGGCCGGAGGCATAGGCTCGTTGCTTATCAACCTGGGTGCCGGAGAGCTGTTCAAGTATTCCGGCGACATGGGTTCGGCCTTCTCGTTCATGGGCTTTGAGGGCAAGGAAGGTGGCTACATGATCATCTTCTGCATCTGTGCCGTGGCTTACCTGCTGGCTTGGGTCATCATGAAGGCCCTCGTGCCGAAGTACAAGCCAATCATTGTTGATTGATGACATAGACACAATTTCAATTTGACTATAGCTTATTGGTTGGGCCGCCTGCGACAAGCAGGCGGCCCAAATGTTTTTTCCAGAGCCGGCGACTGGCCCGACGCATGTTGGGGTTGGGTTGCTGCGGGAAGCTTGTCCGCTGCGTTGCCCGTTTCGGCGCCATGCCACAGGCCGTATGCCTATGGCGCGTCTGGTTGCTGCCTCAATGGCTTTTGTCGCCCTAAGTCACGTCGATGGGGCGTCGTGCCATGGTGTGTTGCCATGCTGTGCGGGGTAAAACGGCAGGCGGAATGGTATCGTTGTTGATACCATTCCGCCTGTAGCGTTTCCGGCTATGGTGTTTGCCGCCTTGCGCCAAGCCTGTAGGTTCTGCCTGCCTGTTGCCGTTTAAGGGCGTGTGGGCGTCTGGCCGTGGGCTCTGGCGATGGGTACGGTCAGATGAACTTCTGCTTTTTCAGTGCCTCCATCATGCCTTCAGACATGGCCTCGTTGTCTTTCTTGGTGTAGCGAATGTCGGTGAAGATTTGCGCGAGAGTCTCTTTGTGGTTAATCTCGCAGAAGTGTTTGTTCTCCTCCAGCCCCTCTTTGTAGGCATACAGGCGGTCGATGTCGGCCTTGGTGTAGTCGAGGTAGGTCTCGCTGTGTACGAAAGCCTCGGCCGGGAGCCTGTCGGTGAGCGGCGGGTTTTCCGCCGGCCAGCCCACTGTTAGCGTGGCAACGGGCATCACCAGTTCCGGCAGCTTCAGGGCGTCGATGATCATTTGCGGCATGTAGACAGTCGTTCCGAGGTAGCACAGGCCCAGTCCGGCTTCCTCGGCAAGGTTGCAGAACGTCTGCGTATAGAGCAGCGCGTCGGTGGCCGCATTGATAAACGACAGGAAGTTGTCGTATCCCGGCACGGCATTCCTGTTGCGGCACCATACCGACGTACGGTTATAGTCGGCGCAGATGGTCAGCACCACCGGTGCTTCAGTCACCATTGGCTGGTTGAAGTGGGCCGGCGCCAGCTTCTCCTTGCCTTCCTTGGAGCGCGTCACCACCACGCTGTACAGCTGCAGGTTGCCCATTGTCTGCGTGCGGGCGGCCTGGCTGAGCAGCTGCCCGAGCAATTCTTCACTCACGTCCTTGTCAGAATACTTGCGGATAGTCCGCCGTGTGTTTATTGTTTCCATGTCTCTTAGCATTGATTCATGATGCAAATTTACGCATATTTTTCCTTTGTTATGCTTCCGGCCATGTGTTTTTCGCATTTTTTCAAGGCTTTGTCCTCACGTCAGAGGCATGCCTCCGCCGGTAGCTGAGCGTTTGTTGGCATGTGGCCGTGGCCATGGCGATGCGTTGGCTTGTTGGGAAAAGAAACTTACACTTGGCCGACAGCCAAGCTACGCTTGCCTTGGCCGCCGGCCGAACGGCCTGTTTTGTCGTTCGGAATGCACCGTTCCGGACGACAAAACGGGCTGTATTGCAAGGCAAAACATGTGTTTTTGCAACGTGCTGCCGGCCAGCAGGTTGCGCCGGATGCCCCGGCCGGCGAAATGTCTTTACAGAAAAAGCAGCTTGCCGTATAGGCCCCGTCGGTGGCAGCAGGCTCCGGCATCCGGCCTGCCGCCTTGTCGCGTCGCGCCCGGGTAAGCCATTCACGGAGCAGGCCGGCCATATTCACAGCAACAGTTTTCTACCGTTGCGCCCTGCAATGTGCGTTAACGGTAAAAAGAGACAGCCGCCGCGGCGGGCATCCCGTTGCGGCGGCTGTTTTACATCGTTGCCCGGTGGCAATCACAACCTTTCCAGTTGCACGGTGAAGTGGCGCATTATTGGGGCTTCCCATGCAATGCGCACGCCCCTTGTCACCTGCTCGCGGCGGTCGTAAACGTTCTTAAGGGCGGCGGCAATCACGTCCATGTGGTTGTCGGTGTATACGCGGCGTGGTATTGCAAGGCGCAACAGGTCGAGCCCGTCGAAGCGGTTCTCGCGGGTCACGGGGTCGCGGTCGGCCAGCAGGTAGCCAATCTCGCAGCCGCGTATGCCGGCCTCGAGGTACAGCTCGATGGTCAGCGTCTGTGCCGGGAACTCCTCTTTGGGCACATGGGTGAGCACCTTCGGCGCGTCGACGAAGATGGCGTGGCCACCGGCCGGGCGCTGGTAGGGTATGCCGTATTCGTCGAGTTTCTCGGCAAGGTGGTGCACTTGGTGTATTCGTGTCTCCAGGTTGTCAAACTCAGTGTTCTCGTCGAGTCCTATGGCCAGGGCGTTCATGTCGCGCCCGTTCATGCCTCCGTAAGTCAGGTATCCCTCAAACTGCACGCAGAAGCCCTTGGCCCCCTCATACCAGTCTTGCCTGTTGGTGGCAATGAATCCGCCCATGTTCACTATGCCGTCCTTCTTGGCGCTCATCGTCATGCCGTCGGCCATGGCGAACATCTCGCGTGTTATTTCCTTGATGGTCTTGTTGGCGTAGCCCTCTTCGCGCGTTTTGATGAAGTAAGCGTTTTCGGCAAAGCGTGCCGAATCGAAGAGCACAGGCTTGTGGAACTTGTCGGCCACGGCCCTTACCTGCCTCAGGTTCTCCATGGAAACGGGCTGGCCGCCTGCCGTGTTGTTGGTTATGGTCACTATGATGAACGGTATCCGGTCGGCATGCTCCTCAAGGGCGCGCTCCAGCTTGGCCGGGTCTACATTGCCCTTGAACGGCACTTCGAGCTGGGTTTGCTTGGCCTCGTCGATGGTACAGTCCAAGGCGATGGCCTTTCGGCCCTCGATGTGGCCCTTGGTGGTGTCGAAGTGCGAGTTGCCGGGCACGATGTCGCCCTCGTGTACGAGGTAAGAGAAGAGCACATTCTCGGCCGCCCGGCCCTGGTGGGTGGGAATCACGTACTTGAAACCGGTCAGCCGCTCGATGGTTTCCTTCAGCCTGAAGAACGAGTCGGCCCCCGCGTAGCTCTCGTCGCCGGTCATTATGCCCGCCCATTGGCGGTCGCTCATGGCCCCGGTGCCCGAGTCGGTGAGCAAGTCGATGTACACCTGGTTGGCTTTCAGTTGAAACACATTGTAATGAGCCTCCTTAATCCATTGCTCGCGCTCTTCTCGCGTGCTCTTGCGGATAGGCTCCACCATCTTGATTTTCCAAGATTCAGCAAAGGGTAGTTCCATAGGTTTGTTTTTGGTTTTGTTTTACGGTTAGTCTGGCCCGGCCCCTTGGCATGGCCGCTTTGCGGTGCTCGGTGGCCCGCTGTGGGGCTTTTGTGGCTTTTAATGCTGCAAATATACAAAATATAAGTGAAATGCAGTCGGTGCGGGGCAAAAAAATAGCATTCCCGTCATACAGTTTTTTCACTCTGCCCCCATTGCCGCCATGGCATGGTGGTGGGCTGGCAGAGTTGTCACTCCGGCCGATGGCAGCTCCCGTGTGCGCCGCCCCGCCTTGCAGGCATGTGGGTGCCACTTTGCCGCCGGCCCTGCAGCGGTAGCTTAATGCTGCATCGTGGCGTCCGCCCGGTGGCCCTGCAGGCATTCGATGTGGTCAGAAAAAGACAACGCCGTCATTGCGGCGGATGCTTTTGTGCCGCATTCCGCTACAGTGCCCGGCCTGTTCGTTGGCGTGCTCCGGCAGGTATTCTTTTATTACATTTATCGTGCATGTTGGTCGCACGGGGCGTTTGGCCTTGCCGCCGGGGCCGTTTGGCTTTGCAATATGGGCCGTTCGGGCCAGTGATACGGGCCGTTTCGCACGGTCATACGAGCCGCGTCTTCAACCTGCTGTGTACCAGGTGGTTACGAAGCGGTGCCCCGCCGTGGCGCTAAGCACAAAAAAGTTTACAGCCACTGTGGCCGTGCCGTTTCCCGCCGGTTGGCACCTGCCGCAACCGCGCTGCCGAAGCAAGCTCGCGGCACATGCGCGAGCCCCCGACGGCGGCGCCGAATGACGTTTATCTTTATGTTTCACCCGTATCTTGGTGAGGGTTAAAATGTTATCTGTTTCGGACAACTTGCGGGCTGCGCGAGCCCAAAAAGTTTTCCCCGAAAATATTCTTTTATATCATAAAAAGTGCCTAACTTTGCCCCAGCTAACATAAACATCACAATGGATTCAGGAAAGACATTCACTTATGAGGAGGCGTTCGCCGCTTCCTTGGAATATTTCGGTGGCGACGAGTTGGCAGCCCGCGTGTGGGTGAACAAGTATGCCATGAAGGATAGCTTCGGCAATATCTACGAGAAATCGCCCGAAGACATGCACTGGCGCATAGCCAATGAGATTGCCCGGATAGAGAAGAAGTATGCCAACCCGATGACAGCCCGCGAGGTGTTCGACCTGCTCGACCACTTCCGCTACATCATACCTGCCGGCAGCCCCATGACCGGCATAGGCAACAATCACCAGATTGCCTCGCTCAGCAACTGCTTCGTGATAGGCATCGACGGCGATGCCGACTCTTACGGAGCCATCATGCGCATCGACGAGGAGCAGGTGCAGCTGATGAAGAGGCGCGGCGGAGTGGGGCACGACATGTCGCACATACGCCCGAAGGGCTCGCCCGTCAACAACTCTGCGCTCACCTCGACAGGCCTCGTGCCGTTCATGGAGCGCTACAGCAACTCTACCCGTGAGGTGGCGCAGGACGGCAGGCGCGGTGCGCTTATGCTTTCGGTGAGCATAAAGCATCCTGACAGCGAGGCGTTCATAGACGCCAAGATGACCGAAGGCAAGGTGACCGGAGCCAATGTATCGGTGAAGATAGACGACGACTTCATGCAGGCCGCCATCGACGACCGCCCTTACGTGCAGCAGTTCCCCATCGACAGCGACACGCCCGAGTACAGAAAGGAAATCAGCGCCAAGGACCTTTGGGGCAAGATTGTGCACAACGCCTGGAAGAGCGCTGAGCCGGGAGTGCTCTTCTGGGACACTATCATCCGTGAGAGCCTGCCCGACTGCTATGCCGACTTGGGCTTCCGCACCGTCTCTACCAACCCCTGCGGCGAGATACCGCTGTGCCCTTACGACTCGTGCCGGCTCTTGTCCATCAACCTTTACTCTTATGTCATCGACCCGTTCACGCCCCACGCGCGTTTCGACTACGACCTGTTCAGGGCCCACGTGCGCGCTGCACAGCGCATAATGGACGACATCGTCGACCTGGAGCTTGAGAAGATTGACATGATAATGGCCAAGATAGACAGCGACCCGCAAAGCGCCGAGGTGAAAGGAGCCGAGCGCCACTTGTGGGAAAAGATAATGCGCAAGAGCGGCATGGGCCGCCGCACGGGCGTGGGCATCACGGCCGAGGGCGACATGCTGGCCGCCATGGGCCTTCGCTACGGCACGGAAGAGGCAACGGATTTCTCGGTCGAGGTTCACAAGACGCTGGCCCTGACCGCCTACCGCTCGTCTGTCGACATGGCCCGCGAGCGCGGCGCGTTCGAGATATACAGCGCCGAGCGCGAAAAGAACAACCCCTTTGTTGCGCGGATGCGCGAGGCCGACCCGCAGCTGTATGAGGACATGGCCAAGTACGGGCGCCGCAACATAGCCTGCCTGACCATCGCCCCCACCGGCACTACGAGCCTCATGACGCAGACAACGAGCGGCATCGAACCGGTGTTCATGCCCGTATACAAGCGCCGCCGCAAGGTGAACCCCGGCGATCCCGACGTTCATGTCGACTTTGTCGACGAGGTTGGCGACTCGTTCGAGGAGTACATAGTGTACCATCACAAGTTCCTCACATGGATGGACGTCAACGGCTACGACACCAAGAAGAAATATACGCAGGAGGAAATAGACGACCTCGTGGCCAAGTCGCCTTACTACAAGGCTACGGCCAACGACGTAGACTGGCTCATGAAGGTGCGTATGCAGGGCGCGATACAGAAGTGGGTGGACCACTCGATAAGCGTCACGGTCAACCTTCCGGCCGATGTCGACGAGGCGCTCGTCAACCGCCTGTATGTGGAAGCATGGCGGTCGGGGTGCAAGGGTTGCACCATCTACCGCGACGGAAGCCGCTCGGGCGTGATGATATCCGTGTCGAAAAAAGACAAGAAGGCCGACGGGGCGTCGCTGTCGCAAGACCCCGCGCCCTGCAAGCAGCCCGAAGTGACCGAGGTTAGGCCCAAGGAGCTGGAGTGCGACGTGGTGCGTTTCCAGAACAACAAGGAGAAATGGGTGGCTTTCGTGGGCCTGCTCAATGGATATCCTTACGAGATTTTCACCGGCCTTCAGGACGACGAGGAGGGCATTGTGCTGCCCAAGACTGTGACAAAGGGCAAGATTATCAAGCAGACCGATGAGAACGGGAAGCACCGTTACGACTTCCAGTTTGAGAACAAGCGCGGGTATAAGACAACCGTCGAGGGCTTGAGCGAGAAGTTCAACCCCGAGTATTGGAACTATGCGAAGCTCATCAGCGGCGTGCTTCGCTACCGCATGCCCATCGCCCACGTCATCAAGCTGGTGGGATCTCTGCAACTCAAGAATGAGAGCATCAACACTTGGAAGAACGGCGTTGAGCGCGCATTGAAGAAATATGTGGTCGACGGCACCGAGGCCAAGGGCCAGAAGTGTCCCGTATGCGGCCACGAGTCGCTCGTATATCAGGAAGGTTGCCTGATATGCAAGAACTGCGGAGCCAGCCGTTGCGGATAGCAGGCATGGCGGCCGCCTCGCCCACAGGGGCCGGGGCGGCCGCACCGCCTTCAGTGGCGCGTTGGCCCTGTGTGTCAATCCAAACAATCATGTCAATCAGCAACTATGGTCATTGAGTCAAGTTATGTATCTTTGCGCGAATTGCGCTTCCACGCCCGTCATGGCGTCTCGCCGCAGGAGACAGTAGTGGGGGCCGACTTCATCGTGAGCCTGCGGCTGGGCTACAACATCGAGCGGGCAATGATAACCGACGATGTGCGCGACACGTTGAGCTATGCCGATGTATATGAAGTGGTGAAACGCGAGATGGCAGTGCCCTCAAAGCTGCTCGAGCATGTTGCCGGGCGCATTGCCGACGCCTTGTTGCTGGCGTTTCCCGCCATCACCTCCGTCGACCTGAGCGTCACCAAGGTCAATCCGCCCATGGGGGCGCATTGCCTCGGGGCCGGTGTCGAGATACACTTAATAAATAATAAAACTCGTTGAATTGTTCGGGTTTTTGTGGATTAATAGCTACTTTTGCATAATTTAAATGCGATATGGGCAAAAGGTACGTTGCGTTATTGGGTCTGTTAGTGTTGTTTGCCACTGTGGTTGTAGCGGCAAACAAGCGTTTCACGCTGGTCATTGATGCCGGCCATGGAGGCAACGACGCCGGGGCGCGGGGCAAGTTCTCGAAAGAAAAGAACATCAACCTTAACGTGGCGCTGGCCTTCGGGCGCTATGTGGAGCGCAACTGCCCCGACGTCAGGGTGATATACACACGCAAGACAGACGTCTTCGTGACCCTGCACGAACGGGCCAACATTGCCAACCGCAACAAGGCCGACCTGTTTGTGTCGATTCATACCAACGCCCTGCCCAAGGGAAAGATTGCCCGGGGTATGGAGACATACACCCTGGGAATGCACCGAGTGGCCGACAACCTCGACGTGGCAAAGCGCGAGAACTCGGTGATATTGTACGAAGACAACTACAAGCAGCATTACGAGGGGTTCGACCCACGTTCGTCTGAGAGCTACATCATGTTCGAGTTTCTGCAAGACCGCAACATGGCCAAGAGCGTAGAGCTGGCCAAATATGTGCAGAAACGCGCCTGCGCCGAGGCCGGCAGGCCCAACAAGGGCGTCAAGCAGGCCGGGTTCCTGGTGCTGCGCGAGACGTCGATGCCCAGCTGCCTCGTAGAGCTCGGCTTCATAACCACGCCCGACGAGGAGAACTACCTCAACTCTTCCGACGGCGTCGACGCCCTGGGGCGTGGCATATACAAGGCTTTCGTGGATTACAAGCGCAAGTACGACCGTTCGGTCACCGTGCCCTTCCAGCCTGACTCCGACGACGAGATACGCATACCCAGCGTTGTGCCCGACGAGGACAAGCCAGCCAGGCAGACGCGACGCCAAAGGCGTAAGCGCGAGAAAGAAGAGGCCGAGGAGGCAAAGGCCGTGCGCGACGACGCCGCGAGCATAGCCGCCGACCTTGCCAAGGCCCGTGGCGGCGAGCAGCAGGCGCCTGCCGAGGCGGCAGCCAAGGCCGGAGATGAGGTTGCCAGGCCCGGTGCCGACGGCAGCCGCGCCATGGCAGCCGACGGCAATGGCGCAGCCAAGGTGGCCGAAGCCGCCGAGGCACAGCCGGCCCCGGCCCGCCAACCGGATGCACAGCAGCCCGACGTGCCGGTGTTCAAGGTGCAGATAATGGCCAGCGGTAACAGCCTGCCGGCAGGAAGCAAGCAGTTTAAGGGCCTCGACGGCGTGGAATGCTATGAAGACGGAGGCCTGTATAAATACACCTACGGCTCTTCTGCCGACTACAACGAGATATACCGGTTGCGCAAGAGCGTGCTCGACAAGTTTCCCGAGGCGTTCATCGTGGCCTTCAAAGGCGGTTTGCGCACCGACGTGGCGGCAGCCATACGTGAGTTTAAGCAAAACCGAAATAACAAGAAATAAGACATAAAGCTTATGAAATTCTTCAATCGAGAGGTGCAGATAGCCCTCGTGGCCATCGTCGGGGTGGTAGTGCTGTTCTTCGGACTGCAGTTTCTGAAAGGCTTGAGCTTGTTTTCAGATGAGGATGTCTATTATGTGTCGTTCGACGACATAAGCGGGCTTTCTGCCTCAAGCGCCGTCTATGCCGACGGTTACAAGGTCGGGGTGGTCAAGGACATTGTCTACGACTACGGTAGGCGCGGCAACATAGTGGCCGAGATAGGCCTCGACAAGAACCTGAGGCTGCCAAAAGGCTCGACGGCAGAGATAGAGAGCGACATGCTCGGCAACGTAAAGATAAACCTGATGCTGGCCAACAACCCCGTGGAGCGTGTGGCCGTGGGCGACACCATACGCGGCGGCAAGGCCTCGGGCATGCTCGGCAAGGCCGCCGACATGATACCGGCGATAGAGCGCATGCTGCCCAAGCTCGACTCGATAATGGCGCGCCTGAACGTGCTGCTGGCCGACCCGGCCGTGGAGAACTCTCTGCACAACGTCGACGAGATAACGTCGAACCTCACCACCACCACTGCCCAGCTAAACACTCTCGTGGCCGGGCTCAACAAGAGAGTGCCGGGCATGATGGCCAAGGCCGACGGAATACTCGACAACACGGGCAAGCTGACAAAGAACCTGAGCGAACTCGACGTGGCAGCCACCATGGCCCGCGTGGACGCAACGCTCGAGAATGTGCGCCAGATGACCGACAAGCTGAATAGCAACGAGGGCACCCTGGGGCTGCTCATGCGCGACCCGTCGCTCTACAACAACCTAAACTCCACTGTCAAGAGCGCCGACTCGCTCATGATCGACCTGAGGCAGCACCCGAAGCGCTACGTACACTTCTCGGTGTTTGGGCGGAAAGACAAATGACCTGTTGCCATCTGTGGCAAAGGTTGGCGCGGGCTTTTGCAACGACCGGGGCCCTTCGGTGCAAGTCGCTGCCTGCCAGCGTGTTGCACCGAAGGGCTTTTGGTGTTGTAAAACGGCCCGTTTTGCAGCGTCAAACGGCCCATATCGCAATGCCGAACGGCCCGTTCTGAAACTCTGCATGCCGCAGGTGTCCAAACGGTGTCGATGCGGTTGATTTGCAGGCAGGCCACAGTCTTTGGCATCCGGGCATCTGCGAGGCTGCCCCCGTGGCGGGCCAATATGCCTGCGGGCGGCCATTCGCGCTTATGGCGCGTGGCTGTGTTGGAGCCACAGCCATACGGCGGGGGAAAGGCCTGATGGGGCTTGGCGGCCATGACCATGGCCGCCAATGGTTAGCATGCCAACGTGACGTCGCCGCGCGGGCCGCCTGCAATTGCAATGTCGGCTTTGCAGTACCTAATTTTTATTTTGTCTAAATAAGAAACCGCTTTCGGAGTGTTGCCTTCGCTGAGTCGCAAACGCTTGATACAAGCCCGTTTCGGCCTCATTGCGGCCCATAGTCGGCATGCGCGTCCGGCCTGCGGCATCCCGGTAACAATCCGTTGTATTCCAAGATGTTACAATCTTGCAACAGCGCAAACCCGTGGCATGGCGCCACTTTGCGTTTAACTGCCCGTAAATAAGCACGTTACATGCAGTAGAGGCATGAAGGCCAAAACGCGCGGATTTGCTTGTTTCAGAAAAAATTGCGATATTTGCACACCGAAATCAGCATCGGCTTTAATTAAGTAATGAGCAACGCCAAATGGTAAACAGTCATAAGGCGCTTTGGGGCAAGTGCCTTGATTTGATCAGGGAGAACGTCACGGAGCAGCAATTCAAAACGTGGTTCGCGCCAATAGTGTTCGAGTCTTTTTCGGCCTCGACCAATACATTGTTGTTGCAGGTGCCAAGCCATTATGCCTATGAGTACCTGGAGCAGTATTACGTTGGGTTACTCAACAAGGTGTTGGCCCGTTGTTTCGGGGCGAACGTGGTGTTGCGATACCGCATAGTGACCGACCAGGAGCACCATCTCACCCAGGAAGTCGATGCTGAGCAGCCTGCCGACATTGAGCCGCCGCGCGCCGCAAGGGCCAACCAGGCGCCCACCACGCTCGACGCCGCCGTGCCGCAAGGGCTGAACCCCCAGCTCAACCCCCGCCAAACGTTCTCTAATTTCATCGAGGGCGACAGCAACAAGCTGCCGCGTACCGTCGGCATATCTATTGCCGAGCACCCGGGGAAGTCTACTTTCAACCCCTTCTTCATCTACGGGCCGTCGGGATGCGGCAAAACCCACCTTGTCAACGCCATCGGAGTGCGCTGCAAGGAGCTCTATCCGCAGAAGAGGGTGCTCTACGTAAGCGCCCGCCTGTTTCAGGTGCAGTTCACCGATGCTGTGAGGCAGAACCGCGTCAACGATTTCATCAACTTCTACCAGACCATCGACATGCTCATTGTCGACGACATTCAGGAGTGGGCCACGGCCGTCAAGACGCTCGACACGTTCTTCCACATATTCAACCACCTGTTCCGCAACGGCAAGCAGATAATACTGGCCAGCGACCGGCCGCCCGTAGACCTGCAGGGAATGAAAGACAGGTTGCTCACCCGCTTCAGCTGCGGGCTTATCGCCGAGCTCGAGAAACCCAACGTGCAGCTGTGTGTCGACATACTTAACTCAAAGTGCCGGCGCGACGGATTGAAGATACCGACCGACGTAATCACCTTCATTGCCTCTACGGCCAACGGCAGCGTGCGCGACCTTGAGGGCGTGATCAACTCGCTCCTGGCCTACTCGGTGGTGTATAACTGCAACATCGACATGCGTCTGGCGGAGCGGGTGATAAAGCGCGCGGTGAAGATAGACAACCGGCCGCTCACCGTCGACGACATTCTCGAGAAGGTGTGCGCCCACTTCAACGTGACCACACAGAACGTTTTCAGCCGCAGCCGCAAGCGCGACTATGTGCTGACGAGGCAGATATCCATGTACTTCGCGCAGAAGTACACCAAGATGCCGGCCTCGCGCATAGGCCAGCTGATAGGCAACCGCGACCACTCGACCGTCATCCACAGTTGCTCAACGATAGAGAAGAGGCTCAAGGTGGACAAGGCTTTCGTGGAAGAAATGAATAGCATAGAGAACGCTTTCCGCCTTAAGAAATAGGCGGTGAGCCACAGCGTTCCTCTCTCCGAATAGGGCTGCCCCAGACAAGGCAGCCTTTCGTCGTTTCTATGGCCATGGCGTGGCGCCCGGGTGCGGCTGGCGCCCACGTCGCATTGGCCTGGGCTGCGGGGGCGGTTACGGCCGTATGCCGTTGCCATGCGTAGATTGCCTGTTGCGAAACGAGGGTGTTTGCTTTGTCGTCCATAGTGTTCGCCGCGGGAGCAATGCAGCCCCCTCATTCCAGTTGTCCTTGCCTTGTGTCCATGTTGCGGCATTTTCTTTCTGTGGTTTCGCCTTTTTTGCTTATCTTTGCAAACCCGGCAAAAAGTCCGGGCATGTTATTTTATTTTTAATTACCAATCAAATGTACAAACCAAATTTCTACAAGCGCGAGGTCTTTGTGTTCCGCCGTTTCGGTCGCAAGGGCTATTCACTCTTTGCTTGTTTGGGGCGTGAGGTGGTGATAAGCACCCTGAGTGCGTTCACCCTTACCCATGCCACGGCCAAAGGCGTCAGCATCAAGCCAATCAAGGCTGACACCATAGCGGCCGCCACAGACAGGGAGATGATTCTCGGCGAGGTCAGTGTGACCGGCACGAGGGCGCCGCTGGCCTCCGGCCGCACCGTGAGAATGGTTCGTGTGCTGACAAAGGCGGACATTGCCACTGCGCCAGCGCAGAGTGTAAACGACTTGCTGAAGCTCGCCGTCGGCGTTGACGTGAGGCAGCGCGGCCCCATAGGCGCTCAGACCGACGTGAGCATCAGGGGCGGAAACTACGAGCAGATAGCCATATTGCTCAACGGCGTCAACATCTGCGACCCGCAAACGGGGCACAATGCCTTCGATTTCCCTGTTGATATTTCTGAAATCGAGCGCATTGAAGTATTGGAAGGGCCGGCCGGCCGAGTCTACGGCACATCGTCGCTTTCGGGTGCCATCAACATCGTCACTTCTTCGCCAATGCGTACTTCGGCCTATGCGCGCGCCGAGGGCGGAAGCTATGGCTATGCCTCGGCAGCTGTGAGGCTGGCACTGTCGGGCGGCAATGCTGGCAACAGCATCTCGGGCAGCTACACGCGGAGCGACGGCTACAGCCGCAACAAGGCGGGAGGGCTCAATGCCGACTACAGTGGCGGCAAGGCGTTTTACCAAGGCGCCTATGCAGGCGATGGCATCGCCGTGCGCTGGCACGCCGGCATGAGCATAAAAGACTGCGGGGCCAACACGTTCTACGGCGTCTCGTCCGACGACCAGTTTGAGCACACCATGAAGACATACACCGCATTGCAGGCCGAGGCCCGTGCCGGGGCGTTCCGCTTGCGTTCTTCTATATATTGGAATCACGGCGCCGACCGCTTCGAGTATTTCCGTGGCTCGGAAGTCAAGAGCCCGTTCAACTATCACCGCTCCGACGTGTTCGGCGTCAGCGTGGGCGGATATTTCGACTCGCCCCTGGGCCGTACCTCGGTCGGGGCAGAGCTGCGCAACGAGGACGTGGTGAGCACCAAGCTCGGCGAACCGCTGTCAAGGCCGCATCATATCCATGGCACCGACCGTGACTATAAGTATGGGCTGAACCGCACAAACGTCAACCTGATGCTTGAGCACAATGTGGTTTGGCGCGGACTGACGGTCTCGGCAGGGCTCGTGGCGGCCAAGAACTCATGGAACGACATGAACATGAGGGTTTATCCGGGTGTCGACATCAGCTATGCCATAGGCCGCTCGTTGACGGTGTTTGCCTCGTGCAACACGTCGTTGCGCATGCCGTCGGTCACTGAGCTGTATTATTCGGTGGACGGTCACAAGGCCGACAAGTACCTGAAGCCGGAAGAGCTGACGGCCTTTGAGGGCGGCGTTAGGTATGCCTCGGGGGCCGTGCAGGCCGAGGCTTCGGTTTACCACAACCGTTACAAGAACATGATAGACTGGGTGCGCCATACGTCCGACGGGCCCGATGCTTCTTGGGAATCGGTGAATTTCACGCGTATCAATGCCTTGGGCGTGGAAGCCTCGCTCAGGCTGGGGCTCGACCGGCTCATGCCTTCGCAGCATGTGTTGCGGTCGTTGGCCGTCAGCTATGGCTACATCGACCAGGACAAGGCCAACACCGACGGCCTGGAGAGCAAGTATTCGCTAGAGTATCTGCGCCACAAGCTGGTGGCCTCGCTTGGCGTCAGCGTGGTGCGCAACGTCTCGCTCGGGCTTAGCTGCCGCTGGCAAGACCGCACGGGGATATACACCGACACGGGTGGTATGAAGCAGTCGTATTCTCCTTATGCCGTGGCCGACGCGCGGCTGGAGTGGCTGGTAAGGCCTTGCAAGATGTATGTCGAGGCCAACAACCTTCTGAACACTACTTACGTAGACTATGGCAATGTGCCGCAGCCAGGATTCTGGTTTGTGGCCGGGGCCTCTGTCGAACTGTGACAGTGACACTGTCAGGCCGGAAGCGCGCCCTGCACCCATGTGTTCCATGCGCATGCGGGGGCCTTCCGGCCTTTTCGTTGGGCGGCGCCGGCGGCTTCGCCCACCAGTCACACTGTTGCCGTGGCATTGGTCTTGGCCTCTCGCTGTGTGTGCAGCCAATGCCGCAAGTTGGCAGTGGCGTGGCCATCGGTGCCGTGTCGACGGTTGACGGTGCCGATGGGTGTATGTCAGAACGCATCGGGGGGCAGGCGCCAATGGCACCTGCCCCCCGTTGTAGGTAGTTGCTGCCGCGGCAGCCCCTTTGTCATTTCTTGACTATACGCTTGGTCTCGCCGTCTGTCTTCACTATGTATACTCCGGGAGCGAGCCCCGAGAGGTCGGCCTCTGTGCCCCTTTGGCGCCTCAGGCAAGTTCCGGCAAGGTTGAATATGGCTATGTCGTGCATTGTGTCCACATCGGTATGGGCCGTCTCTACGCCCGATGTTGATCCGATGGTGATGGTGAGCGAGTTGTTGCTGTCAGGCCCGATGGTCAGCGGTGTGAGGCCGTTGAGGCTGAACACCTGCACCTTGAACTTGTCGCCGGCCTTGGCGTTGGGCAGCGACCCGTTGAATGTCACCGTCTTTTTTTCATCTTTCCCAATGTAAATGTTGCTTATGAAATAAGTGGTTCCGTGCGAGTTGTTTTGCGGGAACAGGTAAGCATACAGTTTCCCGCCGTAGAAACCGTTGGTGCACCCGATGCTGGCAGTGAACGTGATGTCGTCGGCCGAGGCGTTGTCGGCGTCGGCCATGGCAATCGGCGCTGCCATTGTGAGCTTCGGTTGGCCTGATGGCGTCTCGGTCACGCTGATTGTTTGACTGTCGCCCAACGGCGTTCCGTATTCCGTTATCACTAAGAGGTCGTAGTTGCCGGTGGCGTTCGGGGCCGTCATGGTAAACTCCAGGTTGACGCTTTCGCCCTGTGGCACGTCGATGAGTGTTATTTCCGACTTGTCGGTTATCTGCAAAGAGCCCTGCGGCGCTATGGCAAGCTGAATGTTGCCCACATATTCTTTGCCGCTGTTGCTTAGTGTAGCCTCTACCGTAAACTGCTGTCCGGCATACGGGGTCGACGTGGCGTTGATGGCCGTCGTGGTTATTTCAGGCTCGCTTTCTGTCGGGTATGAGAATTTGATAGACCCGTCTTGTTCGGTCTTTGCGACTATGTATTGGCGCTGCGTTATCTTTGTGAGCATCTTGTACCACGTGCCTGTGGCGTTGTCTCGGTAGGCGGGGTATACCTTGTAGGTGCCTTCGGCCTGCGGGAAATTGCTCATTGGCACATTCATTGCGTTGTAGCCAGTGGCCGGGCTGTAGTTTACCGTAGTGTTGTAAACCTCGAGGAAAGTGCTGTTGCCGTTGGCGTCTTCAACCATTATCCCAAGGGTCATGTTGCAGGTGATGCTGGTGTAGTTGTAGAATCCGCCGCTGAAGGTCACCGTGGCCCACGAAGCCGTGTTGGCGGGTGACACAGCGAACCTGCCCGTGCAGTACATAAGCGGCTCGTATGTAGACCCCGTCTCGGCCGGCCTTATGTTCAACGCGGCCTCCTGGCCGTAGTTGAAGCCCGACGCGGCGCCTCCCGTTCCCTGCTCATAGGGGTCGAGTGCCGTTGTCAGGAAGTAGCCGTTGCTCACGCCTCCCCATCCCCAGTTTAGGTGGAAATAGCCGTTTTTGTATCCGTCGATGACGAAAGCGTGGCCCTCGTTCTTTGTTGTCAGTCCGGTATAGAATATTGGGTAGCCGCTTGCAAGGCTGTTGTAGAGCATCTCGTTCCACTCTTCAATGCCGTAGTAGTCGCGTGACAACATGTTGACACTTGGGTCGTAGCTGAAGTATTTCTCCAATGCCACCAGGCTGATTATGCTGCTTGCGCCGCTGCTTGAGGGCCCGTACTGCATGTCGCTGGCCACGCCGACGTCGTACATCAGGCGTGCAACGGCGTTCTTCGATGCCTGTGTGCTCGTAGAGTTGTATGTGTCGGTCATCGACTCCCAGTCATACGTGCTCTGGCTGAAGTCGGCCGACAGGCTGCCGGCCTTCTGCCCGTTGACATACCAGGCGTAAGCATGGTATCCTTTGCCGGTTTGCGGCCACTTGTGGTAATACATTATCTGTGCCAGGGCGGTGGCGGCGCATCCCGTGGGGCACTTCACCCCGTAGTAGGTGGGGCAGAGAGAGTTGTAGGGAGAGTTCTGGTCCCACTTCGATTTTGTAAGCGGTGCAATGGCATCGTATACAGGCAAGGCCCTTTTGAGCTTGTCTCTGCTGTTTGTGGCGTCGCTGCCGGCGGCGTGTTCGAGCTCGCGCTCATATTCGCCCAGCCACCAGCGCATGGCTTCGGGCATGTTGTCGGCGCTGAAAGTGCCCTCGTCAGAGTAGCCCAGCACCTCGGCTGCGGCGCGGTCGTCGGCGGCCACTATGACGAAGCCGTCTTTCTGGCCCCGGTTGAAGGCGTAGTAAGCTTTTGACGTATGGGCGAGCCTTATCGTGGCAGAGGCTCCCTGGGCAGGCGCTTTGGCCATTCCTGTGTTGCTGT
Source organism: Marseilla massiliensis (assembly GCF_023336985.1). NCBI lineage: Bacteria > Pseudomonadati > Bacteroidota > Bacteroidia > Bacteroidales > Prevotellaceae > Marseilla > Marseilla massiliensis. The sequence goes on along the minus strand of NZ_JAMBLP010000008.1, from coordinate 91,661 downwards.
TGAAGAACTTGCTGGCGATGGTCTTCGCCTGCTCAGTTGTTATCTGTCCTGCCCATGCTGCGTTTGCCAGTAAGGTTAGGGCAATGATCAATAGTGATTTTCTCATACGTTATTATGTTTGAATTTGGCTTTCTGTGATATTTTATGCATAATCCGATACTTTGCAAAGTTAAGGAATTTAAGCGATTGTTTGGTGTTTTGGTGTTTGTTTAACTATGGTTAACAGTGTGTTATAAGCAATGAGCTCCTGTACAGAGTTAAAGTATGTTGCATTTTGACTAATTTTGCCTGTCTTTTCAAATATTATGCGTAAGTTTGCAATGACAAAATGAAGCCAATAACTAGCAACAAACAAAATTTCCAGATATGAGCAAATTTACATCTTATGCAGTTGCCGCATTGCTGTCGGCAACGGCAACAGTGTCAGATGCGCAGAATACGCCTGTCAGTCGGATGGAGCATCTGACCCGTGGCGTGGTGGCTGTGCCTGCATCTTCGGGCAACGGTATGTTCGTCAGCTGGCGTATGTTCGGCACCGACGACGACCTGACCACCTTCGACCTTCTGCGCGATGGGGTGGTTGTGAAGAAAGACATAGTGGACAAGACCAACTATGTAGACGTCAACGGCTTTACGTCAAGTGAGTACCAGGTGGTCGCCAAGCACAATGGCGTTGAGGTAGACCGCTCCGAGCCGGTGACAGGATGGTCGAACCTGTACATGCAGATACCCCTCGACAAGCCTGCCGACGGCAACGTCAAGGGCAGCGCTTATTCCTATTCGCCCAACGACTGCAGCGTCGGCGACGTGGATGGTGACGGAGAATACGAGATAATACTTAAGTGGGACCCGTCAAACTCGAAGGATAACTCGCATTCGGGATATACGGGCAATGTGCTCATCGACTGCTACAAGCTCGACGGCACCAAGCTGTGGCGCGTCGACCTCGGCCAGAACATACGCGCCGGGGCCCATTACACCCAGTTCCTTGTTTACGATTTCGACGGCGACGGCAAGGCCGAGATGATGTGCAAGACAGCTACGGGAAGCAAGGACGCCACCGGTGCTTATGTCAACTCGGTGGCAACAGACCCCGACATACAGTCGGCCGACAACGAGAAGGACTGGCGCAACAGCAGCGGGAAGGTGACCGGGGGCCAGGAATACCTCACGGTGTTCGACGGAGAGACCGGCAAGGCCATGCACACCGTGTTCTACAACCCGAACAGGGCCATGGGATATGGCGGCGCTCCCGGATGGACTGTAAACTGGGACGACCGTAGCGGCAAGGAAGACAAGGAGTATGGCAACCGCGGTGAGCGCTACCTGGCAACGGTGGCCTATCTCGACGGCCCCGACAAGAATCCCTCGGCAGTGTTCGTTAGAGGCTACTATACGTTTGCCTTCCTATGGGCCGTGGGCTTCGACGGCAAGGAGATAACCACCAAGTGGCTGCATTCGGCCAAGTCGAAGACCAAGTACACGGTGACATATCCCGACGCAGACGACTTTACCCAGATGCCCGGCAAGAGCACGAGTGGCACAGGCAGCTATACGGCATACGGCAATGGCAACCACAACCTCTCGGCGGGCGATGTCGACGGTGACGGGTGTGATGAGATTGTTTGGGGCGGCTGCGCCATCGACCAGGACGGAAAGCAACTCTATGCCACGGGCTACGGACATGGCGACGCCATGCACCTGAGCGACCTGATGCCCGACCGTCCGGGCCTGGAGGTGTTCACCGTGCATGAAAGTTCGCCTTACGGGTGGAACATCCACGATGCCGCAACGGGCGAGATACTGCATTATTCAAAGGGAAGCGGTGACAACGGCCGTGGCCTTGCCGCCGACATCGACTTGAACAGCAGGGGATTTGAGTTCTGGTCGTCGAACGACCGGAGCATACGCAGTGCCGTCGACGGAAGCGTGGTGAGCACGAAGTCGACGACGGTCAACTTCCGTACATACTGGGACGGCGACCTTGATGACGAGATTCTTGACGGAAACAAGATGGACAAATGGATTGGCGACGGCACTGAACGCATTTACCCCATCAGCGGCAAGAACTTCTATGACATAGCAAACTCGTCGACCTGCAATGGAACGAAGAACACTCCGAACCTCCAGGCCGACATTCTCGGCGACTGGCGCGAAGAGTTGATATTCTGGGATGGCAGCGACGCTGCCCACCTCAATGTGTTTACGACTAACGTACCGACAGACTTCCGTGTGCCGACGCTGATGCACGACCATGTCTACCGCCTCGGAGTGGCATGGCAGAATGTGGCCTACAACCAGCCTCCTCACCTCGGCTATTACCTGCCCGACTATTTCTCTACCCGTTACGCCGTCCTGGGCGAGGGTGGGTTTGAGCAGACCGTCGCCTTGGGCGAGCCCATCAAGGACATTGAATGCAGGTGGGTGAACAGCAACGCGCCTTCGCTCTACAACTGCATTGCACCCGACGGTACCGAGACAAAGACCGCGCCGGAGGGATTCAAGTTTGTTCGCAACACCTATACAACAAAGACATTCACCTTGTCGGGCACGCCTATGATGGAAGGTCTGTATGAGTTTGTGATAAAGAGCGGTGCCAACGTCGTCGACAATTCCACCAAGTATGATACCATCCGCATCAACTGCGTTGACCCCTCGGGCATAGTGGATGCCTCGACTGCCGGCGATGGCGGATGGGCAAGAGTGGTTGGCGGTGTCTTTGCAGACCAGATTGCAATCGACGTCAATGTCAGCGGACAGCAAGACGTGGCTGTAAGCATCTATAATGCGGCCGGTGCCCAAGTGTTCGGCAGGCAGTATGGTGTGGCAGGCAGCTCAAGGCTGACTGTCGACGGCCTCGGAAACCTCCGCGAGGGCATATATGTGCTGCGCGTGGAATCTGCAAGCGGACGCTACGTCAAGAAGCTCATCAAGCGCTAAAAATGGACGTTTGACACGATAATCGTACGATATTCCCATATTGCTTATGGTGGTTTTGTCGTATCTTTGCATAAGATAAGCTGCACTCGGGAATGTGCAAGCCAGCTTGCATTCCTCTCGTTTGCATTATCTTTGCATAAGATAAGCTGCACTCGGGAGCGTTCCCTTGGTTCATTGCAGCTTAGACTGGGACTCAGATACACAAAGCAAACTATATAAGTAATATGGGAATATTTTTTAGGAACCTGTTTATTGTCGGGGGTATCGCGCTGGCTATGAATGCCGAGGCGCGCGATACATACAACTTCAACTCCGGCTGGAGAATCGAAAAGCAGAAAAATCTCGTCACCCTTCCGCATGCGTGGAATGAAGACGAGGCCTTCAAGGTGTACATCAACCAAATGAGTGACTCGGTGATATGGTACCGGAAGACGTTCCGCATGCCCGAGAGCGCCGAGGGCAAGCGTGTCTTCATTGAGTTTGAGGGCGCCCGCCAGGCTGCCGAGGTGTTCCTCAACGGTGAGCGGGTGGGGCTCCATGAAAACGGGGTGATGGCCTTTGGCTTCGACCTTACGCCTTATTTAAAGAAGGGGAAGAACGAGATAGAGGTTCGAACGGACAACGACTGGCGCTACCACGAGCGTTCTACGAACTCAACATTCCAATGGAACAACAACAACTTCAACTCAAATTACGGCGGACTTACCAAGAATGTGAGGCTTCATGTGGTTGACGACGTCTACCAGACGCTGCCGCTCTACAGCAACCTGAAGACCACCGGCGTGTACATCTATGCCAAAGACTACGACATAAAGGGCCGGCAGGCAACCATCTGCGTTGAGAGCGAGGTGAAAAACGAGACCGACCGGCCTGTGACGCGCCGCCTCGAAGTGGCCGTCAACGAGCTTGACGGAGCCGAGGTTTGCGGCTTTGCCAGCGAGGAGGTGACCATTCCGGCCCACGGCACAGCCATACTGAAAGCCCAGTGCAGGGCTTACAACCTGCATTTCTGGAGCTGGGGATACGGCTACCTTTACGATGTCAAGACAACAGTTGGGGCCGACGAGGTGGTAACACGCACGGGCTTCCGCAAGGCCGAGTTCAAAAACGGCATGGTTTATCTCAACGACCGGGTCATAATGCTGCACGGTTATGCACAGCGCACAAGCAACGAGTGGCCCGGGGTGGGCATGTCTGTGCCGGCATGGCTGAGCGATTACTCCAACGACCTGATGGTGAAGAGCGGCGGAAACCTTGTGCGCTGGATGCACATCACGCCGTGGAAGCAAGACGTGGAGTCGTGCGACAGGGTGGGCCTGATACAGGCCATGCCGGCCGGCGACGCCGAGCGCGACGTTGAAGGCCGCCGTTGGGAGCAGCGCGAGGAGCTGATGCGTGACGCCATCATCTACAACCGCAACAACCCAAGCATACTTTTCTATGAGTGCGGAAACCAGAAGATATCGAAAGACCACATGATTTCGATGAAAGCCATACGCGACCAGTACGACCCCAACGGCGGGCGCGCCATAGGCAGCCGCGAGATGCTCGACCGTCCCGAGGCCGAGTATGGCGGCGAGATGCTGTATGTCAACAAGAGCGACACCAAGCCGATGTGGATGATGGAGTACTGCCGCGACGAGGCTTTGCGCTGGTATTGGAACTCATGGTCGTATCCTTTCCACAAAGAGGGCGACGGCCCGCTCTACCGCAACGCCCCTGCCGACGCTTACAACCACAACAACGATGAGTTTGCCCGCGAGCTTGTTGCACGCTGGTATGAGTATTGGCTGGAGCGGCCGGGCTCGGGCACAAAGGTCAATTCGGGCGGCGCAAAGATTGTGTTCAGCGACACCCAGACCCACGGGCGTTCGGCCGACAACTACAGGGTGAGCGGTGTTGTCGACCCAATGAGGGTGCCCAAGGATGCTTTCTTTGCCCACCAGGTGATGTGGGACGGATGGGTAGACGACCTAAAGCCGCGCACTTACATCGTGGGCCATTGGAACTATAAGCCCGGCGAGGTGATACCTACGGTCTATGTGGTGTCGAATGCCGACAGCGTGGTGCTCGAGCAGGGCGGGCAGCGCATAGCCCCCACGGAGCACAAATATAGGTTCCTCTATGTGTTCAACGACTTGAAGTATGCCGCCGACAGGCTGACGGCCATCGGCATGGACAGGCAGGGGCGCCAAGTGTCGTCGTATTCGCTCGAGACATCGGGCCCTGCCGACCACATTAAGCTCACTGCCATCGAGAACCCCACGGGCTGGAAGGCCGACGGGGCCGACGTTGCGCTCGTCCAGGTCGAGGTGGTCGACAAGCAGGGGCGCCGTTGCCCGCTCGACAACAGCCTGATAAAGTTTGAGCTCGACGGCCCGGCCGAGTGGCGCGGAGGTGTGGCCAAGGGCAAGGACAACCATGTGCTCTGCGACACCCTGCCTGTTGAGTGCGGCGTCAACCGTGTCATGTTGCGCTCGCTCGCCAAGGCCGGGACCGTGAAGCTCACGGCCAAGGCCGAAGGCATGGCCCCAGCCACGATAACACTGCGCACGTCTGCAGTCGAAGTGGCCGACGGACTGTCCAGGTGGCTGCCCTCCGACGGGCTTAAGCCTGTGCTCGACCGCGGCGAGACTCCCGACGAACCGTCGTTCAGCCAGTGGCGCCGCGGGGTGCAGATAGTGTCGGCCAAGGCCGGCAGCGGCAACGACGTGCGCCTGAGTTTCGACACGTTTGAGAACACGTCGTGGGAGAGCAGCAACCGCCTCGACTCTGCCTGGGTGACATACACGCTGGCCGAGAACACGCAGATTGACGACATTTGTGTGAAGATGAAGGGCTTCCGCTCTACTACATACCCGATAGCTGTCTATGCGGGCGACTCGCTCGTGTGGGAGGGATGGACGCCCAAGGCGCTGAGCTACATACACATACCGCTGAAGAATGCCCCAAAGACCAACACCATCACTATACGTTCGCGTGGGGCCAGCACCACAAAGGATGCTTTCGGCGCCGTGCAGGAGCTTGACGCCCGGAACAACGACAAGGCCGTGAAAGGCAAAAACTCGCTTAAGATTGTCGAGATTGAATTCTTGAAAAATCTTTGATGTGCATTTGCCGGCCCCGTGGCTTGAAAACATAGAAGCCACGGGGCCGGCTTTTTCATGTGCATCGGTAGATGCAGGCCGCAAGGAATGCGTCTGGCAGCATGCCTTGCATGGCCGCCGCCGGCATGATGTTGCTGCCTTGCATTGTAAGCATGCAACATGGGGGCGGCGTTGCCCTGCCGTGCCGGGGGCTTTTTTTAGGATGGTGGCGGATGTATATGCGGCATGCATATCTGGCAATTGTAGTGCTTGCGCGTGGCAGCATGCCAGTTGCTTTTGCAATCGGCGGGCCGTCGTGCCGCCCTGCCGTTGTTTGGAAATGCGCGCCATGCTTGCCAATTGCCTTGCCCGTCTTGCGCCATTTTGCCTGCCGCTCTGTGCGGCCTCGGCCTGCGGCCCGATTGCCAAGGGCGGCATGTCTACGGCTCGGCAATTCGGCTGAAACACCGGTTGCCCGGGCCTGCTGTTGTGATTTAAGCCCTTTGTCGGGCAGAATGATGGTTCTGTTTTGTGGATTATGTGGTTTATATGCGATATGCAGCGAAATTCGAGCATCTAAACTCGCAATAATTGTAATGTGATATTTATCTTTGCATGCGTGGCAGCGTCCATGGCCGGGCGCATTCCATACGGAGCGTTGTGTTGCCGCAGCTGTCGCCTCGTTGCGATGCGGCTCGCGGCCCATCGCATCTTGAAGTAGGCAATTACAGTGATATTGCGATATGATATAAATAGATTCGGATTTTTTGAGGGTGTTGCGTCGTGAGGCGCGGCACCCTTTGTTTTGTATTGTGGCCTGCTGTGGGTGGCCTCGGCCTTGGGCGCTTTGCTTCCGCAGCCGGGTTGGCGTGCGGTCTTGGCGCTCAGGGGCCTGCTTCGGCAAACAGCCTGGCCTGCAGCGGGTTGCGTGGCTGGCAGCCCTGCCGTTGCAAAACGGGCCGTTCCGCCTTGCGATATGTGCCGTTTGGCAGTGCTGCATGGGCCGTTTTGCAAGGCGGAACGGCCCGTTTTGCAACTCCTGACGGCAGGCCTTGCCGTATGCCTGCGTTTTCGTTGGCCTTTGGTGGCATGCCGACGACGGTTGGCTTTGGCGTCGGCCGTGCCCGCCGGTCCCGGCATGTCATGGTGGCGCCATGTGTGCCGCATGTCGTGGGCGGATTGACAAATGAATGGAAAACACCAAAAAAAGCATCCGTTTTGTTGCGGGTTTGCGATAGAAAGGTTATATTTGCATCACAATAGATGTCCGATGCATATATTCGGAACGGCTGCCTGTAGTGGCATGTTGCCGCCGTCTGTGAGTCGGCGCTGTAGGGCAGCGGGCTCATGGCCGCCGTCGTGGTGGCGCAATTGGGTTTGATAGGGTGTCTGTTTGGTGTCACCGCCATTGGCCGTCAGGCGTGGCAATGCGGCCATGGCTTCATGCCGGCGTTGCCGCAGGGCGCCACGGTGCAAGAGCCTCCGCCTTCTCCGCCTTTCGGCCCATGGCGGCTCGCTTCAGGTCGCAGCGGTTTGTCCGCGCGTACATTTATATATTAATATTATCGTTATGAACGTTTTGTCATTCATCAAACGTTGGTCGCTGGTGGTGTCTCTGTTGGCAGGCACCCTCATTTATCTGCTCTTTTCCCGCGTTTCCTTTCTGGAGCCGATAGGAGCCGATGCCGAGCCGCTGTTGGTTGGCGCGCTGCCGGTGTTGCTCTTCGTGCTTCTGTTCGTCACATTTTGCAAGATCGACGTGCGCGACCTGCGCCCGCGGCCGTGGCACTTCTGGCTGCAGCTGTTGCGCATCGTGCTGTCGTTGGCCCTTGTGGCCGGCATAGTGTGCGCCGGAGTGCCGGGCGTCAGGCTTGTACTCGTTGGGGTTTTCGTGTGCGTGGCCTGCCCTACGGCGGCCGCCGCGGCCGTTGTCACCGAGAAACTTGGCGGCAGCATAGCCTCGATGACCATATATACCATCATCGACAATGTTGTCACGTCTGTTGTCGTTCCGCTGCTCCTGCCGCTCATCGAGCGCGGTGTCGACGTGTCGTTTTTCACGGCCATGCTCATGGTGCTGCGCAATGTGGCCTTTGTGCTGGTCGTACCGTTGGCGCTGGCGCTGTTGTGCCGCAGGTTGGTGCCCCGCATCACGTCGGCCATTGCCGGCGTGCGCAACCTCGCATTCTATATCTGGTGCGTCAACCTGGCCATCGTCACGGGCGTCACCGTGCGCAACATCCTGCATGCCACGGTGTCGGGCTCAACGCTTGTCATGCTGCTCGCGCTCCCGCTGTTGGTCACCCTGGCCCTCTTTGCCATGGGCAAGGCCGTGGGCCATGCCTATGGCGACAGTGTGAGCGCTGGCCAGGCGCTCGGCCAGAAGAACACCGTGGTGGGAATATGGATAGCGCTCACGTTTCTCGACCCGCTGTCGGCGTTGGCGCCCGGTGCCTACGTGATATGGCAGAACCTTGTCAACGCCTGGCAGATATGGTATAAGGAAAAGTATGGCCGGGTGAAGTGGTGAGCCCGTGGCGAGGCGTGCTGTGGGCGAGGTGTAATGTATTTTTCACGCCGCTGAAACAGAAATGTAGCACAGGTTAAATAATTTTGCACGAGATAAATATATTTTAGATATGGAGAGCAAGAAGAGCCGCAAAGACTGTCGCTATGTTGAACGCGACCTCAGTTGGATGTACTTTAACCGCAGAATACTGCAGGAGGCAGAGAAACAGAATGTACCGGTGCTTGAGCGAATGTCGTTTCTCGGCATATACTCAAACAACCTCGACGAGTTTTTCCGCGTCCGTGTGGCATCGCTCAGCCGCATTGCCGAGTCGAAGGAGAAAATACCCAAGGCCGACAGGGTGAGGGCCAAGGCCACGATAAAGGAAATAAACCGCCTCAACGCCGCATACAACAAGGAGTTTGAGCACACCGTGGGCGTGGTTACCGACGACCTGGCCAAGCACGGCATACGCTTGCTTCATGAGACCGACCTCAACGAAGAGCAGAAGACATACATCAGGCGGCTCTATCTTGACAAGCTCAACGGGTCGACAAACCCCGTGTGGCTTAACGAAATCAAGGAGATAGGCGACACCGACGACGACAGCATATACCTGGCCGTGAAGCGTTCGCGCTGGCAGGCCGACAAGAAGAACCCCACGATCACCCATGCCCTCATCAAGGTTCCCGACCGCGAGGTGGGGCGCTTTGTGGTATTGCCGCCCAGCGACGGCTTTGCCAACATCATGTACATAGACGACGTGGTGCGGTTCTGCCTGCCGCTGATATTCATCGGCGCCGGTAAGTGCACCTACGAGGCCTATTCCTTCAAGTTTACCAAGGATGCCGAGATGGACATCGACAACGACCTGAGCTACGGCGTGGTGCAGAAGGTGGCCAAGGGCGTCAAGAGCCGCAAGCGCGGCGAGCCCATACGCGTTATCTATGACGAGCGCATGCCCAAGGACTTGTTGCGGAAGATAATGTCGAAACTGAACGTCGACCAGCTGGACACCATCGTAAGCGGCGGCAGATATCAGAACCACAAAGACCTGATGGGCTTTCCCGATTGCGGCAAGTCGGAGTTGCGCTATCCGTCGTGGACGCCCATTGTCAAGCCCGAGCTGGAGACCGAAGACTGCATTCTTGACACCATAAGGGGCAAAGACCGCTTCTTGCACGTGCCATACCATTCGTTCAACAGTTTCATACGACTGCTGCGCGAGGCTGCGCTCAACCCCGACGTGCGCGAGATACAGGCCACGCTTTACCGACTGGCCAAGGATTCGAAGGTTGTCAACACCCTCATCTGTGCGGCGCGCAACGGCAAGAAGGTCACCGTGGTCATCGAGTTGCTGGCCCGTTTCGACGAGGAGAGCAACATCAAGTGGAGCAAGCGCATGCAGGAAGCCGGCATCGAGGTGGTGTTCGGCGTCGAAGGGCTCAAGGTTCACTCCAAGCTCGTTTACATAAATTGCAAGGGCGGCGACATTGCGTGCATCGGCACGGGCAACTTCCACGAGGGCAACGCCAAGATATATACCGACTATATGGTCATGACGGCCAGGCCCACGCTTGTGCGTGAGGTGAAAAAGGTGTTCGAGTTCATCCGCAAGCCATTCAAGCCCGTCAGGTTCCGAGAGCTCCTCGTGTCGCCAAACGACATGAAACCGCGCATACTGAGGCTCATTGACAACGAGATAAAAAACGCGAAGGCCGGCATCGATGCCTGGATACGCATGAAGATAAACCACATCACCGACGAGGATGTGGTGGAGCGGCTCTACGACGCCGCAGCGGCCGGGGTGAAGATTGACATCGTTTTGCGCGGCAACTGTTCTCTCATGCCGTCGAATGTCGACAACATGCACGTGGTGGGCATCATCGACCGCTACCTCGAACACTCGCGGATACTGATTTTTGCCAATGGCGGGACGCCACGGTATTACATGGGCAGCGCCGACTGGATGCCGCGCAACCTCGTCAACCGTGTCGAGGTGCTTACACCGGTCTACGACGAGGACTTGCAGCGCGACCTGGCGCGGACTGTGGATTACGGCTTGCGCGATACCACCAACGGGCGCATTGTCGACGGTTTCGGCAAGAACGAAATGCAGCAGGGCGAGCCCTTCCGCTCGCAGGAGCACCTGTATGTCGACTATCTCAAGGAATCTCAAGAATACAACAACATAAGGAACTGATTATGGAAAACAGCAATTTCGCAGCCATCGACATTGGGTCTAACGGGGCGCGCCTGCTCATCAAGAACGTGATTGAGGACGCAGGGGGCAACTATGAGTTCAACAAGGTGCTGTTCCTCCGTATACCGTTGCGGCTGGGCAAGGATGTGTTTACCATCGGTGAGATATCTCCCGAGCGCGAGCGCATGATGATGTGCATGATAAAAAGCTACAAGCAGCTCATGAAGCTATACCGGGTGGTGGAGTACAGGGCATGTGCCACGTCGGCAATGCGCGACGCTGTCAACGGTCAGAAGATTCTGAAAAAGATACGCAAGGAGACAGGCATCAACATCGAGATTATCCCCGGAAGCGAGGAGGCACGCCTGCTTTGCGACAATTCTGTAGAAAGCGGATATGCGCGCAAGGGCAATTATGCCTATATGGATGTGGGCGGAGGCAGCACCGAGATTTCGATGATTAGCGACGGGCGCATCGTGGGCAGCTGCTCTTACAACCTCGGCACGCTGCGCATCCTCGGCGGGGCCGTAGAAGAGGGCGAGGTGGAGAAGATGAAAGAAGAGCTGGCTGCATATGCCGCCGACTATAAAGACATCTCCATCATAGGCTCCGGGGGCAACATCAACAAGCTGTGCAGGCTGTACGACAGCGGCAAGGGCAAGAAGTCGAAGGACACGCTGCCGGTTGACGGATTGCGCAAGGTGTACGACGAGATGAAGGGAATGACTTACCGCGAGCGCATCGACCGCTATTCGCTCAAGCCCGACAGGGCCGACGTGATAATACCGGCGGCAGAGCTGTTTCTCACCGTGGCCGACGCGCTGGGGTGCCAGCAGATACATGTGCCCAACATATCGCTGGCCGATTGCATCATCGACGGGCTTTACAAGAAACTGAAAGACTCGCCCATCAAGGCATGAGGGCGGCTTTTAGGTAGGAATTGTTGCCGGAGGCACGGGCCGCAGACCGCTGCCTCCGGCTTTGTGTTTGTGCGGTGGCTTCACTATTGTGCCATCCAGCCACTGCGTGCCCGGCTGTTAGGGGGCGTAGACGTTGTAATCCCGGGGCATTCACCTGTCTTTTTCTGTCACTTTTCCATAAGTTGCCATACCGTGGCAGTAGGTGTTATGGCCCATGGGCAGATTGCCTCAGCTGTGCCTTGAGGCTGCACTTTATTGTTTGGCAAGGTTGCATTAATGTAGTGGCTAAGCCATGCAATATGGTTGTTTTTTAGAGGTTGGGCTGTAGCCCGACCGTCCGTTTTTCTCCTTTTTTACGTTTTTTGTGTTAATTATTTGCGTGTATAATCCTTTTTTATACTACTTTTGCATTGACAAACGTGTTATCTGGATAACTTGCGTCTGTGACTCTATTGCTAATTTTACATATATTCATTATATATCAATAACTACAAACAATAGTAACATGAAGAAAAGATTTCTACCTCTGTTTGTGTTGGGAATGTTATCGGGCACTGCCTCGGCGCAGCGTGCGACCGACGTGCTCGACCGAGGCTTGGTGGCTGTCCAGGTAAAGGCAGACTCCAAGCTAAACAAGGAGGGGGGCATCTTCTGCAGCTGGCGTATGCCTGCCGAGGAATATTATGATGTTAAGTACAACATCTACCGCGACGGCACCAAGCTGAACAGCGAGCCTCTCAATGTTTCAAACTACTTGGACAAAAGCGGATCTACATCAAGCAGCTATCAGGTGCAGGCGGTTGTACGCGGCGTACCGCAGCAGATGTCGGACGCCGTGACGCCATGGGCCAACAATTACCTTGAAGTGCAGATGGATCACGGCAACCTCAAGAGCACGTACATACCCAACGACGCTTGCATGGCCGACGTTGACGGCGACGGCGAGCTTGAGATTCTATTGAAGTTTGACAACCAGGAAGACATTGCCGGGCGTTGGAAGAAAGGAGGAAACAACGGAGAGTATGCCATCATCGAGGTATATAAGCTCAACGGAAAGCGGTTGTGGTGGATTGACCTTGGACCGAACATGGCCGATTTCCAGAACAACGAGAACAATATCGTTGCTTACGACTGGGATGGCGACGGCAAGGCCGAGGCTGTGTTGCGTGCTTCCGACGGCACTGTCGTACACAAGGCCGACGGCACAACGGTTGAGATTGGCGACATGAATGCCGACTACCGCCCGGCAGACGGGCATACGGGAGGGGCTGAGTTCTTTGTGCACGAGGGCCAGGAGTTCCTGCTCTACCTCAATGGCGAGACCGGAGAGCCTTACCAGATAATGGAGTATCCGCTGAAAAGGCTTGAAGATGGCGAGACCGACCTAAACGCTGCTTGGGGCGACGGCTACGGCCACCGTTCCACAAAGCATTTCTTTGGCGCTCCCGTGCTCGACGGTCGCAAGCCCAGCATCTTCATCGCACGTGGCATATACACACGCCACAAGATGATTGCATACGATGTTAACCCCGCTACCCACCAGCTCGAAGAGCGTTGGCACTGGAACTGCAACACGCCGGGATCGATGTGGTACGGGCAGGGTTACCATAACTATTGCATCTCAGACGTCGACTGGGACGGGCGCGATGAGATTGTGTTCGGCTCCATGGTGATTGATGACAACGGCAAGGGCCTCTCGTCGAGCGGCCTCGGACACGGCGACTCGCAGCACTGCAGCGACTTCGACCCATACAGCTTCGGGCAGGAAATCTTTGCCTGCAACGAGTCGCAGCCTAACAATAACTTCCGCGACGCAACCACATCGAAGATATATTACCGCTCTGTGGGCAGCCGCGACGACGGCCGTGCCAACATGGGCAAGTTTGTAGACGACATACCCGGTGCCCAGGGAGTGTCGTCGCGCGACGACAATCTCGTTGGCGCTGCGGCCCATGCCGGCGTCGACGGATATTCGAAGAGTTCGTTCAACATTACACAGAACTTCAGGATATATTGGGATGGCGACCTTTGCGAAGAGTCGTTCGACTATCGCAACGGCAAGAACACCGAGGGACACATCGTCAAGGCGCGCGAAGGCGAGATAGCGGTGCTGGCCGGCAGCATGACCAACAACGACACCAAGGGAACGCCTTGCTATCAGGGCGATGTGCTGGGCGACTGGCGCGAGGAGGTCATCATGCGCACAGCCAACAACAACATACGCATCTACACAACCGACTTCCCCACGAAGTGGCGCAACTACTCGCTCTGGCATGACCACCAGTACCGCCAGGCCATGGTATGGCAGATGTGCGGATACAACCAGACTCCGCATGCAAGCTACTATCTTGGCGAGATGGAAGGCATCACGATGGCGCCGCCGGCTCTTTCCATGACGGGGCGTGACGAGATTGCAAACGGTTCGTCGATAGATGCCGGTAGCAACGACAAGCACATCATCATGTGCGAGACCAACGACATGACTGTCAGCGTTGCCGACGGTGCACAGCCTTACATCTTTACCGACAATGCGCCGATATGGACGCAAGGCCATGACGACAACAACAACATCACTACCGAGACATACACCCACACGCTCACGGGCGGGGCGTTTACAGGCTCAATGCGCCTTGTCAAGCAGGGCAGCGGAGTGCTTGTGCTGCCCAAGGTCACCGAGACATATACGGGCAACACCGACGTATGGGGCGGTACGCTCAGCTTCGACGGAACCATGCAGTCAAGCCGCGTCTGGCTCAACCGCCACACAACGCTCATCTCTGATGGCGGCAAGTTCATGAAGGGCATACAGGCAGAGTACAACGCCAGGCTGCTGCCAGGAGGCGAAGGCAAGCAGGGAACCATCGAGACCGACTCGCTCATACTCAACTTCGGTTCGCGGATGCTTATCGACTTGTTCAGCGACGGCATCTCTTCCGACCAGATAAAGGCCAATGTCCTCACCATAGGGAAGAAGGACTGGAAGAACGGTCCGCAGTATCTCACCCCGGTGATGGAGTTTGTTTGCCATCCTGCTTCGGGCGAGGACAGGATTGCCGAGGGCAAGTATCTGATTGGTGAGTTTGGCAAGATAGAAGGCGACATCAACGACCTTGTCATCGAAGGGCTCAACAGCCAGCGCAAGACCTTGACCTACGAAGACGGCAAGCTGTATATCTCCATAGAGAACTACGTGCCGGGCAACGTTACATGGACAGGCGCCGAAGGTGGCGATTGGGACCTTGACAAGACCCCGAACTTTGCCGTCGACGGTTCTGAAGACTTGCGTTCGTTTGTCCAGGGCGACATCGTCACGTTCAACGACATTGCCTCTGTCACCGACATTACCGTCAGTGGCAACGTCGCTCCCAAGAGCATAGTATTCGACAACTCCGAGAAAGACTTCACAATATCCGGCGACAGCATCGTCGGAGAGCCCACAGTCGAGAAGCGCGGCACAGGCAGCGTCACAATAAACAATGTCAACCACACCGGCAATACCACCATCAGCGGTGGCGAGCTCGTGGTAACGTCGCTTGCCAACAACGTCGGCCAGGAGTTTGGTTCGCTTGGCGGACTCGACAAGAAGGTCACCATCACAGGCAACGGCATACTCGGTGTGTCGGGCTCAGTGACCTCGGGCCAGGAGATTTTCGTAGGCGAGGGCGGTGCAGTCATCGACGTCAAGCCGTCGTCGTCGCTCACCATGGAGCGCGGCATTGGCGGCACAGGGGCGTCGGCTGTGCTCAGCAAAGACGGTACCGGAACGCTCACGCTCGGCTCTTCCAACCAGGTGGGCCGCCTCGTCATCGTTGCCGGAGTGGTCAATGCCGTTGAGAGCGGCGACCAGACACAGCTGCCGCCTGTCGTAGAGTTCCGCGGTGGAACGCTTTACGACCCCAACGGCGAAGGCTCTTACACCACCAACTATGCTGCGTTTGAGGTGCCCGAGGGCGCAACCGGCACGTTCTATGCCGACCCGCGTTGCAACTACCGCGGCAAACTGACAGGTGCCGGAACGTTCAACGTCAACGCGGCAGGCGTCCGCAACTACTTCCAGGGCGACTGGAGCGAGTTTGAGGGAACGCTCGTGCCGGGCTTGTCGAAGCGCGCCACCTACGACCCGTCGTTCGACTTCGACAACACCTACGGTCTGCCTAAGGCCACACTGCAGCTCAATTCGGGCGTGACATTCAACAACAGGGGCCACGCTGTGAGCATTGCCAACGTCACGGGCTCGGGCGTACTGGCCGGAGGCGGCACGTACACCATTGGCGGCCAGGGCGACGACATCAAGTTCCGTGGCCAGTTCGATGGCTCGTCGGTAGTGAAGACCGGCGACGGCACATGGTCAGTATACACCTCTTCCCCGCAAGACAACATCGGTTCGGTAACGGTGAATGGCGGCGGGCTGTATCTTGACACATACAATTCTACAACGTGCATCATGTCTGGCACGATAACGATGAACAGCGGCACGTCGATCAAGGGCACCGGCACGGTGAAAAACATTGTGCTCAACTCGGGCGCAGAGCTTGCCCCGGGCCGCACCACCACAGCCGATGTGTCGGGCTTCGTTGCCGCCGAGGGCAACCTAACGGCCAATGCCGGCTCTGTGGTCAGCCTCAACATCAAGAACGCTTCGAACACCACGAGCTCGAGGTCTTTCCTCAAAGTGGGCGGAGCATTCAAGGCCGACGGAACCATCCGCATTACTCTCAGCGACAACTACTCTCCCGAGGAGGGCGATGAGATAGTGCTCTGGACGGCCGGCAGCTTCAGCGGAACACCTACGGTAGAACTGCCCGAGCTGCCCGAGTGGCTCGACTGGGACAGCACCGGCCTGCTTGCGGCCGAAGGCAAACTGCGCGTCATCTCTTCGGCAGGCATCTCGTCGAAGCCGGCCGCCGACGAAGCTGTCGTTTGCCGCGTGTTCACTCTCAGTGGAGTGCTTGTCGGACAGTTTGAGGCCACAGGTGCAACAGCCGTAGAGCGTGCCAAGAGCGCCATCGGTGCATCGGGCACATACATCATCCGCATCAGCGGAGCCGATTCGGCTTCTACGGTGAAAGTCGTAATCGACTGAATCTGATTATATTGAGCGTAAAACGGAGTTTGGTGTCCGTTTTACGCTCATTTTAGTTAAAACTAATTAATTTTGGGCGATTATCCACAAAGAATTAGTGTATAAAGGATAATGTTTGGCTGTTTTTACCTATCTTTGTCGCCGAAAGATATGACCAAAGGCTAAAAACGAAACTTATTAATAACCAACTTAATTATTTATGAAGAAGCAATTACTAATGATGGCGGCTGCCTTCATGGGCGTAGCTGGGTCGGCTTATGCTTATAACATCGGCGACGCAGTTTATACCCATTCAGGCAAGTACAAGATTGTGGGTGAGAACATCGTGGTCAATGGCGATTTCTCAAACGGTACGACCGGCTGGACCGGCCTGACCGGCAGGGCCATTCCTACCGACACGTTCAACGTTGTGCCAAACGGCGGGCCCGATGGCAAACCGTGCCTTCAGGTCATGATTAGTGGCGGTACGATGGGCAATACTCTCGACGGCAGTGCCAACTTCCGCCAGAGCGTGCGCCTTGCCGGCGGCAATACCTATGTGATTTCTTACAAGGTCAAGGCCAACACCGGTGGCGTTACGTCTACCGCACGCTGGTCGGGCCGCAACGACAACTACCAGGATGTGTTCGTCAACGGCAACGGATTGAGCCCGTATCCCACCGAGACAGAAGACAACAAGTCGCAGGGAAGCGTGGCCGAGTGGATTGACACCAAGGGCGGCGAGTGGATGACCATCAACTATGCCTACCGCGCCGAGACAGACATCTACCTCAACTTTGAGTTCTTCAACCTCATCCAGTTTGACAGCTTTGCCGACTTCGGCGTTTATTCAGCTACGCAAGTGGGCGACGACCGCATTGCCACCAGCGCAGCAAACACACTGCAAAGCATCATCGACGACACCGAGACATTCCCCGATGCAGCCGATTACCTGTCGGAGCCGTTGGCCGAGCTGAGGTCTGCTGCCGAGAATCCCGACATCTCGGTTGACGAGCTCAACGGCATGGTTGATATGATCATGGGCAGCGAGTCGGCCCTGAGCGAGTATCTCAACGCCATTTCTGCCGACGTGTCTTCATATTTCGATTACTTCACGTTTGACGACTGCACCGAGAAGGGCGCCAACAAGGGCGCTGCCGAGGGATGGTCGGAGACCGGCGGACGCTGGGGCGTGAGGGCTCCGTGGTCTGACATGACCACACGCCACATCTTTGCCGAGAGCCCGGCCAACGTGGCCATGGCTGCCGGTAGCCAGTATCAGACTGCCGCACTCCCCAAAGGCAAGTACCTGTATATGGTAAAGGGCTCGGGTACAAGGTATTACGGCGACGGCTCGGGCAAGAAATCCAACTTCTACATACCCGACTACTATAACAATGTTTCGGGCATGGGCTTCTTTATAAATGGCGACTCTGCAGAAATGAAAGACGTGCCCACATACATGTCTAACATTTATTACAAGGTGTTCGACGTGGCTGAAGACGGCGACCAGACCATCGGATTCTATCGCGACGCCCAGAGTGCCTTTACGGGCAACGACCGCAACAAGGTGAGCGGTTCGGGCATTGTGCGCTTCGACAACATGCACATACGCATACTCGGCGTTACCAACGAGGATGTTGAGGCTTACTTCCTGAAGGAGACACTGGCCAACTCGCAGAACGCGCTCAAGGTGATGGTCGACTCGGCCAAGAACGTTGTTGCGCTTACAAAGTACATCTGGGGCAAGGACGAGCTGCAGGCTGTGATCGACGAGTCTGACAATGTGTATGCAACATGCACCAATCCTACGCAGGAAGACATCGACAAGCTCGACGCACAGATGCCTATCATGCGCGACGCCATCCGCGCTTACTATGCTGTAAACAAGGAATATGTGCAGCTGGGCGAGGACATTGAGGCTGCCAAGGAAGTGGCTGCCGACGCAAAACGCCCTGCCGGCAAGGATGCACTCAATGCTGCCATCAAGACGGCCGAAGACTATTACACTCCGCTCAACGCGTCGTCGGTGCGCGACTCGCTCACTCTTGTCAAGACCGACTCTACGCTCAATGCCGCTGTGCAGACATTCTATGTTGCCAACGCATCGTGGGAGGCACCTGCTGTGATGAACCTGGTGAACGCCGACTTTGCCGACAACTCAACCGGATGGTCTATCGATGCCATAGGCGGCACTGCTTCTTGGAAGTTTGGCACCATCGACGGCGTGGGCCGCACCATGTACTTCAACCGCGGCAACACGGCATACGACAACAAGTATGCATATCAGGACGTAAAGGTTGAGCAGCCCGGAGTCTACGAGTTCTTCGCCACTCTGGCCGTGCATAACTCACAGTGGAGCTCAATCGAGGGCCAGGTGACCAGCACTTACCTCTATGCCAACAAAGACTCCATCGAGGTTTGCACTCTCGGACCGGGTGAGCCCACTGCCCAGGTTGTTGGTTCGTTCGACGACTTCAGCGTGGTAAGCAAGGTTACCGACATCAACGACACCGAGCAGGTGCCCGTGGCCGGCTACATCCGCGTGGGTCTTGAGAAGCGTCCGTTGCCCGATGGAACCAACGCTGTTGTCAACATGATTTACATTGCCAACACCAAGCTGCTCTACTACGGTTCTATCGAGGACTATGAGACCGGCGTTACCGATGTGGAGGTGGTCGACACCACGTTTGATGTTTACAACCTCAATGGCATGAAGGTGCGCTCTAACGTCAACTCTCTCGACGGCCTTGCCAAGGGCATCTATATTGTCAACGGCAAGAAGTATGTTGTGAAATAATTCATTATATCTAATATTAATTTAGTGCCAAAAGCTTAAACGCTTTTGGCACACTTTTAATTGACTTGTTTATGAGACAATATTTTATCTTTTTATGCATACTTTTTGCATTGTTTTCGTGTGATTCAGATACAGATGCTTTGTTAAGTGTAGATGATGATAAATGTATTAATGGGGAAACACGAGGAGGTAATTTACCGTATTTTGTTGATTTCGATATTTACGGGGATAAATATAAAACATTTATCGTTACTAGTGCAAATAATAACGGAGGTGTTGTTGTAGGAGATAGGGGGCCTTTTCCTTTTTATTTAGATGGTCATACGGCAGTAATTTTGGCAGATTATTCATATATCGATTTAATTACCCCATTGACTAATCTTTATTTCGATGATAGGGGTTTATGGCCTTCCGTTTATACTTATGATTATACTTTGTCAATGTATGTGTGTAGACCAATACCGATTGGAGAAAAAATTGCCATTTGGGCAAGTGAGGAGGAATATACTAATGCAGATCTAAGAGCCCACGATGGTGATGAAGAGTATTTTTCAAAAGCATGTGATACATTTGTATGTTGTTATATTACAACATTGCGTAAGAATATGGTTATTGTTTATGATTCTGTTAGATGGTTTGATTGATATCATTATATCTTGGGCGAAAGGGCAACAGCCTTTTCGCCCTTTTTTGTTGCTTTTCGCCTCGCAGCCCCTTGCTTTTTCTGCTGTATTGCCGCCGCGGTTTTGCCAAATTATTGCACCCTCAAACCGGCAATCCTGCCGCATGATTCTTGTTTTGGTGTCGATGCCCTGCTTGTCAAGCGCCTGTGTTCTCCGCCGAGGCTCTTTCCTCACCCTTTTAACCGGCGTGTGCCGCCATAAATGCGGTAAAACAGGAAGTCATTATGCGCTACATTTTTATGCGTGTTTTTTGTGATGAACAGCCCGGTAGGGGGGGTGAGAGATGGCCCTGCCGTGGGTGTGGTGTCGGCATGGGGCTGCGCCGCTGCGTGCGGCCTTGACCGGCTGCCGGCCGGTATGGCCCGTTTTGCTTTGCCGGACGGGCTGTTTTGCATTGCCGGACGGGCTGTTTTGCAGTGCCGAACGGGCCGTTTTGCAATGCCGAACGTCACGTATTGCACAGCACCGGTCGAGGGGTAGGTTTTTAGCCGGCGTTTTTCTTCAGCCCCGGCATTATGTAGGCAGTCAAAACGCCCCATGGCATTGTTGCGTGGGCCGGACGGCCCATTTGTCGGACCACAGCGTTTTGCAATGCTGCCCGAAGCATGCCGGGCGTTTTATTGGCGTTTTGCCAACTTTTAAGTAGGTGTTCAAAATCAGTTGCCATCAAATTGTGCGCTCTTTCGGAGATGCATGCCAAAGTCCGAAAAGAGAGCGTGGCGGGCTACGCTAATGATGAGACTTTGGCATGCGGCCCGCAAGATCACACAAGATGGAGGCAAATATATAGTGGACACATGCAAGGTCTATTGTATCGGTTAGTTTTGAACAGTTGCTTACCGCCGCCTAACGGCATTTTTGCCGTTGCTTTTCGCATGTGTGGCCCGCCCAACTTTCGGTATGTGCCGATTACGGTTTGCCCTGCGGCTGCAGGTTGGCGTTGTTTGCTATTATTGCCTGTCAATGTTGAAATTGTGGCGGTAAACGTCGGTAAAATAATGAAGTCAAGAAGCCTGAAATCTGGGTGAAATGTTTGAGGGGCATGAAGCAAACGTGAAAAACGGCGTTTGGCAGAGAGCCGTTGTTGTGGCGGGCAGCGTCGTTATCAAGCTCAGCTACATTTTTTCTCATTCAAATGGCGTCGGGGCTATGCCCGCCCATAGGCAAAGGGTGGGGCGGGCCAGGTGTGCAAAGGGCATGGGTATTGCAAATGTTGGGTCGGCGCAGAGACTGATGGCCCCGACATGAGGTAATAAACAGCGTTTTACACATTATTATATTTATAGCTGTTGGAAATTAATTTTGAACACCTACTTACACATTATTATATAATTATATATGCTTGTGGTCGGGTTCTGCCATAAGCAGTGGCGACATCGTCGGCGCAGGCATATCCAGCCCGATTGCCGCACCGCTGGTGTACAGACCGGCCTGTGCAGACGTCATTTTATGATTTGTTGCTATTCATTTTGCACGGTTTAATGACCACAGAGTTAAAACAGCTTAAATATCAATTATGCGCTTTAAAAATACAGTGATGAAACATTGTGGTTTGCTTTCTTTTAGCTATCTTTGCAAAGTCAGATCAAAAAACTATTACTAAACAAAGTATTTCAACTAATTTAATTGTTATTTATGAAGAGACGATTACTTATGATGATGGCAGCCATAGCTGGCTTGGCTACGCCTTCATTTGCTTACCAGCAAGGGGATGCTGTCTACACCTTTAATGGTAAGTTTAAGATTATTGGTGAGAACATGCTCACCAATGGCGATTTCTCGGATGGCGTGAACGGTTGGACCGGCCTGACAGGAAATGCTGTGCCCACCGACACTTTCAGTGTCGTTCCGGCAGGAGGCCCCGACGGCATGAACTGCCTCCAGGTGTCTATGAGCGGCGGAACGCTTGGCACAAACCTTCACAACAGCGCAAACTTCCGCCAGAGCGTGCGCCTTACTCCCGGTAACTATGTATTCACATACAAGGTGAAGGCCCTGACCGGTGGCTGTACGTCGAACACCCGCTCAAGCGGCCGTAACGACAACTATCAGGACGTGTTCCTCAACAACTCTGGCAAGTCGCCTTACCTGAGCACCAACGAGGCCGACAACATCACTTCGAGTGTGGCCGCATACGTAGAGACCGAGGCCGGCAACTGGATGACTGTTTCTTACAACTATCGCGTTGAGGCCGACGAGTATGTAAACTTCGAGTTCTTCAACCTGATTCAGTACGACTGCTTCGCCGATTTCGGTGTATATCCTGTAGAGCAGGTTGGCGACGACCGTCTGCTGCAGGATGCCGTCAATACATTGGAGGCTTTTGTTGCCGACGAGACCAACTTCCCCGGTGCTGCCGATTACCTGGCCGGCCCGATTGAAGACCTCAAGGCTTCGATGGAGAATCCCGACCTCACTGTTGACGACGTGAACGGAATGGTAAGCATGATTCTCGGAAGCGATGGTTCGGCACTTCAAGAGTACCTCAACACCATCTCTGCAGACGTTTCGAAATATTTTAATTATTTCACATTCGACGATTGCGCAGAGAAAAGCGCCAACAAGGGTGCTGCCGACGGTTGGACAGAGAGCGGCGGCCGCTGGGGCGTGAGCGCACCGTGGTCAGACTTCACCACACGCCACATCTTCGCCGACATCAACGGTGGCTACGGTTTGGGTGCCGGTTCGCAGTATCAGTCGGCTTTCCTGCCCAAGGGTAAGTATCTCTATATGGTGCAGGCCTCTGCCTATCAGTATTATACAGCTGCAAAGGAGACCTATATCGTTGACTGGTACAACCAGCGCAGCGGCCTGAAATATTTCATCAATGCCGACTCTATCGACATGGCTGATGTGCCGACTTGGAAATCAAACACTTATTTCCATGTGTTCGATGTGGCCAACGACGGTGAGCAGACACTCGGCTTCTACCGTGCCGCCAACGAGGCTGCCAGCGGCAACGACCGCAACCGCGTGAGTGGCGGTGGCCAGGTGCGTTTCGACAACATGCACATCCGCATACTCGGTGTTACCGACGAAGACGTTGAGCGCTTCTTCCTTGAGAACAATCTTGCCGACGCACAGAACTCTCTTAAGACAATGATTGATTCGGCCAAGACCGTTATCGCCGACTCTCGCTACATCTGGGGTAAGGACGTGCTGCAGGATTCCATCAATGTGTCGCAAGGCATTTACGACCAGTACACCAATGCCGTGCAGGAAGACATCGACAAACTCAACGACCAGATGCCTTTGATGCGTGATGCCATCCGCGACTATTACGCTATCAATAAGGAATATACACAGTTGGGTGACGACATTGCAGCTGCCAACAAGCTGACCGGCGACGAGACCCGCCCCAACGGAAAGGATGAGCTGAGGGCTGCCATCACAACAGCCGACAAATATTATAAGTCGCTCAATTCTCAGTCAGAGCGCGATTCGCTCCAGCTCGTCAAGACCGACTCGTTGCTCAACGACGCTGTAGGTGACTTCTATCTGGCAAATGCCTCTTATCAGACACCCGGATACATCAACCTCGTGAACGACGACTTCACCGACGGAACCAACGGATGGTCGGTAGACAATGGCACCGGTACTGCTGTATGGAAGGCCAGCGACGTTGACATGCCTACTTACAAAGGACGTGCCGTGGTGTTCAACCGTGGTGTCACAGCAACCGACAACAAGTACATCGTTAAGGATGTATATATCAAGAAGACAGGTATTTACGAATTCTCTGCAACATGTGCCGTGCACAGTTCGGCATGGAGCGAAATCGGTGAGAACCAGACTTACACTTACCTGATTGCCGGTGCCGACTCTGTGAATGTAATCACAAAGGGCGATGGCTCCAAGAAGCAGCAGATAGGCGAGTGGGCCAGGTTTGTAGTTCAGACCGAGATTGATGATGTTGAAACATCAGAAGGTCTTGTTGCTCCCCACTATCTCCGCGTGGGTCTTGTGAAGATTCCTAAGGAGGATGGTACCAACCAGAGCGTAAACATCATCTGCTTCGGTTCGCCGCAGCTGATTTACTATGGCACGAAGGAAGATTACGAGCAGGGCATCTCTGACGTAGAGGTGGTAGACACTACCTTCGACGTTTACAACCTCAACGGTATGAAGGTTCGTTCTAACGCAACTTCACTCGATGGTCTGGCCAAAGGCATCTACATTGTCGACGGCAAGAAGTATGTGGTAAAGTAAGTTAGACGTCTATAATAATCAACAACCAGTACCAAGGGGCCTCAGGCTCTTTGGTCTGGTTGTTCGTATCTGTCTGTATGTGCTTACGGGGCAGCTGCCAACGACAGGCTTTTGACGAGATTTGTCGTAATATTTCATTGTTTTAAATTACCCGGTTTTTGTTTTGTTTCACAGAGTTTCATATTTCTGTTCATCAAGCATTGTTTTGTCAGGAAATTGTTTTCCAAACGCCTTCTGTGCGTAGTTGGCACTGAAATGCAACGCGCTGAATGCCAGTTTGATGTGCCGCTGCATGCCAGCTGTTGTCTGTCGGCCTATGGCTTTTGGTGCAGTTTTTTCCACATTCTTGCCTTCGTAGCGTTCAACCGGTGGTTTCACCGGCTTTTTCGCCATCGCCACGCCGTCGTCGTACAGTTTGGCATGGTTTGCCATAGCCATTCCGGCGTCCGTTTCCCGATGCTTTTTCCTGCCGGATTTAATTTCGTTTGCCCACGGTTTTCGGAAGCTGCCGCTTGCTCATCGTTTGTTTTCGCGGTAGCCGCGCAGACTTCACAGAGTGTAATCTTTTATGTCTGTTTATCGTATTTTAATCCATATTTTCGCATGTAAGCGTAGTTTCATGCCAAATGTTCCAGGCCTCGCGATAACAGTCTGATGCGATTTCAACATATAAAATCGACCGTTTTTTGTATTTGGTAAATACAGCCAATCGTTCATTTTAACATTTTCATTGAACCGTTTTGAATGGGTTTAAGGCATAGATAATTGACATTAACCACCTTTAATTGCTAAAATATTTAGCATATACCCCCTTTACGGGTTTCCTCATTAAATTTTCTTTCCTTTTGTTTTCTTTATTACCTAAAAAATATGTAACTTTGCCCAAACTATAAAACAATCAGATTCGTGTTGCCTATTAACATTTAGGGGTCAATAACTACAAAATAAATATAAATCAAAAAAGCAGTATGAAGAAACTCATCTTTTGTTTTTCGCTTGTCTGCGTGGGAATGTTGTCTTCCTGTGTGGATAAGAACGAACTTGTGGATGAAAAATCCAAGCCGTCGTGGCTGGGCGAGAGCATCTACGGGGAGTTGAGCAACCCGGACCCGTCAAAGGGCCTTACGGGTACGTTCAAAAACTATCTCCGTCTGGTTGACGACCTCGGCTATGCCGAGACACTCAACCGCACCGGTAGCAAGACGGTGTTCCCCGCCAACGACGAGGCGTTTGAACGCTTCTTCCAGAGCAACGACTGGGGCGTGAGCCGCTATGAAGACCTGACGCAGGCGCAGAAGAAAATGCTACTCTACTCGTCGATGCTCGACAATGCCATCCTGGTTGAAATGTTGTCGAACGTTAGCTCCAACGACGGCATCGTGTCGGGAAATGCTGTGAAGCATGCCACTTCACTCAATGCCATCGACACTGTCACCACATACCCCTTCCTGTCGGCCCTCGACGCTTACGGTGAGCGCAATCCATTCTGGACACGCTTCTCCAACGGCATCTCGCTCGTGAGCGACGCAACGAAGCCCATGCTCGTTCACTTCACGCGCGACTACATGCTCAAGAACAGCATCACCACCGTGGGCGACGGTAGCGACTTCTCAATCATCACCGGCGGTAGCTATGAAGACTCCAACGATGCCTATGTGTTTGGCAACAGGATAACATCGCGCGACATCACCTGCCAGAACGGTTACATCCACCAGGTGGAGGATGTGGTTACGCCTCCGGGCAACATGGCGCAGCTCATCAAGCGCGACAAGAACCTGTCAATCTTCAACCACATGCTCGACCGTTTTGCAATGCCTGTCTACAACAGCCAGGTGACAAACAACTACCACGACTGGTATGCAGAGCAGGAGAAGGTGCAGGACATGACCGGAGTGCCCAACCCCGACTCTATCTATGAGGTGCGCTATCTCAGCAAGATGTCGCAGGGCAACGTCAAGTTCAACGGCGACGCAAGGAGCGGAGGCGTATTCCTCGACGACAACCTGCTCACATTCGACCCGGGATGGAATGAGTATTACGTGGCTTCGCTCACTGGATCGACAGCCACCGAGCTGGCCGACCTCGGCGTGATGTTCGTGCCCGACGACGAGGCCCTTTCGACATACCTCACCGAAGGTGCAGGAAGCATACTGCTTACCACTTACGGCAAACTGCCAAATACCAAGGAGAACGTGATGAGAAATGTGGAGGACGTGCCTCTGAGCATTCTCTCCAAGCTCATCTCAAACATGATGAACACTTCGTTTGCAGCTTCAGTGCCCAGCAAGTTCTCGTCTATCGTCGACGACGCAAAAGACGTGATGGGCATCACCATTGGCGACCTCAAGACCAAGGCAGACGGTGGCTACGATGTGCGCATTGCCAACAACGGCGTGGTGTATGTCATGAACAAGGTGTTCGGCCCCAAGGCTTACGAGGTGGTTTCGGCCCCGGCACTCTTCGGAGCCGAGACAAACATGAGCATGGTGAACTGGATAATCCAGAACGTTACATATAATAATGTATACGGACTCGGACTCGACTACTATGCTTACCTGCTTTCGACATCGTCGAACTACGGTCTGTTCTTGCCCACCAACGAGGCTTTCGACTGTTATTATCTCGACCCGACTTCGCTCACCCGCTCTACAGGCCCCGAAGTGATACATTATTATTATGTAGGCTCCGGCTCGTCGAGCTCTACCGCCGGTTCTGCCGGTATTGCAGCATCGAGGTGGAAGTATAATGTGGAGACACATCAGGTGGGCGACTCTATAGGCGTCATCGACTTCGAGGGAGCCAACAACGACGCAAACATGCCCATCATCAAGGCCCAGCTCTCAGACATAATACAGCAGAGCACCATAGTGCTCGGCGAGAACGAGACACTGCAGCCCGGATGCTATTACCTGACAAAGAACGGAGCCGGAGTGAAGATTGAGGGCAGCGGCGACCTGAGCAACGGACGCGTGCTCGGCGGCGGACAGCTCGTCGACGGCCTGCCTGCACCGACCATCACCGAGGTGTTCAACCAGACCAACGGAAAGTCGTATGCCATCGACCACCTCATACAGGGAACAACCCGCAGCGTTTATTCTTATTTGAGCACAACGCCGCGCTTCAGCAAGTTCTTCGACCTTTGCAACGGATTCGACACCGAGATTATGGCTTGGGCCGGAATATCCACCGAGAAAGAGGAAGGCGGCACGGGCATCATCGAGTCCGACCAGTATAAGACGTTCTTCATACCGGGCGAGACCAGCACTTCGTCAGACCAGCAGCTGCGTTGCATCGACTACAACGTGAAGTTCTTCAGCAACTACAACTACACTCTCTATGCTCCCAACAACGACGCCGTTGACTATGCAGTGAACCACGGACTGCCCACATGGGACGCAATCTACGAGATATTCTCCAAATATAACAATGAAGAGGGAACCACACCCGATGGCGAGGAGGAAGCAAAGGCCCAGGTCAAGGTGATGATCAAGGCCATTCGCGATTTCGTTCGCTACCACTTCCACTCAAACTCGGTGTATGCCACAACGACACTCGGCTCAACCCATAATGATTACACCACATTCCTCGTTGACGACAACACACACATCAGCCAGAACCTGACGGTGTGGGGCGACAACACCGGTAAGATTCACGTGAAAGACGTGGTGGGCGAGAAGGTGATAGACCCCTCGAACACTAACCTCATGACCAACGAGATGACCCGCGACCTGGAGTTCAACAAGAACCGCACCCAGGCAGGCAACTACGTAACCGCTTCGTCGTATGCTGTCGTGCATGAGCTCACACAGCCGCTGAGCTACAACTCAACGGAAGATTTCAGCCAGGGCCTGCAATGATGGACTAAGTTAAGTAAAATTAAAAACAAAGCTAAAATAAGTTATGCCAAGAATAAAACTATTGGTTACAGCCATATTGCTGACCCTCGTGCAGACTGTGTTTGCCCAGGGCACGCGAATATCGGGAAAGGTCTCTGACGACTTCGGCCCGGTGATGATGGCTAACGTTGTTGAGCGAGATGCCAACAACCGTATCGTTACAGCTGCCGTCACCGACGTGAACGGTAACTTCTCTATGGTGGTCAAGAACACCAAGAACAAGCTTTCTGTTTCGTATGTGGGTGCCAAGCCAATCACCGTGCCTATTGGTGCAAAGACGGTGTTCAACCTGAAGTTGGGCTCGTCGCAGACTACTGTGAAGGAGGTGACCGTGACATCGCGCCGCCGTACCAGCTCGGGCGGTCTCTCGATACCCAAGCGTGAGGTGTCTGTGGCCCAGCAGACCATGGACATGGCCGACGTCGAAGGTCTGTCGTTCACCAGTGCCGACGAGGCTCTCCAGGGTAAGATTGCCGGTCTTGACATCGTTGCCGGGTCGGGTAACCTTGGTGCCGGCACACAGATGCGCCTGCGTGGTGTGACTTCTATCAATGGTAACAAAAACCCGCTCATCGTCGTTGACGACCAGATTTACGATGCCCCCGACTTCGACCCGGAGAATGCAACCGAGGAAGACTATGCGTCGCTGCTCTCTGTCAATGTTGAGGATATTGCCAGCATCACTGTGCTGAAGGATGCTGCCTCTACAGCCATCTGGGGTTCAAAGGGTGCCAACGGTGTGATTGAGATCAAGACAAAGCGTGGTGCCCGCGGTAAGACGAGGGTTAACTTCTCGTATAAGTTCACAGGCAACTGGCAGCCCAAGGGCTACGAGCTGCTCGACGGTGACAGCTACACCATGCTCATGAAGGAGGCTCTCTACAACCCGACACAGGCTCAGGACGCTACGACCAACGTCAACGAGCTCAACTACAACCAGTCTTGGCCGCTGTATGAGAACTGGAACAACAACACCGACTGGGTGGACGCTGTTACTCAGTTCGGACAGATGCACAGCTACAGCCTTAACCTCACCGGTGGTGGCGAGAAGGCCAACTTCCGTATTTCTGCAGGTTATGACCATCAGACCGGTACGATTATCAAGCAGACGCTTAACCGTTTCACCACACGTATGGCTCTCGACTATTTCGTGAGCGACCGCATAACGTTCATCACCAACTTCTCGTTCTCTTATACCGACAACGACAAGAACTACACCGACCTGCTCGGTATCGCCCAGAAGATTGCCCCTAACATGAGCATCTATCGCCAGAGGGCTGACGGAACAGACACTGATGAGTATTACATCATGAACCGCAGCGACGCCAACCGCAACCCGTCGTCGTCGGAGCTCGACAAGATCAGGGAGCTCGGCAACCCCATCGCCATCGCCAACCTGGCCAAGTCGCAGGAGACCGTATATCGTATCAACCCCGACTTCAGGCTCAAGTATGAGCTGCTGGGCATCGAGGAAGGCAAGAGCCGCCTTACATACACCGGTGGCGCTTACTTCGACATCTATGCAAACAGCAAGCCGAGCTACTATCCTGCCGAGTTGGCAAAGCTCACACTCACTGACACCGACTACAACCGCGGTTACAACTACGAGAGCAACTCAATGACATTTACCTTTACCAACGACCTCGTCTTCACTCCTTATTTCAAGAATGAGGACTGGACGGCCACGATGCGCTTCCGCTATCAGATGGTGACAGGTAACAGCAGCAAGCTCGAAGAGACCGCGCGCCTCTTGCCTCCTGGAATCGAGATTCCTACTCTCGGCGGCGAATTGCTCGAGGGCAGCAAGACTCCTACGTCAAGCTCTACCGGAAAGTCGCGCTCGCAGAACTGGAGCTACACCGGCCACGTTTCTTACAAGAGCCGCTACTCTCTCGGACTCACCATCCGTGCCGACGGCGACTCTAAGTTCGGTCCGAAGAACAAGTGGGCTTACTTCCCCAGTGTGTCTGCACGATGGAACATCATCGACGAGCCGTTCATGGAGCCGTTGCGCAAGGTGGTGTCGATGCTCGCCTTCCGCCCAAGCTGGGGTATGGTGGGTAATGCGCCAAGTTCTGAGTCGCTCTTCTACGAAATCTACAAGCCGTCCGAAGGCGCCTACGGTCCCGAAGGCGGCACGCCAACCACATCTATCACACAGCTTAAGCTCGACGACCTGAAGTGGGAGACAACAACCAGCTACAACCTCGGTTTCAACCTCGGATTGTTCGACGACAAGATCGATGCTGAGTTTGAGTATTACTACAAGAAGACTACCGACCTGCTGATGAAAGACGTGGCCATCCCGACAACCAGTGGATATTCAAAGCTGGCCTACGCCAACGTCGGTGCCATGACCAACGAAGGATGGGAGCTCAACGTTAACTTCAACGACATCGTAAAGGTGGGCAAGTTCTCTATGGATGCTTACGTGAACGTTTCGCAGAACTACAACGAGATTACCGAGATGGACGAGAAAGTGCTCAACTCTGTCAATGCGGAGTGGTCTAACGAGAACGGTAAGTATATGAACCGCGCACAGGTGGGCAACCCGCTCGGCTCTGTCTATGGCTATAGGTACAAGGGCGTTTACCAGTATTCTTACGACTATCTGCTCAACCAGCAGAGGGAGAACAACTGGACGTCTTCCGACTTTGAGAACTGGATTAACAACGAGTTCCTGGCCAAGGGCAAGACTGCTCCTGTGGCCCTCGACAAAGACGGCAAGGTGCTAATGCAGGAAGACGGAACCCCGAAGCATGTGGTATACGACTACACTGGCGTGAACTATGAGTTCAAGGGTGGTGACGCCATCTACGAGGACATCAACCACGATGGTGAAATCAACAGCCTCGACGTTGTTTACCTCGGCAACTCGCTGCCTAAGGTTAACGGAGGTTTCGGCTTTACCTTCACTTACGACAGGTTCACGCTGCGTACCAGCTTCAACTATCGCTTCGGCAACAAGGTGGTCAACACGGCACGCATGAACCTCGAGAACATGTCGTCGGCTTACAACCAGTGCGCAAGTGTAAACTACCGCTGGCGCAAGGATGGCGACGTAACCCCGATACCACGCGCCATGTACGGCGACAAGGTGGCTTACAACTACCTGGGTTCTGACCGATATGTAGAGGATGGCTCGTTCGTGCGCTTCCAGTATGTGCAGCTCACTTACAACATGCCGCCGAAACTCACCAAGAAGCTCGGCCTGAACCAGTTTAAGATATACCTCTCTGCTAACAACCTGTATTGCTGGACCAAGTATAGCGGCACCGACCCAGAGCATTCTGCCGACGGTTGGGGATACGCTGAGGATGACTCTAAGACTCCGAGAGCCAAGTCGTTCACCGTTGGAATTAATATAGGTTTCTAAAACTCGATGTGTAAACGCATATAAATTGGAGTTATATTGTTATGAAGAAATATATATTGTTTTTATTATCTGGCATGCTCATGACGTCCTGCATTGACACAGAAGTGTTGCCTAACGATGTGGTCATTGGCGAGGATTTCTGGAAAACCAAAGACGACGTGACGTCGATGGTGGCTGCTGCCTATAAAGAGATGAGCCAGGCGGGCGTGATAGAGCGCTGCATCGTTTGGGGCGACTTCCGCTCAGACGAGCTTGAGGTCAACGAGATTGTGTTCAACGACTCGAAGCGTACGGACTTGGAGGAGATAAAGGTGGGAACGATGGACTACGAAAACCAGTTCTCAGACTGGGCTTCTCTCTATTCTGTAATCAACAAGTGCAACATCGTTCTTGAGAAGGCTCCGCAGGTGGTGAGCATCGACCCGAGCTACACCGAGGGAACGCTCCGCACCGACGAGTCGCAGATGCTCGCCCTGCGTGCGCTGTGCTACTTCTATCTTGTGCGTGCTTTCCGCGACGTGCCTGTGACCGATGGCGCTTATTTCAACAGCAGCCAGAATTTCGAGATTCCGCAGCAGGCTCCGCTCACCGTGCTCGACAAGTGCATAGAGGATTTGCAGAAAGCGCTGCAGACCCCGCTTTCACCCGACGGATACACCGACTGGCGCAGCGTTGGTTACATCAACCGCGATGCCATCAACGCCATCCTGGCCGACGTGTACCTTTGGCGCGCTTCCATGACGGGCAACTTGGACGACTATGACAAGTGTGTTGACTATTGCGACGCAGTCATCGAGTCGAAGAAAGCAAGGTATTTGTCAGACAACCAAGCCTCTGGCCCCAGCATCATCGGAAACATCGACCACGACGGCTACCCCCTCTATCCGGGCGAGTATGCTTATCAATACAATTTCATCCAAGGCAACTCGATGGAGAGCATCTTTGAGTTGCAGCTCGATGGTGAGAACATTTCAAACAGCGGCCTTATGCATTGCTATTGGAACTATGACGACAAAGCCCGTACCTACGGCTTGATGATGGCTCCGGCAAGCAGGTTTGCAACGGCAGGCGACGGCAATGTGTTTATCAAAGACAAAGATTACCGTTGGTTTGAAAGCTGCTTCAATGTGCAGAGCGCCGATGCAACTCAGTTGACAGTGTTCAAGATGGTGTCGCCTACGGGAACTGGCAATACCGAAGCCTCGCTCAAGCCCGTTACTGCAGTGATCACTCCAGGGAATACCAAGATTGACCAGAACTGGATAGTTTACCGACTCACCGACGTGATGCTCATGAAGGCAGAGGCCCTTGTGCAGCTTGAGGCTTCTGACGCCAACAACCTCCAGCGTGCGTTCAGCATAGTCAACACGGTCAACAAGCGCTCACTGGCTATATCTTCACCCACAGCCACCGACACACTGCAGTTCTCTTCTTACAACTCAAAGTCGGCCATGGAGCAGCTCGTGCTCGAGGAGCGTCAGCGTGAGCTGTGCTTCGAAGGCAAGCGCTGGTTCGACCTGATGCGCTACACTTACAGGAGCCTGCGTTCGGGAGATGCCAACGACCAGTCGGCACTTCTTCATCCCGATATGCTTCTGAGCGAGATGGGCGGACTGTCGAACATGGCTAAGACCAGCACTATACTCGGCAATATCCTCGGTTCGGACGTGCAGATGTCAATGGAGTCAGAGCCTTACCTCTACTTCCCGGTTAAGCAAAGTGAGATGAAAGTCAACTTCTTGCTGAAGCAGAACCCGGCATACGAGAAAATGGAAAGTATTCAGAAACAATAATAAGGAAATTAGAATATGAAAATCAACGTGAAATCATTGCTTAAGGCAGTCGGGGCTGTGTTCATCCCCGGGTGTATAGCATTGTCTTCCTGTACGGCTGAGCCGGATGAGTCTAACCGATTCACTTTTACGGGAGAGACCATTTATGACTTCCTTGTAAACAATGATTCGGCATATAGCAACTTCAATTACATTCTGCAGCGCTCAGGACAAGACAGGATATTGAGCTCTTATGGAGAGTATACTTGCTTTGCACCCAACAACAGGGCTGTGATGAGGTATATTGACAGTCTGTATAATGACAAGGAAAGCGTGGACGACGCCGGCAACTTGCTTCACAACGGCATGACGGAGAACTCTCTCGAGGGACTGAGCGACAGCCTTTGCGAAGACATCGCCATGTTCCATTTGCTGAAGACCGAGCTCACCACCACCGAGATGCTTACCTCTACCGGTGCTACATACCGCACATTGCTTGGCCGTTACATCACTGCCGGTGCAAGCGGAAGCCAGATTCTTGTGAATGGCAATGCCCCTATAGACCGCACGCTGTGCGACTATGAGGTGGTGAATGGTATCGTGCATGCTGTTGACAGGGTTATCCAGCGTTCAAACAAGCTTGTGGCACGCGAGCTCCAGACCGACTCTGTGCATTTCTCCATATTCTATGAGGCACTCGAGCGGACGGGTCTTGACAAGCAGCTTGAGACTCAGTATAAGACTCTTTCGGCCCAGGCACCCGCTTCAAAGGACGGTTACTATATACCGACCGAGTGCAAGAAAGGCTTCACTGTGTTTGCCGAGACCAACGATGTGTTCAAGGCTAACGGCATCAACAACTTCGACGACCTTGTTGCAAAGTGCAAGGAGTGGTATGGCAATGCCGCTTCCGGTTCGCGCAGCATGACTTCCGGATGGTACGACTACTTCCGCAACAATAACATTGAGGTCGACATGTCGTCTGACTATACCAAGCAGAACAACGTGGTCAACATGTTCGTGAGCTACCATATACTCAAGACAGCTGTCAATGCAAATGTGCTGGCGTTCAAGAACAACACCCACACCACTCACGGATGCACCGGCGACGCATACGATTATTACGAGACCATGCTTCCCATGACGCTCATCAAGGCATGGAAAGTGACATCTGAGGGCGACAAGATTTACCTCAACCGCTATGTCCAGAACAACACCCTGACCGACGGAATCGAGACAGTCGGTTCTGCAGCAATGCACCAGATGGTGTACAAAGGCGTTGAGGTTGACGTCGACTCGCTCAAGCAGCCGCTCAACGGATATGTCTATCCTATCAAGGACATCTTGCTTTACGATGGCAAAGTGCCATTGGGCGTGCTCAACGAGCGCATGCGTTTCGATGCGCTTACCCTGCTCGGCGAGACGATGGACAACGGTTTCCGTGGCGCTTATGTAAAGGATGTCACAGCACTCAACAGTGGCAAGTCGGCCGGCCGCGTGCGTTTCCCGGTTGACTATTTCGACAATGTGGTTGTGTTCAACGGCAACAATACCCAGTTGGACATGAACCTCGTGGCCGACCCGGGCTCAAAGGCATACTCGCTATACAAGGGCGACTCATTCCAGGGAATGGGAGTGTTCGACTTTGCCATCAAGCTCCCGCCCGTGCCGGACGGAACATACGAGATGCGAATCAACCTTGACTGTATGCCCCACGGCACCATGCTTCAGCTGTATATCGGCGACAAGCCCGAGATAGCATCGATGGAGCCGCTGAGCATACCTCTCGACATGCGCATGGCCATGGACGAGAACGACCCAGCCATCAAGGCCATGGGCTTTGTAAGGCTTGACGATGAGTCGTTGCACCCCGAGGCTTACGCCGACCGCGGACTTGAGACCGACAAGATAATGCGTTCACACGGATTCCTGCGTGGCCCGCTTTCAGTAAGGCGCCAGAACGAGAGCACCGATGCCTTTATCGTGCGCTTCATCCCTCACCAGTTCCGCCGCATCCTCGACACACGCCAGTTGCGTCAGCAAGACTACTGGCTCCGCCTCAAGACAGTGCTCGACGACGGCAACCTTGAGCGCAAGTTCCAGATTGATTATATAGAGTTTGTTCCGATAGGTGTGGCTCAGAACCAGCAATATCTTGAGGATTGGTATTGATTCCTTGTAAAATCAAAAAAGAATTATGATACGTAACAAATGTATATACAGCATGATAGCAGCAGCAACATTGCTTGCTGCTTCATGCACCGACTTCGATGATTACAACGAAGCGTACAAGACAGGTTCGCCTGAAAGCAAGAAGACTCTTTGGGAGAACATTTCTTCGCGCAGCGACCTTACTGAGTTTGCGTCATTGCTCTATAAAGTTGGCTACGACAAGGAGCTTGGCAATACTCGATTCTATACCGTGTGGGCACCGCAGAACGGCACCTTCGACTATGCCACTTACGACCAGATGGACAGCACGTCGCTCGTCGACAGGTTTATCAAGAGCCATGTGGCAGACTACAACTTCACGGTGTCTTCAAGCATCAACGAGCGTGTTCACACCTTGAACGAGAAGTCGTTTGAGTTGCAAAACATCGAGGGATGCACCTACGGCGACCACAACATAGTTAGCCTCAACAATCCGAGCATCAACGGTATTTACCACGTGATGGACGGAGCGGTGCAATACTTGCCCAACATCTATGAGTATATCTTCGACCAGGCAGACACCGACAGCCTCATTGCTGCATATTTTGCGAAATATGAGTCAGAGGAGTTGGATATCAAGAACAGTGTGCCCGGGCCTATCGACTCTCTGGGCCGGCAGACCTACAGCGACTCTGTGATGATAATGAACAACACCTTGTTCAGGGAGCTGAATGCCCAGATTAACAATGAGGACAGTATGTACACCATGCTGTTGCCAACTGATGAGGCATACACCAGCTCATACGACCAAATCAAGAACTCGTTCAAATACAACACAGAGACCAAGTATTATCCTATCACTACCGACGGAGTTGGGTCTGTGCTGACAAAGAGCGAGGCCAACAAGGATTATGATGGGGCTTACCTGACCGACTCTCTTGCAAAGCTTTGCATTGGCTCAAGCCTTATACTTGCCCATAGCAACAAGTACAATTTCTGGCTCGACGAGGTGGACGGCCCGCAGAATGGTTTGCTCGATACCCTCATGACAACTTCCCATATCAAGCTTTCTGGTGGCGAGGAAATAGTGTCTCACACTATCGGCTCTCCCGAGAAGATGAGCAACGGCTATGCACGCCGTGTCGACTCTTTGGCTCTTAAGCCCTGGGAGGTTTGGAATCCCGAGCTCAGCGTCAATGTTTACAGCACCGATGTACGTCCTTTGGTAAAGGAGGCCGCTGTCAACACTGTCGAGGTGACGACCTACGATTTCAACGAGAGCGTTGGCGACTACATATCAAGGTATATCGACCTCGTTCCCAACAACGACAGAACGGCTCGTCCGGAGGCATATTTCTATCTGAATGGGATAAGGTCGACGAAATACAACCTCTATGTCGTTTTCGTGCCGGCCTGCATCAACAAGAACTCAACCGAGCAAGAGAAGATCATCCAGTTTGACGTCAATGTGAACTATATGAACGAGAAAGGCAATATCGGAACCGCTTCGTCTCCTACCAAGAAGTTTACCAAGCTGCTCACCGACTCGGCCAATCTCAACAAGATAGACACATTCTTGGTAGGCGAGGTTGACTTCCCATATGCATACGTTGGCATCAGCGATGATTGCAAGCCGTATGTCAGTGTCAAGATTAACCGCAACGTTTATAGTTCAAAGGAAAAGAACTATGGCAACAGGATGCGTATAGCCGGTTTGATTCTCCGTCCGGTTGATTATGACGAGTACTTAAAAAAAGAAGATGAAAGATTATGAACACTGTTATATATAATATCCATAAGTCGTTTTTCAGGAACGCTTTCTTCGCACTTTTAGTGGGGTTGGCTGTGCCGGCTTACGCTCAGGATGAAGTTGCTGCCGACGATGAGCAGGCCTCTTCGGTTCATCGAGCTCCAAAGATTGAGCCGGAGAAGTATGAACTCGTGTCTGTCAAGGGAACCGTATTCGAGGAGTCCAGCAAGAAGCCTTTGGCCGGTATTCAGGTCAAGGCGCTTGGCAACGCCCGTTACACGGCCATGACCGACGAGAAGGGGCAGTTCGAAATCAAGGTACCCAAGTTCACCACTTCGCTGTTTGTCTATTCGCCAGAGTTCCTATCGCAGCAGGTTGCCATCGGCAAGGGCG
Source organism: Marseilla massiliensis (assembly GCF_023336985.1). Taxonomy (NCBI): domain Bacteria; kingdom Pseudomonadati; phylum Bacteroidota; class Bacteroidia; order Bacteroidales; family Prevotellaceae; genus Marseilla; species Marseilla massiliensis. The sequence continues at coordinate 53,911 of NZ_JAMBLP010000008.1, read as the reverse complement.
ACGATCTCGTTATCTATATGTTGAGCGACAAGTATCGCCCGATGTATGAAGACGCAACGAACATCACGGCTTCGCGTTCCATCAAGTCTGATGCAACAGAGAACTACACCCTCGACACAGAGCTTGAAGACAAGTTGCTGGCAGACATGCGCACCACCCAGCGTTCGGCAATGCTTGGCGTCGGAGGCGACATGTTTATCCGAGGCATCAACTCACTGAATGCTAATTCGCAGCCGCTTATCATCGTCGACGGCGTAGAGCTCGACATGCAGCGTGACCGTGCGGTGCTGCACAGCGGCAATTTCTTCAATATGCTGGGCAATATCATGCCTGCCGACGTAGAGAAGGTGACGGTGCTGAAGAACGCCACAGCCCTTTATGGTGCCCGCGGCGGCAATGGCGTCATCCTCATCGAGACCAAGCGTGGCCATAGCATGGCAACGCGAATCGACGCCAACCTTTCGGTAGGCGTGACGCTGATGCCACGCCTGCAGACCGTCATGGATGCCTCTCAGTATCGCATCTATGCTACCGAGATGCTCGGCACAGTGCCCAACCTCGACGTCAACTCGTCGGCATTCAAGTTCCTCAACGATGATCCCAATGGTTATTACTACCATACGTATCATAACAACACCGATTGGCAGGACGAGGTTTACCAGACGGCATTGACGCAGAACTACAGCATCAATGTGCAAGGAGGCGACAACATCGGTATGTACAACCTCTCTGTGGGCTATGTCGATGGCGAGACAACCTCAAAAGGCAATGCCTACAATAGGATGAACGTTCGCTTCAACACCGACATCAACATCCTTAAGAATCTCTCAACCAAGTTCAACCTGTCTATTTCGCGAATGCAGAACGACCTGAAAGACGACGGCGTGCAGGAAGACTTCGATGCCGCAACACCGACATCGCCCACATTCCTCGCTCAGATTAAGTCGCCGCTGGTTGCACCTTACCAGTACAACCAGTACCTGGGAGGATTCTCCAACCTGCTCAGCGAGGCCGACGACTTGTTTGACGCTGTCGGCACGGAGCATTCGCTTTCAAACCCTGTGGCCATTCTGGCGCAGGCTCACGGCGACAACAAGAACTTCCTTGAGAACACCTACTTCCAGGCAATGTTGGAGCCTACGCTTAAGTTGGGCAACGACTGGCGCATTACCACAGCGTTCAGCTATACCCTCAACCGCAACTCGCAGCGCTACTACCGTCCTAACACGGGTGTGGCCGGGTTCAACATACCCGATGTAGGCTTGGTTTACAACCAGTTCTCTACATATTATGCCAAGGAGAACAACATCCTCAGCAACACGCGAGTAAGCTACTCTCACATCTTCGGTGCCCACTCGCTGAGCGCTTTCGTTGGTTTCCGTTACAATTACTTCTCGTACGACGGCGACGGTATCTCAACCCAGTACACAACGCGCCAGGACGACAAGAACCCGCAGATTTCTGCCAACACCAACAACATCATCTCGGCCTTCGGTGCCAATGATGTATGGAAGCAGATACAGTGGTACGGCAACGTAGACTATAACTACCAGAACCGTTATTTCCTCACACTGTCGCTCCTTGGCGAGGCCAACAGCCGTTTCGGCGACAACAGCGACGGGCTCAGCATGTTCGGTGTGCAGTGGCAGGTTTACCCCAGTGTACAGGCCGGATGGGTGGTTACCAACGAGAAGTGGTTCCCGAAGAATGCCGGAGTTGACTATCTGCGCCTCAATGTTGGCTACGACATCAGCGGCAACGACGACATTGCCAGCAATGCCGTGCGCACCGTTTACGCCATGGTGAAGTACGACAACCAGGCCGGCTTGCAGCTCAAGAACATCGGTAACGACAAGATAAAGAGCGAGACGATGAAGAAGTTCAACGTGGGCTTGCAGACCAACTTGCTGCACAACCGTGTCGCATTGAGCTTTGATTACTATATCAACAAGACGAGCGACCTGCTCACTCTGAAGACCTTCACCGACCCGATTGCCGGCCAGAACAACTACTGGACCAACAGTGGCGAGATTCAAAACACCGGTTTCGAGGTCATGCTTTCCGGCAAGCCCGTCGTGGCAAAGGACTGGGATGTCGAGATTGGCGCCACTGTGGGCCACTACAAGAACGAGGTCAAGTCGTTGCCTGATGGCGATTACCTCTCTTCTATATATGGCGAAGACAACATCCTCACCTCTGTGGGCAACCCTGTGGCCCTGTTCTACGGCTACGAGACAGCCGGTGTGTTTGCCGACGATGCAGCCGCACGCGCAGCAGCAAAGCAGGACGGTGGCCATGAGTATCTCTACATGCTCGACAACACCGGCAAGGAAATGTATTTCCAGGCTGGCGACATCCACTTCGTCGACCGCAACGATGATGGCAAGATTGACGAGAGCGACCGTACGGTCATCGGCGACCCGAATCCCGACATCTACGGCAACATCTTTGCTTCTGTCAACTGGAAGAACTTCACGCTCAGCCTCAACTTCAACTACAGCCTCGGCAACGACGTGTTCAACTACCAGCGCATGATACTCAACTCGGGCAGCAACTTCTACAATCAGCAGGTGGCAATGACCGACCGCTGGCACTATGAAGGCCAGGTGACCGACATTCCGCGCATAGCCTATGGCGACCCGATGGGCAACAGCCGCTTCAGCGACCGTTGGATTGAAGACGGAAGCTATCTGCGCCTGAAGACCCTCAAGCTGACATACCGCGTTCCTGTCAACTTCAGCTGGCTGCAGGGTCTTGCTGTGTGGGCAGAGGCAGTCAATCTGTTTACTCTTACCAATTATCTTGGCAACGACCCCGAGTTCAGCATTGGCCGCGGTTCGTTGTACCAGGGCATAGATTGTGGCAACCTTGCCCAAAGCCGTGCATTTACTTTTGGAGTGAAGATAAATCTATAAGAAAACGAAATCATGAAGAAGATAATATTTTCAGTTATCTGTATGATGACGCTCTTTGTGTCGTCATGTAGCGATATGCTCGACGTTGAGACAAGCCGCGAGGTTGAGCTGCCCTCCATCGGGCAGGCCTCCGACTCCTTGTTCTACGTGCTGGGCATAATGCAGGCAGTGCAGCAGGCTGCCGACGCCTACTACATTCAGAATGAGATGCGTGGCGACCTGGTCGACGTCACCGTGCATTCAGACCTCAACTTGCGTGAAATGGCAAACTTCAGCGCCACGGCTTCCAACAAGTACGACAGCGCTTACGTTTACTACCGCATCATCAACAACTGCAACTACTACATTGCCAATCGCGACACCACCTTGTATGACGGTACATACAATGTCACACAGTCGGAGTATGCCACCGTGCTGGCTTTCCGTGCGTGGGCTTACTTGCAGCTTGCCCGCAATTACGGCAAGGTGAAGTTCGTGACCAAGCCGCTCACCTCTTTGAGCGACATCGAGAACGACAAGTCTGAGGAGCTTGGCATCAAGGAGATTGTTGCACGCCTGGCCGACGAGGGCAACACCGCGTTGAGGCGTTACAGTGGGCTCGACCTGCCCTACGGCAATGGTGTCATTGGCAGCTATTACATTCGCTCAATGTGCATCCCCGTCGACGTTATCCTTGGCGAGCTCTATCTTGAGGCCGGGCGCTATGCCGAGGCTGCCGACTATTACTTCAAGTACCTGCTTAAGTATAAGATGGTGGCCAGCGACCAGCGTTCTCCTGTTGAATTGTCGAATATGTGGGATCTCAATTTGCCCAACGACTTCCTGCCAGAGTCTTCCGGCCAATGGTTCTCTAATAACTTTTCTCTCATATCTACATCAACGTCACTCGACGGTCGCATCACTTATCTCCCCATGGCGCTGAACAAGTTTAAGGGAGTTACGTCGGAGATACCCAAGTTGTTCGGTTTTGACTATTACCTAACTTCCGGCGACGAAGATGCCACTACGGACGAGAAGTATCAGGCCAAGTTCATGGACGAGCAGCAGATAGTGCCGTCCTCTGCCTACAAGTCGCTGGCCAACAACTCTCTTTATTACTACACGTCGAGGTTTGCCGGCCATGAGAACGAGAAGGGCGCGCTCAGCATTGGCGACCAGCGTGCAAAGGCTCGCGTGGTTCAGCGCAGCAATGTGGGCGGCGTCGACACCATGGAGTATCAAAGGCTGTTCACTTATGCACCGCAGATCATTCTCTACCGTTCTTCCACCGTGTGGCTGCATCTGGCTGAGGCGTTCAACCGCATGGGTTATCCCGACGCAGCTTTCGCCATCTTGAAAGACGGCCTTACCACCAACCTGCTCGCGGATACGACCTACATCACCGATGGCACCAAGGAGTTGCTCACCGGTCGCTATCCGTTCCTGATAGGCGAGGGTGCCTCTATCTTCAGCGGCACGGGTGGGGCGCGCAACTACGGCATCCATCGCCATGGTTGCAGCGACGCCAGCGGCATCGACGGCGTTTACTCGCTCTATCAGATGGACACCGAGGTTTTGCGCAAGCTCGACGAGATAGAGAGCATGTTTGAAGTGACCTCTGCCGGCAGCGAAGACTCTCTCGCCGTTATCGTCAATGCTGTAGAAGACTTGCTGTGCGACGAGTACGCCATGGAGTTTGCTTTCGAAGGCTGCCGCTATGCCGACCTCATGCGCTTGGCCCGCCATAAGAACGAGTCGAGCCCTGCCGGCTACGGCACCAACTTCGGAGGCCGTTGGCTTGCCCGCAAGCTGGCGTTCAAGAATCCGGTCAAGAATCTTGAAGACGAGCAGAATTGGTATCTTCCGATGAAGTAATGCCATAAATTGAGTTTTTTCACATGCAATGGCCGCATGCACGCATGGGCGCGCATGCGGCCATTTTGTTTGTTCATTTGTTACACCGCCGTCACGCGGGACGTTTTCGTACGTATTTCATATTTTTCGTACGAAATGACAATGCCATTGTCGTTGCCGATGCTTAACTTTGCGCACGAAAGCCGGCAGAGGCTGCCGCAGTGCCATGGCAGCGGCCCGCAGGCCGGCATTGGCGTCAGAGAAACAATCAATACATATAATGATGACATATTTCAACCGTTTATCCCTTTATGGCTGTGCATTGGCCCTGGCTTGCCTGCATAATGCCTTTGCCTGCATGGCAGCCCCGCCAACAGTCCGTGCAGTGGCCTCGCCGTCAGCAGAAGAGTCTGCTGCCGCAGACCCGCCAGTGATGGGCTGGAGTTCCTGGAACACCTATCATGTAAACATCAGCGACACGCTCATCATGCGCCAGGCCGACGCCATGGTGGCCAAGGGCCTCAAGGCGGCAGGCTATCGTTACATAAACATCGACGACGGCTTTTTCGGCTATCGCGACAGCACAGGCCTCATGCATGCCCATCCGCAGCGTTTCCCGCGCGGCTTGCGGCCCGTGGCCGACTACATCCACTCGCTGGGCTTCAAGGCCGGAATATATTCCGATGCAGGCAGCCACACATGCGGCTCGCGTTACGACAACGACGAGAACGGGTTCTGGGCCGGCCTGTACGGCCATGAGCGGCAGGATGCCGAGCTTTATTTCAACGACTGGGGCTTCGACTTCATCAAGATAGACTATTGCGGGGCGGGCACAGAGCTCAACCTCGACGAGCGCCGCCGATACACCGAGATAAGCGAGGCCTTCAAGAGTGTGGGCTGTGGCGACGTGGAAATCAACATCTGCCGTTGGGCTTTCCCCGGCACATGGGCCCGCAGCATTGCCCGCTCGTGGCGCATCAGCCCCGACATACGCCCCCGCTGGTCGTCGGTCAAGCGCATCATCGACCTCAACCTATACCTGTCGGCCTATTGTGGCGGCGGACACTACAACGACATGGACATGCTCGAGATTGGCCGCGGCATGCCCCGCAATGAAGAAGAGGTGCATTTCGGCATGTGGTGCATCATGAGTTCGCCGCTCATGATAGGCTGCGACATGCAGACCATACCCGAGGCGTCGCTCTCACTCATAAAGAACGAAGAGCTGATAGCCCTCAACCAAGACCCGCTCGGGCTGCAGGCCTACGTCGTTCAGCACGAGGGCGAGGGCTATGTGCTCACCAAGGACATCGGGTGCAGGCGGGGCACGGAGCGTGCCGTGGCCCTTTACAACCCGTCCGACTCTGCCTGCCACTTCAATGTGCCGTTGTCGCTGCTCGAGCTTGGCGGCCGGGTGAGGCTGCGCGACCTTGTAAGGCGTTGCGACCTGGAGCCCGTCAGCGACAGCATAGTGTGCGACCTGCCTGCCCGCAGCCTGCGCCTGTTGCGTGCCGAGGGCCTTTACCGCACCGACCCGGTGGCCTATGAGGCCGAGTGGGCTTACCTGCCCTGTTTCGATGCCCTGGGCAAGGTGAAGCACCAGGTGCTCTATGCCGCCAACCCCGACGCTTCGGGGGGCATGGTGGTGTCGTGGCTGGGCGGTCGCAAGGAGAACATAGCCCGCTGGAGCGACGTCTACAGCAGCCGCGGCGGCGCCTACGACATGACCATCACCTATGTGCCCGCCGCCCGCCGCAGGCTCGAGGTCACGGTCAATGGCACAACCACGCGCCTCTACGACCTCGCCTCCGAGGGGCGTTTGGCCACGGTGACCATACCCATTACGCTGCGCAAGGGGTTCAACACCGTCGAGATGGGCTATCCCTACGGCTGGACTGTCGACATAGACCGCTTCGAGCTTCGCCCTGCCGGCAGTGGCGGGCGCTGACAGCTGCCCCGCATGCCGGCATGACTGAAGGGCGCCGGGCGTGACGTGGTCACACGGCAGCCTGCCGTTACCGTTTACGTTTATGCATGTTTTTTTGTTTATGAAGAAAATACTGTTAGTTATGGCTGCCGCCATCATAGCCGCAGCCAGTGCCGTGGCCGGCGACCCCGACCCGTTGATGGGCAAGAAGATGGGTGTCATCGGCGACAGCTATGTGCGCAACCACCGTGAGCCGGTAGAGAACACATGGCACTATAAGTTTGCCATGAAGCATGGCATGAGGTATTACAATTACGGCCGCAACGGCAATTGCATCTCCGTCGACCTTGCCCGCTGGGGCGAAGGCATGTACCGCCGTTATGCCGACATGGCCGACTCGCTCGACCTCGTCGTAGTCATTGGCGGGCACAATGATGCCGCCCGCCTCGACAGCATAGGCATGGGCCTGTTCCGCGAGCGCCTCGGCGTGCTTTGCCGCGGGCTCATCGAGAAATATCCACGTGCCCAGATAGTTTTCTTCACGCCGTGGGTGTGCGATGGCTTTGCCGGTAGCAACCGCGAGCGTGTGGTCGACGCCATGCTCAGCGTGTGCGGCTCTTACGGCATACCCGTGTTCGACGCTGCCCGCCGTGGTGGCATCTATGCCGGCAGCGCCACTTTCCGGCGCATCTATTTCCAGGGTGGCGGCACCCGCGACACGGCCCACCTCAATTCGCGGGGGCACGACCGTTTCCTTCCGGTGGCCGAGTCGTTTATACTGCAATACACAGAGTGATGCGCCAACAAACCGTTTACCAATGACTTTCGGCGCCCATCGGCGGTTGGAGGCAACAGTGGCGGCTGTGGCTGCCTGGTGCCCCAGGCCGTCGTCAGCCATGGGCCCGCACAAAACAAATCGCAATTATGAAGTTTACCAACATCATCATGGCCTTGGCCTTCATGCCGCCCTGTGCGGCGTCGGCGTCGGGCGTCAGTCTTTCGCGCCTCACGGTAGAGGGCCGTGTGGCCCCTGTGGGCATCGACGTTGCCGTTCCCCGTTTCGGCTGGCAGATAGTTTCTTCCGGGCGCAACGTCCGCCAAGAGTCTTACCGTATCATAGTGTCGTCTTCCGAAGACAATGCGCGGAGCATGGTGGGCGACGTGTGGGACAGCCGCACCGTGGCTTCCGACTCGTCGCAATGGGTGGCTTACAAGGCCGCCCCCTTGCAGCCCAACCGCAAATACTATTGGCGTGTGCTTGTCAAGACCAACGTCGGCGACGCCGTGTGGAGCGAGCCGTCGTCGTGGTCGACGGGCCTCATGTCGCCAGAAAACTGGCGGGGACAATGGATTGGGCTCGACTCGCTGCTGCCCGGCGACGTTGCCGAGCGCCACAGCCGCATGGCGGTGCGCTGCTTCCGCAAGGAGTTCCGGGCCGGCAAGGGGGCCGTGAGCCGAGCCACTATCCACATTTCCGGACTGGGCAACTACGCCCTCTACATCAACGGCAGGCGGGTGGGCACCGACGTGCTCACGCCCGTGCCCACCGACTACACCAAGACAGTGGCCTACGACACCTACGACGTCACCTCGCTCATTGCGGGCCGCAATGCCGTGGGCGTGGCCCTTGCCCCTGGCCACTATTTTGCCCAGACACAGAATTACCAGACCAACGTGCGCACCACCTACGGTTACCCCAAGCTGCGCGCCAACCTCATCGTTGAGTATGCCTCCGGGCAGGCCGACACCATAGTCACCGACTCCACTTGGCGCTTCTTTGCCGGCGGCCCCATACGCTATGCCAACGAGTACGACGGCGAGCTCTTCGATGCCCGGCGGTGCGTGGCCGGCTGGGCCGAGGCCTCGTTCGACGACAGCAGCTGGGCCAGGGCTCGCGTCGTGGCCGCGCCCGGTGGCGTGTTGCGCGGCAATGTCACGCCGGCCATGAGCGTCTATTCGTCGGAGCGCCCGGTGGCCGTGCGCAGCTACGGGCGGCGCCACATTGTAGATTTCGGCACAAACGGGGCAGGGCGCCTGCGCCTCACGCTGAGGGCCGCTGCCGGCGATACCGTGCGCATACGCCATGCCGAGCTGCTGGCCCCGGGCGACTCGGCCCTCTATGTGGCCAACCTGCGCAGCGCCGAGGCCACGGCCTGGTATGTGGGCGACGGCCGCAGCCGGCGCTGGGCGCCCGAGTTTACATACTACGGCTTTCGGTATGCCGAGATAACTGGCGTCGACGACATCGGGGAATGCGACGTGGTGCGCGAGCTCATTGCCGACCGCATGGACGATGAGGGCACCGGCTTCGCCGCCTACGAGGCCGGGGGCGAGAGCATGCTCAACGCCATAGTGGCCAATGCGCGCCGGGGCGTGAGGAGCAACTACAAGGGAATGCCCGTCGACTGCCCCCAGCGCGACGAGCGAATGCCGTGGCTCGGCGACCGCACCACGGGCTGCCTGGGCGAGAGCTACCTCATGGACAACCATTCGCTGTATGCTAAATGGATTGCCGACATACGCGACGGGCAGCGTGCCGACGGCCGCATCAGCGACGTGACACCTGCTTACTGGAGGCTGTACAACACTAACATCACGTGGCCGGCGGCCCTGCCTTTTGCCTGCGACATGCTTTACCGCCAGTATGGCGACCTGCGCCCCATGCGCGAGAGCTACATGTCGATAAAGAGGTTTCTCGACATGATAAGGCGCGACAACTATGATGGCGGGCTCGTGCCATACGACCGCTACGGCGACTGGTGCGTTCCGCCGGAGTCGCCGAAGCTCGTTCACAGCAAAGACCCGGCCCGCAAGACCGACGGGCGGCTCATCTCGTCGGCTTACTATTACTATCTGTGCCGGCTCATGCAGCGCTATGCAGGGCTGTTCGGCCTGGATGCCGATGCCGAGACATACTCGCGCGAGGCCGAGACCACGCTGAAGGCCGTCAACGACACCTTCCTCTGCCGGGGCCGCTATTCAAACGGCACTGTCACGGCCAACCTGCTGCCGCTGGCCATGGGCATGGTGCCCGAGGGCTACGCCCGTGGCGTGGCCGACAGTCTTGTCAACACCATAGTGGCCAAGAACGGCAAGCATGTCAGCGCGGGCGTCATAGGCATACAGTGGCTCATGCGCCAGCTGTCGGCGATGGGGCGCGGCGACCTGGCCTACGACCTGGCCACCACCGACACATACCCCGGATGGGGATATATGGTGAGCCGCGGGGCCACCACCATCTGGGAACTGTGGAACGGCGACACCGCCAACCCGTCGATGAACAGCGGCAACCACGTCATGCTGCTCGGCGACCTGCTGCCCTGGTGCTACGAGCACCTGGCCGGCATCAGTCCCGACCCGGCCTGTCCCGGGTTCAAGCGGGTGGTGCTCAAGCCCGACTTCAGCATCAGGCGGCTCACCCGTGTGGCCGCCTCCCACCGCTCGCCGTATGGCACCATACGCAGCGAGTGGTGGCGCGAGGGCTCTGCTGTCAGGTGGGCGGTGTCTGTGCCGGCCAACACCACGGCCGAGGTGCACCTGCCCGACGGCACCGTGCGCCAGATAGGCTCGGGCGACTATGTGTTCTGACTTTGCAGGGTGGGGCGGTGCCGTGTGGCTGCCGGCACTGCCCCACGCCGTCGCCCTGTTAGGGTTAAATGTCGTTAAGCAGCGTGGCGTTAGCCTTAATGTTTGTATTTTTGCATTCGGTTACTGACTACTGAAATAACATTAAGGAAAAATAAGCATGAAGAAGACTTTGTTTTTGTGTGCCGTGGCAGCCCTCGGAGTGGCCGCACAGGCACAGACGGCGCGCAAGCTGACCGTCAACCTGACGCCCGATGGTGCGTCGAACATACAGGTGTTCCTGCCCGAGACACCCTCGGGGCGGGCCATTGTGGGCTGCCCCGGCGGCGGCTATTCGCATCTGTCTATGCAGAACGAGGGCACCGACTGGGCCGAATACTTCAACAGCCAGGGCATAGCCTACTGCGTGCTCACCTACCGCATGCCCAAGGGCGACCGCTCGCTGCCCATGTCTGACGCACAGAACGCCATACGCACCGTGCGCGACAGCGCACAGGCATGGAAGGTGAATCCATACGACGTGGGCATCATGGGATTCTCGGCCGGAGGCCACCTGGCGTCGACCACTGCCACACATGCACCCATCGACGCGCGCCCCGACTTCCAGATACTGTTCTATCCCGTCATCTCGATGAACGAGCGCGTCACACACAAAGGCTCGGTGGTGGGCTTCCTGGGCGACGGCAGAGCCGACAAGGCCCTTGTCGACGAGTTTTCCAACGACAAGCAGGTGCGCCGCCACCAGACGCCCCCGGCCTTCATCGTCATGGCCGGCGACGACCGCGCCGTGCCGCCCCTGACCAACGGGCTGCCTTACTACACGGCGTTGCGCCGCGCAGGCATACCGGCCGCCATGCACATATACCCCTCGGGCGGCCACGGCTTCGGCTTCCGCTCGTCGTTTGCCTACCATAACGAGATGCTCGGCGAGCTCTCGGCATGGCTCAAGAGCCTCAAGGTACCCGACGCCGGGGCCAAGCGCGTGGCTTGCGTGGGCAACAGCATCACCGACGGGCACGGCATTGACATGGCCGACGTGCAGGGATATCCGGCGCAATTGCAGCGCCAGCTGGGCAGCGGATACTGCGTGCGCAACTTCGGCGTCAGCGGCCGCACGCTGCTCAACCATGGCGACCGCCCTTACATGAAGGAGAAGGCATGGGCCGAGGCCAAGGCTTTCGAGCCAGACATCGTGGTGGTAAAGCTCGGCACCAACGACAGCAAGCCGCGCAACTGGGACAACTACGGCAAGGAGTTTGCCGCCGACCTGCAGCAGATGGTCGACGAACTGAAGGCGCTGCCGTCGAAGCCTGCCATCTACTTGTGCTGCCCTGTGGCCTCGGACACCGGCAGCGGCAAGCAAGACGACAACCAGATACGCGACTCTGTGGTGGTGGCCGGCATCATGCCCGTGATAAAGAAGGTGGCCAAGAAAAACAAGTTGCAGGTCATCGACCTCCATTCTCTGCTCGACCCTAAGTCTGACTCGATGCAGCGCGACGGCATTCACCCCACGGCCAAGGGGGCGGCGGCCATAGCAAAGGCGGTGGCCGGGGCTGTGGTTGCAGGCGAGCGCTGACACCGCGTCGCGGGCTTGCCGAAGACATATCGAAAGCGTTTTTGTACGATATTACCAAAAAACGGACGAAAGTATACTTTTGCAATGGTTTCGTTGCCGTAATTTTGCACCCGTGAGTCGGCTGCGCCGCGCTACGGTCTGATTGCCGTTGGGCGCGCGCCTCTGCCGGGCTGCTGTTCGCGGCGGCCATTCATGAAAGTTTGATTATGTTAGTTTTGGTTAGTACAATACGTTTTTAGAAAGTACATTTGGTAGATATCTTTTTCTGGAAAGGCCTGGCTGTGAAGCCGGGCCTTTTTTAACTCCTGCATGCCGGCAAACCGCCGGTGATATGGCTTTGTTTCTTTCCCCGTCTTTCAAAGGGTTTATGCGCCGCCCCACTCGGCAGGCTTCGTGTCGGTTTTTTGTCATCCGGCGTTGCCGTCAATTGCTGCCGAGCTTGCGGCCTGTGCCACAGCAGGTTGCGACAGCTGCCGTTTTGCGTTGCCATAAGGGCCGTTTTACGACCCGAAACGGCCTGTTCCGCACTGCAATACGGCCTTTGTGGGATGCCTGTTGGGCCGCGTCCGGTGGCTTTGCGCTGCCGTGTCGCGTTTTTTCATCGCCTGCGGCGGCCTTCCGCCCGGGCTGCCTTGCCACAGCGTCCCGGCCGCCGGCACATGGCCCGGGCATGTTGGCGCATGGCGGCAGGTTGCAGCCCCGAGGCGCGCCTTGCTTAGGCTGCGGTGCCGCAACCGCGGGCCAAAGCGTACTAAATTACCGGTTTTTGTACGATTGTCGTGCTTATGTCGGGTGTTTTTTGGTAATTTTGTGCCGTTAAATGCTTTTGTAGCACCTCGCGGCAGCATGACGCGCATGGTTGCCGAGGGTGATGCGGATGAAGAAAATACTATCATAACTCAGCTTAAAACTAAAAGACAAAACGGCAATGAGAAAATTTTACATCGGTCTTTTGATGGCGGCCATGCTGCCATCCTGCCTGTATGCACAGCGGATACAGCAGAAACTGGGACGCTCGGTGGTGGCCGTGGCCGGCAGCGACAACGTGCTCGTGACGTGGCGCAAGCTGGCGCAGGAGCCCGAGAACTGCACGTACAACCTGTACATGCGTAAGCAAGGTTCGTCGGACTACACCAAGGTCAACGCCGAACCTATTGTCAACACCAACTACCAGGCCACGGTTTCAACCATACCCTACGGAACTGAGCTGGCTGTGACCATGGTTTCGCCCGACGGGACGGAAGGCGACAAGAGTTCCCCATTCCTCTTTCAAAGCCATGCTTACAACAATGTGTTCATGGACATCGACTTCGAGGCGGCGGTGCTCAATCCCAACAATTACGAGTTTAAGTATGCCTGGCCCATGGACAACGACGGCGACGGCGAGTTTGACGCGCTGCTCGTTGACCGCAGATACTGCGGACTGGCAGGGCAGGCCGACCCCGGCACCACAACCACGAGCCACAAGCTGCAGGCATATACGTTCGACGGGCGCTGCCTCTGGACGGTAGACATGGGCCCTAACGTTGACATCGACGCCGGCCAGGGCGACATGGTGGTGGCTTACGACATCAATTGCGACGGGCGCACCGAGGTGATTGTGAAGAGCTCTGACGGCACGCGCTTTTGGAACAAGGCCGCCGAGACGTGGGGAAGCTACGTGGGCGGAAGCCAGGATGCCGACACCGATGCCGACGGTATTGTCGACTACACCAAGCAGGGCAAGCGCACCCCGCCTTATTATGTGTCGATAATCGACGGTGCAACGGGCGAGGAGATTGTGCACTCCGAACTCAACTACTCGGCCGTTACCGACGGGGCCGACAGCTACGGGCGCGACAACAGGGCCGACTATTACGACGACAACAACGGACTGGAGTATGCTTTCCTCGGAGGTTCGTTCTCGATATGCTACTTCGATGGCATACACCCGTCGCTTGCAGTGCAGTGTATGAACCGCCGAAAGAGCGACGGCCACCATTACTACATGTGCGAGTGGGCGTTTGACTGGACGGGCGGAAAGCCCCAAAACTGGCATCACGCCTACACGTGGCCCATGCGCAGCGCCAATCCGCCGGCCGCAGAGTTCCACCAGTTGCGCGTGGCCGACGTCGATGGCGACGGCATCGACGAGCAGCTCGGCGGCGGCTATGCAGTCAACTCGGTCAAGGGGCTCGTCATGTCGCCCGGAATAGGCCATGGCGACCGCTACGACGTGAGCGACATAGATCCCGACCGGCCAGGGCTCGAGGTCTACGCAATACAGCAAACCAACCTGATGGGGCAGCTGCTCTACGATGCCGCCACCGGCGAGCACATCAAAGAGTGGTACCTGCCGACCATCGGCGACGTGGGGCGCGGGCGGTGCATCGACGTAGACCCGGCCCACAAGGGCTACGAGGTGTTCTCGACCATGGGCAACCTTTACGACTGCAAGGGCAACGTGATAAAGGAAGGGGAGACCGCCTACCCCGTGGAGGCCGTGTGGTGGGATGGCGACCTGCAGCGCGAACTGATTGCCTCGAGCGGCGGCAGCGGCCGTGGCACCAACGTCCACGTGGCCAAGTACGACGGATCGCGCCTCATTCAGTTCTCGCGCGAGAGCGACTGGGCCGTCCATGCGGGCGGTGCCGTGCGCCCGGCGTTCATGGGCGACATCACCGGCGACTGGCGCGAAGAGCTCGTTCTCATGAAGCAGGACGACAAGACCAGCACCGGACTGATTGCATATTCTACCAACATACCCACCGACTACAGCTTCTACACGCTGCAGGAAGACCCGCACTACCGTCTCGACTGCACCACACGTGGCTACTACCAGATGCCGTGCACGGGCTTCTACCTCGGTGGCGACATGCCCTATCCTCCGCTCCCGCCTGTGATGGTGACCGACCTGCGTTGGCAGGGAGGCGGCACATGGGGCGCGTCGGGCTCGGGCTTCACCTCGTTTGACATGACTGCGGCGCAGGATTACGCCGACGGCAAGAGCGTGGTGTTCGACCTGAGCGGACAAAACGGGCAGCCAATACAGGTGAACTCTACGCTGAAGCCTTCGGCCGTTTACATAATGAACCCCAAGGGCCACGACTATGCCTTCAACGGCACAGGCTCACTGGCCGGCGACATGGAGCTGTGGAAGTCGCAGCAGGGCACTGCCACCATCGACATCAACCTTGACTTCACCGGGCGTACCATAATAAGCGAAGGCACGCTGTGCCTCAACGGCACCGTGGCCGGGCCGGTCGAGCTGCGCGCCAAGGGCACACTGGCCGGCGTGGCAAGGCTCAATGGCGACATCTCGTTTGAGAAGGCGCTCAACTACGAAGGCTGCCGCATCATGCCGGGAAATGACGCCGACAAGTTTGGCACAATGACTTTTGGCAAGAGCCTGACCCTGCCGGGCGACGTATACATAGAACTCAACGCCTCGGCAGCGCAGATGGGGCATGTCAAGGTTGATGGCGACCTGACGCTTGAAGGCACAAACACGTTTACCATCAATGCCGCCGAAGGGCAGATAGCCGTGGGAAGCTATGTGCTGGCCGAGTGTTCCGGCAAGCTCACGGCCGACCCCGACAGCATAGCCATGCGCGGACTGGACGGCGTGAACTGCGACGTGACGGTGGAAGGCAACCGCCTTGTGCTCACTGTCAACGAGTCGAGAGCCCCGATGAAGGATGTTGTGTGGACAGGAAACGAGTCGGACAAGTGGGACTACAAGGCCGACAACTTTGTTGCCGGCGGCGCTGCCACGCCGTTTGTAACCAACGATGCCGTGGTGTTCAACGACGAGTCGGCCAACCGCAATGTGGCTGTTGCCGACAACATGGTGACGGATGGCGTGACGTTCGACTTTGACAACGGCACCTATACGCTCTCGGGCGAAGGGGCAATAAGCGGCAACGGCGGTCTGACAAAGAACGGAAAGGGCGAAGTGAGGATGGAGCTGGTGAACAACAGCTATACCGGTCCGACCGTCATCAACGCCGGAACGCTCACTGTGACCAACCTCGCCGACGGCGGAAAGAACAGCTCCATAGGAGCCTCGACGGCCGAACAGGGCAACCTGCAGCTCAACGGCGGCACGCTGAAAGTAGACGCCACCAACATGGCCACAGACCACATAGTGACCCTGAGCGACACTGCGACCATCAACGTGGCGTCGGCTTCGGGCACCATCTCGCTCAAAGGGCTTGTCATGGGCGACGGTTACCTGGTGAAAGACGGCCCGGGACAGCTTAACTTTACATACGAAGGAGACAACACGTTTGCCGGCCTCATAGTGAGACAGGGCAAGGTTGCCACGGGCGCATGGAACGCAACGTTCTGCAAGCCCGGCTCGACAATGGTGCTGGCAGGCGGAACTGTCGACCTGCTCGACGTAAACAATTCAAGCACGAGGCCCGAGTTCAACTATAAGGTTACCGTGGTTGAGGGCACCGACAACACCGTCATGGGAACCATTCGCGGCGACATAAACGGCAGCTTCACCGGCAAGGGCAACCTGACCATCGTTTCCGACGGTGTGAGGAATGACATTGGGGCCGACTTCTCGAAGTTTGAGGGCACGCTGACTGCACAAGGCGAGAACTTCCGCCTGCAGGACAACGTCACCGACATGGGCATGACGAGCCTCGTGCTGGCCGACGGTGCCATCGTGAGACACTACAACGACAACGGCGGCAACAGCCGCGCGGTGAAGACGGTTGTGGGCTCTTTGGCCTCGAAGGCCACCGACTGCGAGCTGGGCAACGGCATCGACAGCTACGAGGTGGGCCAGAACAACAGCAGCACCAAGTATGCAGGGCGACTCACTGCCAAGACTATTACCAAGCGGGGAACGGGAACCCTGACCATCAGCGGCACAGAAAGCACTTCCGACCTTGTGGTTGACGAGGGGGCGCTCGACCTTTATTGCAATCCTTACACCGCCGCGCCGACATCGCTCACCAGCGGTGCGATCACTGTAAACGACGGCGCCCGTGTCATTGGCTACGCCGGGGCGGCTGCCATGGTGGTAAACAAGGGCGGCGTGATTTCTGCCGGCTACGACGACAGGACGGGCATGATGAAGTCTACGGGAAGCCTCACGCTCGGCGAGGGCAGCACCATCGTGGTGCGGCTCGGCCTCAGTTCGGGCTCAAGGAGAACTTATGACTCTTATAAGTTCAACGGTGCTGTGACCCACAATGCCGACACCGTGCTGGTGGTTGTGCCCGAAGGGCGCATGCTCGCAGCCGGCGACGAGTTTGATGTGTTTGACGGCGAGGGCAAGCAGAGCGGTTCGTTCATCATCAAGACCGTCAGCCCGGGCCAGGACATCACGTGGGACAGCTCCGACTTCCTGTCGGAGGGTGTGCTCCGGGTGGCCACTGCCGACGCCATCGGGGGCGTGGCGGCCGATGCGGCCCGCGTGGATGTCTACTCTGTCGACGGCATCAAGCTGCGTGGCGGGGTCTGCCGCGACAAAGCACTCGACGGGCTTGCACCCGGCGTATATATCGTCGGCGACCGCAAAATGGTGAAGGAGTGACCTTAAGGCAACATGTAAAGGGCGCGCGCAGCGGTGTGCGCGCCCTTTTGCTACAGTAATTCAACCAATCAACGTTTGTTTCATCATGAGAATAATCCATAGATTTGGCAAGGCATTGGCGGCGGTGGCGCTGTCGGCCTGTGCTGTTTGTGCCCCGGCCCAGGAGCCGGCTTCAGTGTTCATAACGGCGGGGCAGTCGAACGCCGACGGCCGCGAGTATGTCAACAAGCTGCCATATTACCTCAAGGGAGGGTACAAATACCTTAGATACACCAACGTCACGTCGTCGGGCGACGGTACGTTTGGCGACTTCAAGTTCGACAAGCGGTTTGCTTTCTGCGACATTACCAACTACTTCATCGAGCAGTCTTTGCAGACAGAATTCTACGCAATAAAGTGCGCTTACGGCGGAACGGCCATCGACACGGCTGCCACTTACAGCCATTTGCCCGTTTGGTGCGCCGACGAAGGGTGGATAGGGCGCAACAATGCCTACAGAGGCGACATCAACAAGGGCAAGTCGCTCACCAAGTCGCTTACCGAAGGCTTTGCCGCCTGCGCCGACGTCACGCTGTCGAAGTTGCCCCAGGGCTATGACGTGAAGGCCATCATGTGGCACCAGGGAGAGAGCGACCGCAAGCAGGCCGGCCACTATTACAAGAACTTCAAGGACATGATAAACTACATGAGGGCGGCGGTGTACGCCAAGACCGGGCGCGAGAAAGACAAGACGCTGCCGTTCATCTTCGGCACCGTGCCGCATGCCAGCAAGCAGTACAGCCGCGGCGTCGAGGAGGCACAGTTGCGTGTGGCTGCCGAGTTGCCCAATGTTTACTGCATCGACATGAGCGACGCTGGGCTGAGGTCGGACGCCCTGCACTTCGACTCGGCCTGGACCGAGTATCTGGGCAAGCAGATGTACAACAAACTCGTAGAGCTGAGGCTTGTCGACGGCGATATGGTTGAGGCCGAGAAACCCCACAAGCCGGGTGCAAGCGACACGCTGCAGGTTGAGTCCGAGCGCCGTTGGGACTTCACCGAGGCGTGGGCTCCCGAGGCCGAAGAGAGGCTCAAGGCCGACAAGGCGTGGCCCATGTTCCAGAAGCTGGGCTACCGCTATTCGTCGGCAATGCCCGAAAACCGGGAACTGGCGGCTTCAGACGGCTACGTGTTTCCGGCCACCAAGGGGCTGTTCTTTAAGTGCAGCACGGGCAACCGAATCATTGTCAACCCCGGAAACCACATCTGTCTTTATGGCGACAACCTGTACCTGACAGTGCCTAAGGTAAGTCCGGGACAGACGGTGACCATCGTCACCGAGTCGGCCAAGGGCGAACGGGGCATCACCACCGAAAATGCCGACTTGGTGGAGCTTGTCCGCGGTGGCGGCAAGGCCACGGGAAAGGTGGTCAACGAGTGGCGCGTGAAGGAGTCGCTGGCAGGGCCTGTCGACCTCGTTTTCCACTCGGACGGAGGCGCAATCTATGTCTACAGCATACAGGTGGCTTCACCCTACGTCCAGATATTGGTTGGGGCCGATGGCAAGGTGACCTTCAGCAGCGACAAGGCATGCGACGTCAGGCCTTATGCCGGCATGATAAAGGCATACGTGGCCACCGACTATGACGCCTCGTCCGACGTGCTGACGCTGCAGCAGGTGGACACCATCCCGGCAAATACGGGCGTTGTGGTGATTGGCGAGGAGTGTCTCGTGGGGGCGCCGCAGGTGAAGGCGGCCCCGGCCGTTGCCCGCAACCTGCTTGTTCCGGTGGTTGGCGAGTCCGCTGTAGGCCCCACCGAGAATGTTGGGGGCGTTGATTGTTGCAACTATGTGCTTCAAGCTGTTGGCGGTTCGGTAGACTTCCACAAGCTCAAGGCGCCCGTCCAGTTGTCGGGTCAGGCCTACTTGCGGCTGCCGGCAGCCGAGGCTGCAGGTGCCGAGGTGGTAAGGCCGGTGGCAGACACGGGCTCGGGCATCGGGCTGGTCAGTGCCGGCGGCATGGCCCGCGGGGTGTGGTACACCATCGACGGAGTGGCGGTGGAGCGCCCGTCGCGGGGGCTCTATGTGTGCGACGGGCGCAAGTATCTGTTCAAATAGGCATCCCGTGCGCTCCGGCATTATATATTATAAAAGTTTACATCATGCTTGATGCCAGTCATCAAGAGCCATTCGGACGTTCAAAACGGCCTCTTTTGCATTGCGGCAAGGCCCGTTTCGGAAAGCGAAACGGGCCTTGCTGCATGTTGATATGTGTGGTTCTGGAATGTCTTGGCTGTCAGATGGTTACACGGTAGGGCCGGAAACCGGGCCCAGGGTGAAATATATTGACATGCGATGGCCTGCAGGCCGCGGCCTCGTGGCGTGAGTGGCAGGTGGCCTCTGGGCTGTGTGGGCTATGCCGCGGGGGTGGGGCGGCGCAGCGCCAGCGCCGGCATTGTGGCGTCATGGCTTGCCTTTGCCATACTGCTTCGGGCTCACCCCGTACTTGGCCTTGAAGCATTTGTTGAAGTACGAAGCGTCTATTATGCCCACCTTGTAGCTTACTTCGGTCACGTTGAGCCGCCCCTCGAGCAGCAGTTCGGCGGCAAGCTCCATGCGCTTGTTCAGCAAATACTTGTTGGGAGATACGCCGGTGAGCTCTTTCACCTTCTTGAAGAACTTTGAGCGGCCTATGTACAGCATCTCGGCAAGGGCCGTCACGGTGAAGTCGGGCGCGCTGATATTCTGCATAATCAGTGCATCCATCCTGTCGATAAACTTCTTGTCGGCAGGCGACATGATAAGCCTGATTTCGTCTGCCTGGGCGGCAGGCGTGTCGCAATGGCCGTTGTCTTGCGTCGCCCGCCTTTTGGCCTTCTGCGCATTCTTTATCAGTTGGGCCGCGCGGCCGGTGAGGAGGCGAAAGTTGCAGGGCTTCACCATATAGTCGTCGGCCCCGGCGTTGTAGCTCTTCAGCTTGTGGGCGTCGTCGTCGAGGGCCGTAAGCATAATCACGGGGATGTCGGCCGTCTCGATGTTTGTCTTCAGATGCTTCACAATGTCGTATCCGCTGATGTCGGGCAGCATCACGTCGCAGATTACAAGTGCCGGTTTGCGTGCCGCCACCCCGTCGAGCCCGGCCTCGCCGGTGGCGTAGCTGTCGATGTGGAAGTAAACGCCCATCTCGCTTTCCGTCTGCTGTCGCATGTCGGGGTCGTCTTCGATGACGGCAATGGTCACATCGTTGAACGCCTTGGGCACCAGTTCCTTGATAATCTGCTCGTATTTGTCGTTCTTCTTCTCCGTGCCCGTTGTGGTGGTGTCGATGGCCTTGCGCCTGTCGCCGTCGGTGTATGCGTCGCCGGTGGCGGGCAGGCTGATGGTGAACACCGAGCCCCCGCCGTTGGCCCCCGGGCTGTATGTCAGCGTGCCTTTGTGCAGCAGGGCCATCTGGTAGGCGTTGTACAGGCCTATGCCCATGCCCCCCTGCGACGCGTAGCCTCCCATGAACGGCTTGAACATGAGCTGCCTGCGCTCGGCGGATATGCCCGGGCCGCTGTCTTCGACCACTATCTCGAGGCTGTTGCCGGCCAGCCTCACCGACAGGGATATGGCACCCCGCTCTGGCGTATACTTCACGGCGTTGCTCAGCAGGTTGTATACCATGGCCTCGACCATCTGCCTGTCGAACTCCATCTCGTGGCTCTTGGCAAACGGAGTGAACGTTATTTGCTGCCGCTTCTGGTGGGCCAGGCTCCAGAAGTCTTGGTAAATGTCTCTCACAAAGGCAATGATGTCGGCCCGTTCAACGCTAAGCCGCATGTTGCCGGTGTTTACCTTTCGGAATTCCATGAGCTGGTTTACCAGCTTCAGCAACCGTTTTGTGCCCCGGCGGGCCGTTTGCAGCGCCGCCTTCGAGGGCGGTCGGTCGCTGTGGTCGGCCAGCTTGTCGACCGCTCCCTGTATTATGGCGAGCGGAGTGCGGAACTCGTGGGTGACGTTGGTAAAGAAGTTGAGCCTGAACTCGGCCATCTGCTTTTCCAGTTTCATCCGTTGGTGCAGCCGCAGCTTCTCTCTCGCGTTGTTGTAGACGTAGAGCCCGAAGGCCGCGGCCACCATGAGGTAAATCAACCATGCCCACCATGTGTTGTACCACGGCTGGTGCACCACGATGGCCAGCTGCGTCTCTTCGCTCCACACGTTGTCGCTCAGCGACCTGAGGTGGAAGATGTATGTTCCCGGGGGCAGGTTGGTGTACTCCACGTGGTTGACGCTTGTCATCTGCCGCCATCCCTTGTCGGCGCCCTCGAGGTAGAACTGGTAGAGCGACGACTCGATGTTTGAATACTCAAAGTTTGAGAACGACAGCTTGACGGTGTTCTCGTTGTGCCTGAGCGACACCCTGTCGACGTGGCCCGGAGCCCGCTCAAACCTGCCGCTGTCGCTTGCCGACACGCCGTTTATCTCGATGTCGGTGATGTAGACGTGGGTGCTGTCGGCCCGGTTCGCCTTGGTGGCAAGCCGCGGGCTGACTATGGTAAGCCCGTATTGAGTGCCGAAGAGCAGCCGTCCGTCGCCCATGAGCATGGCGCTGCCCTCAGAGTAGATGTTGCGCTGCGGCATCTTGCCAAACTGAAAGGTCTTTACCTTCATGTCATGGTCGTATATCAGCGACAGGCCGCTTTCGGTTGCAACCCATATATTGCCGTCGTTGTCTTCCAGTATAGAGCAAATGCTGTTGTTGGCCAAGCCTTCCCTGTCGGTAAGAATCTTGAGGTCGAAGCAGGCCGGGCCCTTGCCGAATGTGCATCTCACCACGCCGCAGCCCTTGCCGCCTGCCCACAGGTGGCCGTCGGAGGTGTATTCCAGGCATCTGACCTCGTCGAACGGGAAACTGCCGTCTTTTGTGTTGAAGCACTTGAAGTCGTCGTTGGTCAGGTCTTTCTTGTTGGTGTCGGCCACATACAGGCCGTTGTTCGAGCCCACCCATATCCTCCCCATGGCGTCGATTTCAATCTGGTGGAGCCTGCTCTCGTTGGTGCTGCGGTCGAGCAGGCGCCTGAACGACAGGCGCCCGCCGTTGTCTGTCTGCGCCATGAGCAGTCCGTCTTCATACGTTGCTATCCATACGCGCCCCTGCTTGTCTTCCTTCATGTCGTAAAGGTCGTTGCTCGGGCAGTGCATCCGCCTGTCGCCCTTGTTGTAGCCAGTGCCGTCCACGTAGAGCCCGTCGCCCCGTGTGGCCATCCATTCCCTGCCCCTGCTGTCTGTGATGTACGAGTATGCGCAGGCCTTTGTCTCGTAGAGCAGCGTGGCTTGCCCCATTTCGGCGTCGAGGGCGTATATCTTGTTGTCGCGCGTGCTGAATATTGTCTTGCCGTCGCTGCGCTTCGCAATCATCTTCACGTTGTTGGCCCAGTCGCCTTTGTGCCCCTTCGCCGGCAGCACGAAGTCGGCTATCGACTGGTCGGCCACCGATATGCAAGCCACTCCCATCATGTCTTGCGCCACCCACAGCGTTCCGTCTCGGTCGATGAACATCGTCGTGAGGAAGTTGCTGTCTATAACGGGTTGCGGGTCGTTGGCCGAGTAATGCCGCAACGCGCCGCTCCGATGGTCGTAGACGAAGAGCCCGTTGCCGAATGTGGCGATGTAGAAAAGCCCGTGGGGGCCGCGCCTCACCGTGTAGCGGCGCATGCGGTCGGTTGTGAACTTCACGTCGGGCAGCAGCTTGAGCGTCTTTACCTCGCCCTCGGGGGTGAACACCCATAGCGTTCCGCTGCTGTTCGACTCAAAGTGGTAGCCGTCTGCCGTGTCGAGGAGCAGTCCGTTGGGCACCTGTACGCCGTCGGGCTTGGTGGTGACGCCCGTGTTCAGGTCTACCTGGTAAGTGTCTTTGCAGAACAGCATCCATCGCCCTCTCCACACGAAGTTGCTCTTTATGGCGTTGACATTGCCCACGGCAGATGGTATCTTGAAGCTTTTCGCCTTCTTGCCGTCGGGCGAATATATCTCGACGGTGTTGCTTTCGGTTAGGCAAACAATGTCGCCACGGTATGTGTTGGCTTCCTTGTAGCGTTGTCCTTTGGCTATCGTCGTGAGCCGGCCTTGCCTGTCTATGCGCAGCAGTCCGTTGTCGGTGGCTGCCCATACGTTTCCTTTGCCGTCGGCAACCATGCGCGGTATGTGGCTCCCGGGCAGCCTGCCGTTCTGCACGGTGTAGTCGGTGCACTTGAAATTGCCGCCCTGGCAGCTCACGTGGCGTATGCCCGAGCGGTCGTCATACATCCAAAGGTCGCTCCCGTTTTTTATGAATCGCCGGTAAGTGCGGTTCTCGTCGCCCCGCCGGGTGTAGTCTACGAATCGTCCGGCGGTCAGGTCGTAGCACGCGAAAGTGAGCGTAGCGGTGTGAATCCATAGCAGCCTGTTGCTTGAGTCGCAGTGTATGTTGCCTATGTTGGCGTCGATGTTGCGGTTCTTGTCGCTGCTGAGCGACAGATAGTTGACAAACGAGTAGCCGTCGTAACGGCACAGCCCGTAGGCCGCCCCCATCCATATGAAGCCGTCGTTGTCTTGCGCCATGTCGTAGACGGTGTTGCTCGAGAGCCCGTTTGCGGTTGATATCCTCTTGCCGGTGAGCACCATCTGGTCGATGGACACTGCCCGGCAGACTATTGCAGAGATGGCGAATATGGTTAGTAAGAACGTCTTTTTAAGCATTGTTTCTGATTTGTTGGCAAACAACAGTATTGGTAGCTGCCCGTGCCGGAGCTGTCGCTGCCCTGCGGCATGCGGGCTTTCTTTATTTGCAAAGGTACGAAAAAAAACAAGATAAGGGCCGTGAAATATATAAAATAGGCCTGTTGGCGCTTAAAAAAGCTACCCCGCCCCATACCTCGGCCGCCTTTGTGCCGG
Organism: Marseilla massiliensis; assembly: GCF_023336985.1. Classification (NCBI taxonomy): domain Bacteria; kingdom Pseudomonadati; phylum Bacteroidota; class Bacteroidia; order Bacteroidales; family Prevotellaceae; genus Marseilla; species Marseilla massiliensis. The sequence continues at coordinate 29,644 of NZ_JAMBLP010000008.1, read as the reverse complement.
GGCCATGGGCCTGGCGGCACAGTGAGGAGGCATAATGGTATGAGGCAGGGTGGACATGTGCCGGTGCGGCCCGCGGCCTTGCCGGCACGGTCAGTTGCACGTCATGACGGCCTATTTCAGGAAGTCTGTCACCGACTTGTCGGGGCCAAGGTAGAACCCTGTGTGCGGAGGCTGGTTGTAGCCCACGTTCTCTGTGGCCACGCCTATGCGGTAAGGGATGTCTTCCATCAGGCAGTTTATGCGGTAGTCGGTGGGGATGGGGCTGACATACAGGCGCAGTTCGCCGCTGTCGGTGGTGCGCACGAGCACCTCTTCGCGCCAGTCGCCCACGATGTCGGCACTCAGGCATGGGTTCGACTTCGTGCCGTTGTTGAACGTGCAGCCCTCAAACTCCTTGATGAGCTTCATCCCGCCGGTCTCCCATTCATACTTTGAGACACGGTTGTGGTCGAGCATCTCGCGCAGCAAATCGCCGTCCCACCACACGGCAAAGTTGGTTGGCAGCCGCATTCCGCGCAGGAACAGGGCCGTGTCGTCTTCTTCCGACTTGGCCTTGTCGGCCTTCTCCTCTTCGCTTGTGCGCTTTGGCGTTACCAGTTCTCCCTTTATGTTGCGTATGCCGTGGCTGTCTGAGCTCCACATTTCGAGCCCCGGGTTGGTCGGGTCTATGTCTGCTGCCATGCAGCGGCCCACGTCTTCGCGGCTTTTAATCTGGAAAATCACCTTCCCCGTGGCCGCGTCGCGCAGGTCGGAGCCGTCGCGCCGGTTTTCGTGGCAGTCCCACAGCTGCAGCCTGTCGGTGGTAGGGTCGAACGCCGTCAGGTGCATTGCGTCGCCATGGCCCATGCCCGTGGTGTACAGGCCTGTGCCGTCGTTGTCGACGGCCATCGAACCGTATATTATCTCGTCGCATCCGTCGCCGTCGACATCGGCCACCCGCACGTTGTGGTTGCCCTGGCCGGCGTAGTCTTTCCACCTGCTGTCGTTGGTGTCAAACGTCCATCGGTTTGTCAGTTTCCTGCCGTCCCAGTTCCATGCGGCTATCACCGTGCGCCCGTAGTAGCCGCGGCAGAAGGCCGCGCTGGCCCGTTTGCCGTCGAAGTAGCCCATGGTGGCGAGGTAACGCTCCGAGCGGTTGCCCCTGTCGTCGCCCCAGTCGCTCACGTTTCCGCGCTCGGGTATGTACGGTTGTGAGTCCATCGCTTCGCCCGTCAGGCCGTTGAACACCGTTATGTACTCCGGTCCCGACAGTATCCTGCCTGCTTTCCACTCATTGTAGCCCGGGTCTCGGCGTTGCCGTGGCTGCCGCCTTCCCCGCGGTCCGCGTTGCGCCCGTTGCGGGCGCCGTCCGTCGCGGCGCATCTGTTCCCACTCCTTGCGGCGCTGCTCCATCTCGGCCTGCTCCTTCTTGGCAGCCTCGCGGTTCTTGTCCAAGTTGGCCATGGCCTTGCCAATCTCCTCGCGCCAGTCGGCCTTGGCGTCGCCAATGGCGTTGCCCTTGCCGTCGATGGTGCCGTCGGCGGTCTTGACCATCAGCTCGGCGCGGCCGTCGCCGTCGAAGTCGTAGACAACGAACGGCACGTAATGTGCCCCGCTCCGTATGTTCTTGCCCATGTCTATGCGCCACAGCCGCGTGCCGTCGAGGCGGTAGCAGTCGAACAGAGTGTTGCCCGTGAAGCCCGAGTGGGCGTTGTCGTGCTCGTTCGACGGGCTCCATTTCAGTATTATCTCATACTGCCCGTCGCCGTCAACGTCGCCCACACTTGCGTCGTTGGCCGAGTAAGTATATTCGCGCCCGTCGGGCGATATGCCCCCTTCGGGCTTCTGCAGCTTTATCGGCAAGTAGCCTTCGGGCGCGCCGGCCGCCAGCGTGTAAGTGCCGTTTTTCCCCCCGCCTCGTATCTCGTATGTTGCGTCGGTGGCCAACGGACTGTCGTCGACATAGAATGTGCCGCCCGTGGTCAGCGGTTGCCGGTTCAGTTTCACCCCGTTGCGGTAAATGTCGAACGGTTCGCCCTTCTTGTCGGTGTACAGCGTCCGCCAGCTCACTATGACGTGGCCTGCGTCTTGCCTCACGGCCACGACGCCCCTGTTCAGTTGTTCCCGTTGTATGTTGGCCATGTCGTAGCGTGGCTGTGCGCATGCTGTGGAACAGAGCACAGCTGCCGTCACCATTGAAAAAAGGTGTCTCATCTTTTTGACTTGTTTGGTTTTTAATCGTTGGTTGTTACTGTTGTCATGAGTATGACGTTCGTCGGGATGAATGGTTTAATTGAAAAGAAAATTCTGTGGGTTTTTCTTTCCGAGGCTGTTGTATGCCTGGCGCTGCCGTTGCGCGTGGCCATGGCCGTATGCACAGGTGGCGGTTGGTGTCTGTGCGGCGTTGCGTGACAATTCGGAGGCGCTGCTTTTTTGTTTTCGGTTGAGGTGAGCGACGCCTCCGCCGTGGCCTTGTTTTTTTTGAAATCAAGACAAACGGAAAAGCCCTGAAAATCGTTTTAGGGCTTAGTGTTCCATGGATTTTCGGCAGAGGCGCGCTTGCCGGTTGTGACATTTGTCGCGTGGCGTAGTCGGAACTTCCACAGATAGCATTGCTGTACGGGCTTGTTTTCGCGGTCTTGCGTGCCGTATTGCATTGCCGGATGGGCCATGTTGCATTGCCAAACGGGCCGTTTGGGGGCGCTGTTTGGCGCATTATGCCGGCCGGAATGGCTCATGGCGTGGCAAGGCCGTGGCTTTCAGGGAGTTGCGTGTTGGTGGTGTTTTTCGCGTTTTTCAGCCCGATGGCCGGTTCGGGTCTGGCCGTGAAGGTTTCGGCCGATATGTTTCGGCAGGCATGCATGCCCGGCGCGGCATGGTGTGCCGTGGTCGGGTGCATGTCTGTCGTGGTGTCTTTCGGTTGCCCGGGGGCGTCGGCGGCGCGTGGTTGCGGCCAGCCCCGCCCTGTGGCCAGCCTGTGGCTGCGGTGGCAGGCGCTATTTGGCGTTGTACAGTGCCTTGCCCAGTTCGGCCAGGTTTTCCTCTCCCGGCAGTCCGGGGTATTGCGCTTTCATGGTTTCTACGAATGCTTCGGGCGTAGGCGACGACGCCAGTGCCTCTTTCATCTTGCCGAGATACGCAATCTTGAACTCTACCGCCTCTTTGCCGCTTGCGCCCCCGTGGCCGCCAATGAACAGCGTGGCGCCCGACTGCAGCGACTTCCTGGCCTCGGCAATCTCGGCGTCGATGGCCTTGGCCGACGCTATCTGCAGTTGTGAGGCGTGGGCCCTGGCCGGTGCCCAGTGGGTGAAGTACGCCTTGCCGCCTATGGTTATGCTCGCTGCGGGGAAGTCGGTCGACGCCCCGCGGTCAAAGTGGAACGCCGTGCCGGCTATGGTTCGCGTAGTGCCGAAGGCCACCTCGGCCACGCTGTCCGTGGGCTGGCTCGCCATGGCCTCGCCGAAGGTGCCGGCGAAGCCCTTCATCATGCCCCCGTATACAGGGCCCTTTGTAAACGAGCCCATGCCCTCGGCCATGAGCACCGGATGGTCGGCGGTGCTGCCGACGTGGTAGTCGGCAATCCTCGCGGCCACCGGCTTGCCCATCTTTTCGACGTAGGCGTCAAACTCGGCGGCGTTGTCCTTGAAGAGCGGTTGCTCCATTGTGACAACCGAGTCGTTGCCCTCGACAATGAAACTGGCGTCGTTCATCACGTCGTTGGTGTAGTAGACGTGCAGCCGGAAGCTGCCCATGTCGTGCACCTCAAAGCGCCCTTTCACCTGGGCCGTGGCCGCGGTGGCCACCAAGGCGAGCGCGGCAATCATCATTTTCTTCATAGTCTGTTTCTCCTTTTCTTTTGTTTTGTTGTCTGTTGTCTTGTTTCACGGTGCAAAATTAGCCATTGGCAGCCATACGCGCAAGAGGGCACAAAGCTGTAAGCAGGTTACGCCATGGTTACTTTTGCGGCGCCGTGTGGCCACACTGCGAGTAGTCTTTAACTTAGGTTAACCTTGCCCCGCGCAGCCGTTTCCAACCGGCCGGGGGCAGGCCGCGCCCACCAAATACATCATCCGGCGGCAAACCTTTGGCCGTTTCGCCATAAATGCGTATATTTGTAGCCGTTTAAACGATAATAAGGAATGAAGGAATTTGTAATATCCGAGGCCAAGGCAGAGACTGCTGTGCTCGTGGGCCTGATCACCAACGAGCAAGACGAGGCCAAGACCAAGGAGTATCTCGACGAGCTGGAGTTCCTCGCCGACACGGCGGGAGCCGTCACCGTGAAGCGGTTCACGCAGAAAGTGAACGGCCCGAGCTCCGTCACCTATGTGGGAAGCGGCAAGCTCGCCGAGATACGCAAGTATATAGAAGACGAGGCCGAGGCCGACCGTGAGGTGGGAATGGTCATCTTCGACGATGAGCTTTCGGCCAAGCAGATGCGCAATATCGAGAAAGAGCTGAAGGTGAAGATACTCGACCGCACGTCGCTCATACTCGACATATTCGCCATGCGCGCCCAGACGGCCGAGGCGAAGACGCAGGTTGAGCTGGCGCAGCACCGCTACATGCTGCCCCGCTTGCAGCGCCTGTGGACCCACCTTGAGCGCCAGGGAGGCGGCTCGGGCTCCGGGGGAGGCAAGGGCAGCGTGGGTTTGCGCGGCCCGGGCGAGACGCAGCTCGAGATGGACCGCCGCATCATACTGCAGCGCATAACCCTGCTCAAGCAGCGGCTGGCCGAGATCGAGAAGCAGAAGAACACGCAGCGCAAGAACCGCGGGCGACTCATCAGGGTGGCCCTTGTGGGATATACCAACGTGGGCAAGTCGACGCTGATGAACCTTCTGGCCAAAAGCGACGTCTTTGCCGAGAACAAGCTCTTCGCAACGCTCGACACAACGGTGCGCAAGATGGTCATCGAGAACCTGCCGTTCCTGCTGGCCGACACCGTCGGGTTTATCCGAAAGCTGCCCACCGACCTCGTCGACTCGTTCAAGTCTACGCTCGACGAGGTGCGCGAAGCCGACCTGCTGCTGCACGTAGTGGACATTTCGCACCCCGATTTCGAGGAGCAGATAAGCGTGGTTGAGAACACACTGAAGGATCTCGGCTGCGCCGAGAAGCCGTCGATGATTGTGTTCAACAAGATTGACGCATACCGGTGGGTGGACAAAGACCCCGACGACCTGACGCCGCCGACGCGCGAGAACGTGACGCTCGACGAGCTACGGCGCACGTGGATGGCCAAGCTTGGCGACGATTGCATATTCATCTCGGCACGCGAGAAGCAGAACATCGACGAGCTGCGCGACGTTATGTACAAGCGGGTGCGCGAGCTCCACGTGCAGAAATATCCATACAACGATTTCTTATACGATAATTACGAGTCCTGACGGTTGCCTTCGGGCTTGCGGGACTCATAAAAACATGGTGTGATGCGTTCGCTGACAGTAGACGAGATTGAGGCGCTGGAGCGGCAAGGCTGCTCTGCCGAAGACTGGACACGCATTGGCGTGGCCGAGGATTTCTGCCCGGCATACATACATAACGTGGCTTTTTACGGCGATGTCAGCCTCGGGCTGTTTGACAAGCAGGTCGAGGTTGACGAGGGGTTCGCGCGGCATTCGGGCATACGCAATGCCGTGTTGCGCGACGTGTCGATAGGCGACAACTGCCTGATAGAGAATGTAGGCTGCCACATCTGCCGCTATTCCATTGGCGACGAGTGCTATATCTCGGGCGTTGGGCTCATCACCTGCACCGAGGGGGCATCTTTCGGCCAGGGCAACGTCGTGTCGGTGCTCAACGAGGCGGGGCCGGGCAACGTGGTAATCTACGACGGGCTGACCTCGCAGATGGCAGCCTTCATGGTGCACTGCTCGGGCGACAAGGCCCTTTGGGAGCAGTTGCAGGCCATGGTGGCGGCGTTTGTGGGCAGGCGTACGGAGGGCCGTGGCACCATAGGCTATGGCGTGAAGATTGTCAACACGCGCGAGATAGTGAACTCGTGCATAGGCGATGAGTGCGAGATTAGCGGCGCCGAGCGCCTCTGCGACTGCACCCTGAGCGGCACACCCGATGCCAGCATATACATAGGCAGCGGCGTTGAGTGCGACAACACCGTGGTGCAGGCCGGCGCATCGGTGGTGGGCGGGGCCCGGCTCAGCAGCTGCTTCGTGGGCGAGGCCTGCCATGTGGGGCGCGGGTTCTCGGCAGAGAGCAGCCTGTTCTTTGCCAATTCGTATGTCGACAACGGCGAGGCCTGCGCCGCGTTTTGCGGTCCGTTCACTGTCAGCCACCACAAGGCCACGCTGCTCATAGGCTGTGCCTGCTCTTTCTTCAATGCCGGTTCGGCCACCAATTTCAGCAACCATGCCTACAAGCTCGGCCCGCTGCACACCGGCACGCTGGCCCGGGGGAGCAAGACCGGCAGCGGCGCACACCTGCTGTTGCCCGCCCGCATAGGGGCCTTCTCGGTGTGCATGGGCAAGATAGAGACGCATCCCGACACCCGGCAGCTGCCCTTCTCTTATGTGATAGGCTCGGCCGGGGCCACCTATCTGGTGCCGGGGCGCAACCTGCCCACCGTGGGCACCATGCGCGATGTGGCCAAGTGGCCCCGCCGCGACATGCGGCCGAGGGTGGGGCGGCAGGCCATTGTCAACTTCGACTGGCTCTCGCCGGCTGTCGTTGCGAGCGCCATTGAAGGGCGGAGGCTGCTGCAGCGCCTGCGCGACGAGCAGGGCGACGACGCCGAGACTTACTCTTTCGGGGGTTGCCTGATAAGGAAACGGTGGCTCGTGCGAGGCATTGCGCTATACGACATGGTGGTGCGCATTTACCTTGGAAGGGCCGTCAGGGGGCATTATTGCGAACTGCCCGAGAGCTCTGTCGGCACGGGCGAGTGGGCCGACCTGGCCGGCATGCTGGTGCCAATGGCCGAGGTGGAGCAGCTGGCCGACGACATCCGCAGCGGCACCGTTGACGAGTTGCAGCTCGTAGACGACCGTTTCATCAGTCTCAACGAGGCGTACGATGACTTTAAGTGGAACTTCACATACAGGCTTGCGCTCGATTACTATGGGCTTGACACGCTGTCGGCCGACGACATCGACCGTATCACGGCCGACTATGAGGCAGCGCGCGCTGAATGGGTGGCTGCCGTCGGGCGCGACGCAGAGCGCGAGTTTGCACTCGGCGATGTGGACGAGGGGGTGCTGGCCGCCTTCCTCGACAGTCTGGAGGCGCAAGGCGTGGTGTGACGCTCTGGCGTTGCCGCGCATTCACGCCGGGCATCATGCCGCATGGCGCGATGGCTTTGGCAAATCGGTTTTTGTAATATTTTATGTTTTTCCGGGCTGTTCCGCATAACGTGCTGACAACCACCGTGTTGCAGAATGGCCGGCCCTGCTTCGCAAAACGTGCCGTATGGCACGCCAAAACGGCGCGTTTCGCACGCCCGAACGGGCTGTTTGGCATGGCCGAACCGCACCGGCAGGGGCACAGGGGGCTTTGTGTAAGCAATTCGTCAGTGCCACGTGACACCCGGACAGCCCGTATGCCGCAATGCCGACCTGCATTGTGGCTGTTGTGACAATCAATCAATAACACAATAAGCAAATGGTAAAACTACGTTCTTTCTTTATCGCCTGCATGGCATTGTCCATGACGGTGGCAGTCCATGGCAAAGACTATAAGTATCAGTCGGTGGACGGCGACATGATGAAGTCGCGGATATACAAACTTGACAACGGCCTGACGGTTTACCTCACGGTCAACAACGAGAAGCCGCGCATACAGACCTACATCGCCGTGCGTACCGGAAGCCGCAACGACCCGGCCGAGACCACCGGGCTGGCTCACTATCTGGAGCACCTGATGTTTAAGGGGACAAAGGCTTTCGGAACCACCGACTATGCGGCAGAGAAGCCTTTGCTCGACGCCATCGAGGCTAAGTACGAGCACTACCGCACGCTCACCGACCCGGAGCAGCGCAAGAGCTGCTACCGCGAGATAGACAGTCTGTCGCAGCTGGCGGCGCGTTTCTTCATACCCAACGAATACGACAAGCTCATGTCGTCGATAGGAGCGCAGGGCACCAACGCCTATACCAGCAACGACGTGACCTGTTACACCGAAGACATACCGGCAAACGAGGTGGAGAACTGGCTGCGCATACAGGCCGACAGGTTTGAGAACATGGTGATAAGGGGATTCCACACAGAGCTCGAGGCGGTGTATGAGGAGAAGAACATTTCGCTTACCGACGACTTCGGCAAGGCATACGATGCGCTGAACGCCAAGCTGTATCCGGGCCATCCCTACGGCACGCAGACCACCATTGGCACACAAGAGCACCTGAAAAACCCGTCGATAACCAACATCAAGAACTACTTCAAGCGCTATTATGTGCCAAACAATGTGGCTATATGCATGTCGGGCGACTTCAACCCCGACACGGTCATTGCACAGATAGACCGCTATTTCGGTTCTTGGAAGGCCGACCCCGCCCTGTCGCGACCCGAATATCCGGCATTGGCCGAGTTGACATCAGCCGTCGACACCACCGTAGTGGGGCAGGAGGCAGAGAGCCTCATGCTTGGCTGGAGGTTCAAGGGGGCGGCCGATATGCAGGCCGACACGCTCGGGGTGATATCGCTCATGCTTGCCAACGGTGAGGCGGGGCTGATGGAAACAGACCTCGAGCAACAGATGCTCGTGCAGAGGGTGGCCGTGATGATTGACGGACACACCGACTATACGTCGATGCTTATGTTCTGCCAGCCTAAAGACGGGCAGACGCTTGAGGAGCTTCGCGGGGTCGTGCTGAAGGAAATGGGCAAGCTGAGAAGCGGCGACTTTGACGACGGACTGCTGCCGGCGGTCATCAACAACATGAAGCTGGAGTATTACAAGCAATTGCGCGACAACGGCGCAAGGGCCAACATGTTTGTGCAAACCTTCATCCAGGGAAGGCCGTGGGCTACAGAGGTGGGGGCCATCGACCGCATATCGAAGATTACCAAGCAGCAGATTGTGGACTTCGCACGCCGCCATCTCGGCGAAAACTATGTATGCGTGTACAAGAAAATGGGCAACGACACTACGGTAAAGAAGATAGACAAACCGCAGATAACGGCGATACCGGCCAACCGCAACTTGCAAAGCGACTTCCTGAAGGAGGTCGTGGAATCGGAGGCCAAGCCCATACAGCCGCGGTTCCTCGACTTTGATGCCGACCTGACTGTGACGAAGACCGGGGCCGGGGTGCCGCTGCTTTACAAGCAGAACACTGACGACGGGCTGTTTGACCTGTGCTACCGCTATGAGTTCGGCACCGAAGACGTGAAAGGCATGGACATTGCGCCAGACTATCTTTACTATATCGGCACCGACAAAAAGAGCTCAGAGCAAGTCAAGAAGGATTTCTACAGCTTGGCGTGCAACTATTCCATTGGTGTCGGGGCCGACTACGTGGAGGTCAGGTTGAGCGGTTTGAGCGAGAACATGCCCAAGGCTGTGGCCATGCTCGACGACTTGCTGAACAACGCCAAGGGCTACGACGAATCGTTTGGGGGCTTCGTTGACATGCTGGAGAAGTCGCGTGGCGACCTCAAGACCAATCAAGACGCCAATTTCTCTTACCTGTTTGCCTATGGCAGGTATGGCCGCTACAACAGCCAGCGCAACACTCTCAGCGAGCAGGAGCTGCGCGCCGGAGGGCCGCAGTTGCTTACCGGCATGCTGAAGAAGCTGGCAGGGTATGAGCATACGGTGATGTATTATGGGCCGGAAACGCAGGATAGGCTTGTCGAGGTGCTCAAGGCAGGGCGTCATCTGGCTGCCAGGCTGTCGCCGGCGCCTGTAGGCAAGGCCTACGAGATGGCGCTTACGCAAGCCAACGAGGTGATGATTGCTCCTTATGACGCCAAGAACATATACATGGTTCAGTTCCACAACGAGGGCCGTCGGTGGCATGTCGAAGAGGCACCGGTGCAGGCTCTGTTCAACGAATACTTCGGAGGAGGCATGAATACGGTTGTGTTCCAGGAGTTGCGCGAGTCGCGCGGACTGGCCTACAGCGCTTTCGCACGGTACAATGCACCAGCCCGCAAGAATCAGACCGAGTCGTTCTACACTTACATCATATCCCAGAATGACAAGATGATGGACTGTGTCAATGTGTTCAACAACATATTGGACGACATGCCTCAGTCGCAATCGGCATTCGACATTGCCAAGCAGAGCCTTATTAAGAAGCTGCAGAGTGAGCGCACCACGCGCTTTAACGTGCTTCGCGCCTATGTTGAGGCTCGTAACCTTGGCATTGACTATGACATCAAAGAGCGCATTTACAATGCTCTGCCTGCCATCAAGATGGCCGACGTGATAAACTTTGAACAGCAGAATATGGCAAAAAAGCCCTTCCGCTATATCATCCTGGGCGATGAGAAGGAGCTCGACATGGAATCGCTCGGCAAGATTGGGCCTGTGAAGAGGCTCTCTACCGAGGAGATTTTCGGCTTCTGAACGGCGGTAAATGTGAGCCGTTGACAGCGGAGTTGGGAGTTATGGGGAGTTAAGTGAAGTTAGAAGGAGTTAGAGGACATTGGTATTCGACAAGCAACTATGCAGTCTGAAGCCATTGTCTTCTAACTCCCTATAACTCCTTCTGACTCCTTTTAACTCCCAAATTCACAGTCTAAAGCCATTGTCTTCTAACTCCCTATACCTCCTTCCGACTCCTTCTAACTCCCAAATTCACAGTCTGAAGCCATCGTCTTCTACCTCCCCATACCTCCTTCTGACTTCTTCTAACTCCCAATATATTATAAAACCGCCTTTTGCACGGCTTTTTGGGAATAGAGAAACAATCCGGGTCGTCAGTTGTTCACTTCGACAATCTTGGTTGGTGCCTGCTCCTTGTTGCGTCGGTTGGTTACGGTTACCACAGCCTGGGCAAGGTTGATGAATGCCAGTCCGGTGATGGTTTCCGAGTTGCATGCGGCGGGTTGTCCAGCGTCGCCGCTCTCACAGATGCTCTGAACAAGCGGAATCTGGGCCAGCAGCGGCAGGTCCATCTCCTTGGCCAGCGCCTTGCATCCCTCGTGGCCGAAGATATAGTACTTGTTTTCGGGCAGTTCGGCAGGCGTAAACCACGCCATGTTCTCGACAAGTCCCAGTATCGGCACGTTCACCTTGTCGTTTTTGTACATGTCGATGCCCTTGCGCGCGTCGGCTAATGCCACGTTTTGCGGCGTGCTTACTATCACCGCGCCCGTTATGGCCAGCGTTTGCAGCAGGGTGAGGTGTATGTCGCTTGTGCCGGGAGGGGTGTCGAGGATGAAATAGTCGAGCTCTCCCCAGTCGGCATCGGCTATCAACTGCTTTAGCGCGTTAGACGCCATGCCGCCGCGCCAGAGCGTCGCGGTGTCGGGATTGACAAAGAAGCCGATGCTGAGCAGCTTCACTCCGTATTTCTCTATGGGCTCAATGAGTTGCCTGCCGTCTTTTTCCACGGCATACGGCCTGGCGTCTTCAACATTGAACATCTTTGGCATCGACGGGCCGAAGATGTCGGCATCGAGCAGCCCGACCTTGTAGCCGAGCCGTGCCAGGGCTATTGCCAGGTTGGCGGCCACGGTGCTTTTGCCCACTCCTCCCTTGCCGGAGCTTACTGCAATGATGTTTTTCACCTGCGGCAACAGCTTGCCCACCTCCGGCCTTGGCTTCGACCTGAACTCTGTGGTGATGCTTACCTGCACGTCTTTGCCTACGTGGTAGTGTATGGCGGCCTCGGCGGCCTTGACCGTTGACTTAAGAAACGGGTCGGTGTCTCGCGGGAAAATCAGTGAGAACGACACCGACATGCCGTCTATTCTGATGTTGTCGGCCACCATGTCGCTCTCTACGAGGTTCTTCTTCGTGCCGGCATAGGTCACTGTTGCCAGCGCGTCGAGTATGAGTTTCGGATAAAGTGTCATATTCTTTGCTATATGGTTCTTGGTTATTTGGATTGCAAATATTGTGCCGAAAGGCCATGCCACGGCCCGGTTTTTGCATCCGTAGGGTTGTTTTCTGTGTTTTTCGGCATGGTGTAGCCTGCATGGCCAAACAGTCATACAGTCATTTTCAGCATGTCACAGGTGGGATGTAGCGGTGCCGGCCTTGTTTTCTTGATTCTTTACAAAGGCGCTGCCGGTTGACCAGCCGGCCCGTCCCGAATTGCCGGACGGGCCGTATTGGCGTTTGATATGGGCCGTTTGGGGTTACAATACGGGCTGTTTCGGAGCCTGAAACGGCATGTTTGGCAAAGGGCTGAGCCACAGGCCGTTATGCCGTATGGCTGTCGCTGTGAATAAACACTACACTGGCGGGAGCGCCCTTCCTGGTCGCCGTTGCCGGCCTGTGGGCCGCTCTGGGGTTATGATGCTATTGTGTTGTCGGCTTTCTGTTTCACTGTGGCTTTCTCCATCTGGTTGCAGTATCGCTTGCATTGGTCGCAGATGTTGTAACCGAGCATGGCCCCGAGGATGAAATCCTTTTCAGGCGAGAGTTCGTAGAGCGGGCAGTTGACAAGGTGCTTTATCACCTCTATGCACTCGCTCTTTCCGAAAAACAGGTTGACGCTGTTGCGGCCGGCAGGCTGTATCAGGTAGGCTATGCCCTGGCTGTTGAGCCGCCGTATGGCAAAGTCTTCATACTTCTTGTTCATTGTGTACAGCACCATTTGCCTTACTCCTTTCTTGAACTCGTAGACATGGTTGAGGAACACTTTCAGTTCCACGGGGTTTATGTTTGCAGTTTTCATAAGCTAAGTGTCAGTTTGCTGGCCGCTGGCGTGTGGCGGCACTTTTTTCACGTCGGTTTCCGTTTGCAAAACTAACTGAAAACTGCCGATTGCGCAATACCTAAAAGTTATGAAAAGGCGTTGCAGGGCCTCGTTTTGTCACTCAACATACCTGCCGAGCCTTATCTTCCGGGCCAGCAACTCGTCGTCGGGTGCTTGCCTTGCTGCCTCCTTCCAATAGCCCATGGCAACCTCTTTTCTGTATTCCGCGTCTGTGAAGAATCGGTCGCCGTCCTTTCCATCGGTGTTTTCCATGAGCATGGCTATGTCTCCTGCAATCTCGAGCAGGGCGGGCGTTTCTTCGCTGGGGTCGTAGATGGTCGGCCCGAGCCATTCCCATGCTCCCCGGTAGTCTTTCTTCTTGTATAGAATGATGGCCTTGGTGCGTTTGTAGTAGTCGTGTTCCGGAAAAGTGGCGAGGGTGGCCTCGTTCATGAGCGTGGCCTGCGTGAGGTCTGTTTTGTGTATGGCCATTGCGAGCGCAGACATGTTTATCGCGTCGCACATTTTTATGTCGAGCAGCTCAACGGCCTTGCTGATGCTGTCGATGCCTGCCGAGTCGCCCTCGGCAAGCATCATCCTTCCCAGCGCAACCAGGTTGATGGAGGCGTAGATGGTGTCTTTCCTGATGTCCGTTTTCATCGTTCCTTTTTTTAAAAGAGCCATGGCAGCCTTGTTGTTGCCGCGCTTCATTTGCTCTACGCTGGTGAGAAAGGTGTACAGCGGGTCGTCGGTTGTGGCTGCCGGGGCCCGCCTCATGGCTCGCGCCACTGCCGCCGTGTCGCCCTTGGCGTGTTCAGTCCTTACAAGGTCGACCCATCCGGCTGTGATGCCGGCTGCTGCTGCGAAGCAATAGTTGCTTTCAGCTAAGTCGGGCACTGTTATTTCGATGTCGCCAAGAAAATAAGTGACGGTGGTTTGCGACCGTCCCAGTATGTAATTGATGACACAGTTTGCCGCTATGAAGTATGATGCGTAGACAATGACCAGCGTCAGCAGCGGTGCGGCCACACGCTTCATTACGAGCGGAATGGCTGCCGTCAGCAAGAGGGCCGTGGCGGCTGCAGCCAGTGCCAGTGGTGTTTCGTTTCTCGTCAGGTAGACAATTAATGGGAGTATTGGCGGGATGAAGGCCACCGAGGTGTATGAAAAGCCGGTGCCACGGGCTTTGTCGACCTTTCTCATATGCTCGTATAGAATACCGCAGGCTATCACGAAGGCGGTCGTTATAGTGGGGCAAATATCATAGGCCCGCTGTCCATCAATGTTAATATATTCAAGCAGGGATACAGCGAGGAGGGTGATGCAATATAATACTGCGCCGCCGCCGTAAATGATGATATAGTCTTGCGCGGTGTAATTATCTCCTACATTCATCGTTTTCGTCAGTTTCTTAGTTTGTTATGCTGTTTCATGACTTGAGGTTGCCTTGCCCGTGCTGTTCTGAGTAGGGTGTGTTGTTGCTGAAGCGGTAGGCGTTGTGGCGACAAATAGTAATCACAGGTCATGAGTTTCGTTTTCTGTATCATGTCATTATGGCCGGCCTTGCGGTCGGGATGCGCGGCGACGACGGCCGTTGTGAGGCTTGGGCGGTGGCCTTGCCGTTGGTCTTGGGTGTTGGTAGGCTGGCCGCGCCAATGCTTGGCGGGCGGTCTTGCCGGTTAGTGGCTGTTGCCCCTTGCGCCCCTCCCGGCCGTTTCCTCACGTCCCGTCATGTCGGCGGCGCTCATCGTCGGCCTCAGCCGTGGTGTAGTTTGTTTATTGTCATTTTCCTATTAGGCGTGGGCGTGTGGCGCATGTCATGGGAGTGGATGTGGCAGCCTGATGCTTCCCGTGTTCAGCCTGCCTGCCTTTGCTACGTTGCCGATGTTCTGCTGATGCCATGTCCAGGCCGGATGCTCCCAGGGGAAGCGCAGTCCGGTCTGTGGCTGGTGGTTTATTTGCTCGTCGACAGCCCGCTTCGCTTGGTGCGCTTGTAGCTGCGGTACTCGTCGAGCGGTATCTCAACGTCAGGCTCTTCGAGCGTGCCAGAGTGTGGCAACCTGAACTTCATGTAGCGTATATTGAGCCCGCGGTCAATCCATTGCGCCTCGTAGTAGGTCTGTATCGACAGAATCTTGCGCGTCTCGGGGTCAATGCCGTCGGTGTGGTATAGGTCTTCGGTGCGGAAAAGCAGCGGCAACCGATTGCGCTCCACCATGTAAGTGGTGTATGTGAACAGGAAGTTCGAGTCGGTCTTCAGGTGTATTATGCCTCCGTCTGCCAGGAAATGGCGGTAGCGTTCCATGAACGAGGTGCTGCTGAGCCGCTTCCTCGGGTTCTTCATCTGCGGGTCGCTAAACGTCAGCCATATCTCCTGCACTTCGCCGGGGGCAAAGAACCGGTCTATGATTTCTATGTTGGTGCGCAGGAAGGCCGCGTTGCTTAGTCCCTCGTCGAGCGCCTGCTTGGCCCCGGTGTGCATGCGTGCGCCCTTGATGTCGACGCCGATGAAGTTTACTTCGGGGTATAGCTTGGCCAGGCCGACGGTATATTCGCCTTTGCCGCAGCCCAGTTCGAGCACTATCGGGTTCTGGTTGTGGAAGTAGTCTTCGCGCCATCGTCCCTTCATCTCAAACGTTACGCCTTCCATGGCGGAGTAAGGGAACTGGAAAACGTTGCTGAACGTCTCCATCTCGGCGAACTTCTGTAGTTTTCCTTTGCTCATTGTTGTTGTCGGGTAAGTAGGGGAAAGGCCGCTTCCGGGGTACATTTGATACTTCGGCGGCGGCCTTTCGTTATTTCTGGAAAATGTTTATGCCTTATTGGGCAGATGCCAGCGGTGCTGCCTGGGTGTAGGTGCGTGCCCCCAGTTCCTTGTCGAGCATGTACAGACCGTAGCCGTTGTCCTGTATCATCTTGAGGTTGTCAATGATGTTCTGGGCCGTTTCCTCCTCTTCAACCTGCTCGTCGATAAACCATTTCAGAGCGCTTTGGGTTGCATAGTCCTTCTCGGCGGCTGTCAGTGCGAACAGTTCGTTGATGAGTGCCGTTACCTTCTGCTCGTGGGCGAGGGTGCTCTCGAACACGTCGAGTAGCGATTTCCATTCCGTGGGAACGGCATCTATCGGCTTAAGGGTAACCGTGCCGCCGCGCTGGATGACGTAGTTGAAGAATATCTTTGCATGGTCTTGCTCCTCCTGGAACTGCACTTCATACCACTTGCCCATGCCCGGCTTGCCGTTTGAATGGCAGTATGCGGCCATGGAGAGGTATAGGTAAGCCGACCATAATTCGGCGTTGATCTGCGCGTTGAGCGCCTCTTCAATCTTTTTGCTTAACATAATGATATGTATTTAAAGTTGAGTTGTGTTGTTGTTTGTATGTTGGCGTGTCATTCTATCACTACTTTTGTCCACCCGTGCTTGTCTTCTTCCGTTCCGTATTGTATTCCGCGGAGGTGGTTGTAGAGCCTGGTGGATATCGGTCCGGGCTTTCCGTCGGTGCTGAACGTGTAGCGTTTGCCAGTGTCAAGGTCGTCGATGTATGATATTGGCGATATCACGGCGGCTGTTCCGCATGCTCCGGCTTCCTCGAATGTCTCGAGTTCCTCTTCGGGTATGTGCCTTCGCTCGACTGTCATGCCGAAGTCTTCGGCCAGTTGCATCAGGCTTTTGTTAGTGATGCTGGGCAGTATGCTGCTCGACTTCGGCGTCACGTAGGTGTTGTTCTTTATTCCGAAGAAGTTGGCGGCGCCGCATTCGTCCATGTATTTCTTCTCTTTAGCGTCGAGGTAGAACTCACATGCGTAGCCTTTCTCGTGGGCTATGCTGTTGGCTTTCATCGATGCTGCATAGTTGCCGCCCACCTTGTAGCATCCCGTTCCGAGCGGGGCGGCGCGGTCGTAGTCGCGTATGATGACGTAGGGGTTGGTAGAGAACCCGCCTTTGAAGTACGGGCCCACCGGCGTTACGAATATCATGAACAGGTATTCAGACGCCGGGTGCACACCCACTTGTGCCGACATGCCCACGAGCAGGGGGCGTATGTAGAGCGTGGCACCGCTTTCGTAGGTCGGTATGTACTCTTGGTTGAGGCGCACCACCTTCTTTACCATGTCCTCGAACAGTTCCGTAGGCACTTCGGGCATGAGTATTCCGCGGCATGTCGACTGCAGCCTTGCTGCGTTCTCATCCATGCGGAACACGCGCACCTTGCCGTCGGGGCACCTGTATGCCTTCAGTCCTTCGAAGGCTTCTTGCCCATAATGCAGGCAGGTGGCTGCCATGTGCATCTTTATGTACTCGTCGGAGCAGACCTCAATCTCGCCCCATTGCCCGTCGCGGTAGTAGCACCGCACGTTGTAGTCAGTCGGAACATATCCGAAAGACAGGCTTCCCCAGTCAATGTTCTTCATATTATGACTTGTTAATGTGAATCCTACCCGGCCTTTGCCCGTGTGTGGCTGCTGTGCGTCGGTTGGCGCCTTGCGCCTTGCGGCAGGCCAGTCGTTTACCAAAGGCAAAGGTAATCAAAATATTGAACGATAGCAACTAAAAGGGTACAAAAATCTGAAAATGACGTGAACTTTTCTTTGTTGGTGTCCGGTAGCCGCCCTGCTGTCGGCCTTCCCCCGTCAGTATGGGGCTTTGCGTGGTTGCCGTCAGGCGCCAGTGCCGGTGGCTCACTCTTTTCCGCCGTCGCTTTCCAGTATGTCCTTTATCTCCTTGTCGGTCTTGGTGAGCTTGGCTTTGCACAGCTTTATCAGCTGTTGTGCGCGGCGTAGTTGCTCGCCGAGCGAGTCGATGTCGGGCTCTTCGTTTTCCATTCGTGCCACAATGCGTTCCAGTTCGCGCATGGCGTCTTCGTATTTCATGTCGTTCTTCATTTCACTGTTGATTTTATTCTGCCTTTTTCAAGTCTTGTTTCAATCTCGTCGCCGGGCTTCAGCTGTCCTGCGTCGCGCACGGCGTGTCCTCCGCACATTGTTATGCTGTAGCCGCGCCGCAGCAGCAGTGTCGGGTCTTGGGCCAGTGCACGTTGCTCGAGCATCTCCACCTTGTGGTGTGCGGCTGCCAATTGCCGCATGGCAATGGGCGGTATGGCCTGCCTTGCCATCTCTATGCGGTGGCCCTGCTCATTGATTCGGCGTGCAGCGGCGGCCTTCAGCCTCTCTGCAATGATGCCTATGCGGGCCTCCTGGCGCGTCTTCACTACCGAGAACAGCGCCGGTATCCTGCCCGATATGGCCGACATGCGCTGCCTTTCCGTGCCAAGCCGGGCCGTCACCATGCGGACGAGGCGTTGCCGCCAGGCGTCCAATTGCGCATCCACGGCGCTCAGCCTGCTCACGAGCAGGGCGGCGGCGGCCGTCGGCGTCTTCACTTTTGTGTGTGAAACCATGTCGAGTATCGACTCGTCTCTGTCGTGCCCGATGCCCGTGATGACCGGTAACGGGAAGTTGGCCACGTTCTCTGCCAGTGCCAGGGTGTCAAATCCCGACATGTCGCTCGTGGCCCCTCCTCCGCGGATTATAACCACACAGTCGAACAGGTCGGCTTCCGCATTTATTCTGTTCAGTGCCGCTATGATGCTCTGTTCAACCTGCTCGCCCTGCATTGTGGCTGCGAACAGTCGCGTTTCAAAGGCGTATCCATACTCATTCTCGGCCAGTTGGTTGCAGAAATCGCCATATCCGGCGGCTGTCTGGCTTGATATCACGGCTATGCGCTGCGTGAACACGGGCAGCTCAAGTTCCTTGTTGAGGTCGAACACCCCTTCTTCCTTCAGCCGGCGAATTATCTCCATGCGCCTGCGAGTCATGTCGCCCAAGGTGTAAGTGGGGTCGATGTCGGTGACAATCCAAGAAAACCCGTATGCTTCATGGTATTGGGCATACACTTGCAGCATCACCTTCATCCCGGCGTGCAGCTGTTGTCCGGTGGCGCGCTCGAAGTAAGGGCGCAGCAAGGCCCACGTCTGTCGCCAGCATTTTGCCGACGCCCGGGCTATGGGAGTGTTGCCGTTGGCGTCTTTCTCAATCAGTTCCATGTAGCAGTGGCCCCTTGACTCGCGCACCTCCGACAGCTCCGCTTCCACCCAATAGTCGTCGGCCAGCACGCTCTCTATCGTAGAGCGCACCATGCCGTTGAGCTCATATAGCGTCATTGCCGCCTTGTTGTGCGTTGTTGCCATTGCGTTTCGTGTTGTCATGCTTGTTGTTGTCATGCTTTGTTGGGGTGCCGTCGGTGCCCGAATATGACGGGCTGTGGCATTGCCCACGCGCGTTGCCTATGTCGGGTCGTGGCGGTTGCCTTGCCGTTGCGTTTGCCTTGCCTTTGGCGCGGCCGGGCTAGGCGCCAGGGCTTTGCCCCATTGCACCTCGACGTAGGCCATGCAAATTTACGAATAAAATCCGATAAAAACCGTATCAGGCGTGAAATGTATTTACATAATGTGTCGTGAGAATGGCTTGTTTGCGGCAGGCCGGGCGCCGGCAGGCAAATAACGGCAAAATGAGTGTGCATTCATAACAGCCTGACACCGTTTGCCTTGCGCCTCTACAGAGCGTTGTTGTGCATCGGTTCCGGCCGTTCCACTATGCCGTTTGGCTCGTTTTGGTATGCTAAACGGGCCGTTTTGCAGTGTGACATGGGCCGTATTGCCACCGGGTTGATGGCTGTTTTTATGCCCGTTTTTGTCGTTTTGTGCTGAGAATGGCATTGTTTTAATATGACGCTGCATGTGTTCGCACCCCCAGAGCCAACTTTTTGACTCTATTTCCACTTGTTTTTCAGTAGCCGATATTAGTATTAAATGTTTATAATATGCCTTTACGTGCATGGCACACAGGTCGGAGTGCTGTTGGCGTACGGGGGCGGCTTGGAGATGGCATGTGGTCGGTTAAGGCCCGCTATGGCGTAGTGTACGCTGGCAATGAGTGCAGGTGGCAGTGCCGCCAGATTGTTGTCTTGGCCCCAAGCGTAGAGTGCCGCGCCAGTGCGAAGGTTCCGTTACGGCGCCGCGGGTGCGACAGAAGCATTTGGCGCGCGCGGCATAAATATCAATACAGGCATTCCCCGGCCTGTAGGCCAGTTTGGATTATATATATGTGTAAGTGCTTCTGTAACGTTATTTAGCATTTTAATGCTGAAAAAATGCGCCCCGATGATATACAACAATGACAGAAAAAGCGTATATTTGTGGCCGACTGATGCCCCGGCGAGGTGCCCGTCAAGCCCGTGCTTGTGAGCGGCTGGCCTCGTGCAGGGAGTTCAGCATAAGCCAAACAATTAAAAATCCGTAGTTATGAGAATTGGTATTCCTAAAGAAATCAAGAACAACGAGAACAGGGTCGGGATGACTCCTGCTGGCGTCTCAGAGTTGGTGGCTCACGGCCATGAGGTGTTTGTTCAGCACACCGCAGGCGTAAACAGTGGCTTTCCGGACGAGAAGTACGTGAAAGCCGGCGCGAAGATATTGCCAACAATAGAGGATACATACCGTTCGGCCGACATGATTATCAAGGTGAAAGAGCCCATCGAGCCCGAATATCCGCTCGTTAAGCCAGGTCAGCTTGTGTTTACGTATTTCCATTTTGCATGTGACCGCAAGCTCACCGAGGCCATGGTGAAGAGCGGCGGTGTCTGCCTGGCATACGAGACAGTGCAGCTCAGCGACGGTTCGCTGCCGTTGCTTGTGCCGATGAGCGAGGTTGCAGGCCGTCTCGGCATGATAAACGGCGCCTACTACCTGCAGAAGACCAAGGGCGGCAAGGGCAAGCTCGTTTGCGGCGTGCCCGGTGTGAAGCCTGTCAAGGTGCTTGTTCTCGGTGGCGGAATAGTTGGGCAGGCTGCTGCCCGCGTGGCTGCCGGGCTTGGAGCCACCGTGGTCATGACCGACATATCGCTCCCGAAGCTGCGTGAGTTGTCGCTCACGATGCCCGCCAACGTGAGCACGCTCTATTCAAACAGGCACAACATAGAGCAAGAGCTGCCCGACACCGACGTCGTAATCGGTTCGGTGCTCGTGCCGGGCGACAAGGCTCCCCATCTCATAACGCGCGACATGCTTGGCATGATGGAGCCGGGCTCGGTGCTTGTAGACGTGGCTATCGACCAGGGAGGGTGCTTCGAGACCTCGCATCCCACCACCCACAGCGAGCCGGTTTACGAGCTTGACGGCATCGTTCATTATGCCGTGGCAAACATCCCGGGTGCCGTGCCTCACACATCGACGTCGGCCCTCACCAACGCCACGCTTAGGTATGCCGTGGCTTTGGCCGACAAGGGGTGGCGCCGTGCCTGCAAGGACGACCCGGCACTGGCCCTGGGGCTCAATGTGGTTGAGGGTAAGGTGACGTATAAGGCCGTTGCCGATGTCTTCGGCATGGCTTACGAGCCTATTGAGCTGTAGCCCGCGGCATCAAGGCATGGGCTTTGTGAAATTCATGTTGCCCCCGAAGGCTGTTGCAAAAGGCAACCCGCCGTCGGGGGCAATACATTATTATAATGCAATACGGCGCTGCTTCAGTGCGTCACTGGCGGCCAATCCGTTTGGCGCAACTGCTGCCATGAGGCAAGCCACTCGGCCGTGTCAAAAGGCTTTTCAGCCCTCTATGTCCTTTATGGCCTGCGTCAGTCGCCTGAAATCTTCGGGAAACACGTCGCCGATGTTGCCAATCCTGAACGTGTCGGCCTGCGATATCTTGCCCGGGTATATCACGAATCCCCTCTCCTTGAGCTTCGTGTAGAAGTCTTTGAAGTCAAATTCGGCATTGGGATAATAGAACGATGTGATTATCGGCGACTGCACTTCGTCGGGCAGCAGCGTCCGAAACCCGAGGCTGCGCATGCCCCCCACGAGCGTGTCGTGGTTTTCGCGGTAGCGGGCGTGGCGTGCTTCAATGCCGCCTTCTGCCCTCAGTTCGGCCATGGCCTGCATGAAAGCCCGCACCACATGGGTGGGCGACGTGAAGCGCCATTTGCCGTGTCCGTCTTCCATGGTGCGCCATTGGTCGTAGAGATCGAGCGACAGCGAGCGCGCCACGCCCCCGCATTGCTCGAGCAAAGAGCGCCGGGCAATGACGAAGCCGAAGCCAGGCACACCCTGGATGCACTTGTTTGCGCTGCTTATCATGAAGTCGATGCCGAGCCTGGCCATGTCTATCGGCACCCCGCCGAAGCTGCTCATGGCGTCGACAATGAGCACCTTGCCGTGGCGTTTCACCACAGAGGCAATCTCCTCGAGTGGGTTGAGCACGCCGGTAGTGGTCTCGCAGTGCACCACCGACACGTGCGTCACCTCGCCGTGTGCCGTCAGGTAAGCGTCGATGCGGGCCGGGTCGACGGCCTCGGTCTCCTCAAACCTCATCACGTCGCAGTCGATATGGTAGTAGTCGGCAATCACTCCCATGCGCTTCCCGTACGCCCCGTTGGCGGCAACCAGCAGTTTGTCGGAAGGCCTCACGGCCGTTCCGAGAGTGGCTTCGACGCAGAACGTGCCGCTGCCCTGCATCAGCACCGCCGTATATTCGTCGGGACGGCTCGTTGCCAGTCCAACAAGTTGCTTGCGAATCTGCTCTACTATGCCCACGTTATAGTCTTCGTCCCATGTGCACCAGTCGCTCATCATGGCTTTCTTCACGCTGTCTGTCGTAGTCAGCGGGCCCGGTGTAAGTAGTAAGTATGGTCTCATGTCCGTATTGAATTTATTGTTCCGTCTTTTTGTCAGCGTTTGTTTGCCGGGCGCCTATTCGCCGGCCATCCTCATGTTTATGCTTTCTATGAGCGCCGGCAGTGCCGTTGCGTCGTCCACCACATAGTCGGCTCCGGCGGCATACATCCTGTATCTCACGTCGTCCATGCGCTTTTTCAGTTCTGCACTGTCCATGGCCACGGCCTCGTCGGGCGTCAGCGCCATCTCGTTGCTGCCCATGATGACGCCCACGCTCCATGCCCCGGCGTTGCGCCCTTCGCGTATGTCGGCAATGGTGTCGCCGAACTTGACCACCGACCGTGGCGAGTCTACGCCGAGCCTGCACATGTTCTGGTATATCATGTAGGGCTTGGGGCGCCCTGCCGGCAGTCCGTCCGCCGTCACGCAGCAGTCAACGGCATAGCCTTGCCGGCGTGCCGCCGCCGTCACCACGTCCATCATGGCTTGCGTGTAGCCCGTGGTCGAGCCAACCTTCAGCCCATCCGCCCTCAGCGCGGCCATGGTTTCCACCACCCCGGGTATGGGTGTTGAGTAGTCTTCGAGCTTTGTTGACAATGCCGCCTGGAATCCCCTGTAGCATTGTTGCACATCGTCTTCGTTGTAAGCGCGACCGTATTTCGCTGCAAACTCATCGCTCACGTGCCCTATGGCAAACAGGGCGCGTATCTCTTCGAGCTTTGTCAGGCCCATGTGGGCGCGTGTCCCGGCCGGCGAAACGTTGAGCCCCATTGCCTTGAAGCATTCAACGAATGCAGCCACAGGCGCGAAGCAGCCATAGTCGACGGCCGTTCCGGCCCAGTCCATGATAACACATTCAATCTTTCTCATATCAGTCTTATAGCGTTGTATGTTCGTCTTAGTAACCCGGCATGCGGTTTAGTTGGCAGGCATGAAGCCACTTATGGCCTGCCTTCCGGCCATCTTGCCGTCTTCAGCCTCGCGCCGTGTGCGCCCTGCCTGCATGAGGTAGGCCACCGAGCACACAAACATTATGCAGCAAGCCACGCCAACCCATGTGCTCATCTCGTTGTAGAACAGCGGCCAATCGATGTTCGGGGCGCCCAGTTCCTTGAAGAGCAGTATGCCGAGAGTGCCGAGATAGCCAATGAAATCGATGGTTATGATGAAGAACCCGACGTTGGCGTGCAGCTTGAAGCAGGCGATGAACCGCTCAAAGAATATGGTCTGGAAGCTCAGGTAGGCGATGTCTATGCATAGCGTCTGCAAGAACAGCCACAGGGTGGTGGGCAGCGCCAGTTGAGTCTGGTATGCCCCGATGAACCCCAGCAGTGCCATTCCGGCGGTAGACACACCGAGCAGTGTGCAGAGCACGCGCAGGTGGCTGCCCACGGCAGACAGTATGGCGAACATGGCCAGCAGCACCACCGTCGCTATTCCGTCGAGGTAGGCGAAAGCCCACGACGGCACCGTGCTCACATCGATGATGCACACGATGAAGTCTTCCTTGATGTCGCGCTGCACTGTGAGCAGAAGGTTGGCCGTGAAGAGCAGCAGCAGCATCGGCATGAAGCGTCGGAACAGTTGCCAGCGCTGCCTGCCGTTGAGCGTGACCCGCTCGGAGCGCGCCGCCACGTCGGCAGCGTCGGGCTTTGGGAGTCGCGTCATCATCCACCCGGTGAGGCATAGCAGCGGGAAGGCCACGGCCCCGATGAGCGCAGGCATCCACATCTCGCCCACGTGGAGCGACTGCAGGGCGTAGAGCCCGAGCGACTTTGCCACGCCCGAACTGAGCGCCATGCTCACCCCCATGATGCTTGCCAGGATGTCGGTGGTGCGGCGTCCTTCGAGGAAACAGAACAAGACGCCCCACATGCAGCCCAATGACAGACCGTTGAAAAACAGCGCGAAGATGTTGGCCGGCACAGGCATCAGCGCGAAAGCCAGCAACGATGCCTCGGAAAGAGCGGCCGACCCGATGATGAATCGAAGACGGTTTTCGGGCCGCAACTCAGATATGAACTTTATGCCGAGCATCTTCGCGCATACGTAGCCAATCAGTTGGATGATGCTTACGGCTATCTTGTAGTCCATGCCGAAGGCCTGCATGCCCTCAAACTCGGCCGCCGTAAACGGTTTGCGCAGGGCGTAGACAAGTGAGTAAGACACCAGTGCCGTGCCGCCGGCCCATATAACGAAAAGCCAGTCGGGCATGGCCGTTCCGGCCCTGTGCGCATTGTGCATCATGTTTGCCATCTGTTTCATCCTTGTAGTTTGCTTTGTCATTTCACGCCGCAAAGTTAGTCGTTGCCCTGTTGCCCCGGAATGAATAATCCATGAATTACGGGCCGTAACAATTCAGTTAAGCTATCGTAACGCGACAATAACGGCAGTGCAAAACAGGCGCAACCCGAATGTAACACTTTTGCAATGTGTTTTAAGCGGAAAATAGCTATTTTTGCAATTGAATGGCATTGGAAACAGCTTATGGACGAACTCAAGGACATATACGACCGCATCACTTACTTGCGCCATAAGAGCATGAAGATGAAAGACATAGCCGCGCTGGTGGACTTCCAGCCGAGCGTGTTTTCGGCCTTGTATACCACAGTCATACCGGCGTTTGTAAAGAACACGGCGCGCGGCATGGCACCGGCCGAGGCGCTCGACGGCGCTCTCGTGTGGGTCAACAACGTGTCGAAGCGCCGCCTGCTGGCATCGCTGCCGTCGATGAAGGCCACGCTCATGGCCACCGACGTTGAGCCGGAGCCCGTGCGCGGCGGCGGGGGCAACCCCTATGCGGCGGCCCTCGGCAGCATAATGGCGCGCTCGGCAGAGACCATAGGCAGCCATGCCGGCACAGACATGAGCTACAGCATGTCGTCGGGGTCGCACGCAATGAAGTTCGAGCCTTACATGATTGCCCCCGCTGCAGGTGGAGGGTATGCCGAGGTGACGCACAACAACGCGTACGGAACAACCCATCGCGGACTGGTGATGATGAACGGTGCGAGCCACATCTACCTTGTGTTCAACGAGAACCCTTACCCTCAGCTGGCACTGTTCAGCGTGTGCCTCAGGCTGCCCATGTACGAGCGCCCGCCTTTCTTGCGCGGCATCTACACCTGTTTCGACTATAATTACAACCCGATAGCAAGGCGAATACTCTTTGTGAAGCTCTCTGACAGCACCTCGGCCGACGAGTTTGCAAAGCTCAACGGATGCCTGAAGGCACGCGAAGAGCTTGAAGGGCAGGAACTGGCATACTACGATTACACATGCCGTGGCGAAGATGCAGTGAGGCTGTGCAACATCTCTTCGCCCACGATGCGCATCGACGACCTGGCCGAAGAGAAGCGACTGCTCGGTTCGCTCAATGCCGGCTGAGCCTCCGTTGCTCCTGCAGTAGGTCTTTGCCGGCTGTGGGCAAGGGCCCCGCCGTTGCGTAATTGCCATGCAAGGCGTGCCATACGGATTTTTTCTGGCTTGCTTTTTGTCTGCCCTTAAAGGGCCGTGCGCCGTCCAAAACGCCATGGTGTGCAAACGGCTGCGTGACTTGTTTCCCGACTGTTTGTACCCTGTCTCTTGTTGTCTTGCATGGTATCGGCCTGCCGTCGGTGGGCGGGCTTGCGTCCGACAAGCAGTGTTAAAATCTTGAAAATACGCCGGGCGAAATAAAAAATTAGTACCTTTGCATGGCCTTCAGGCTGCCCCGCGCATGGTGGGGCGCATCCGCCACTGCCCGGCGGCGCCACGGGGCTTTGGCCGTGGCAATGGTCTGTGCCCGTCGGCAGGCAACGCCGTCCGGCCTGCCTGTGGCATTGGTTGCGGCCGCATGGCAGGCATGGCAGTGCCGGCACACATCTTTTGCGGCCTGTTTTTGCGGCCGTCACAGCTGCCGGTGCACTTTTGGACGCTCCGGTGCATGGCTGGGGGAGGGCAAGAGAGTGCTTGGCGGAGCGTCTTGTCGATGGTAGCATATTATTACAATGTGGCGCCCGCATCCCTGTTTGCGCAGTCCTGGCCTGCAAGACAGGCCGTTTCGTGGTGCAACGGCGGCCGTTTTGCCCTGCAATCCGGGCCGTTTGGCGGCCTGAAACGGCCTGTGTCGCAATGCGCTGGTGGTCAGCGCGTTGGGCAGGTCGTACCGTTCTTTGAAATTATCGTTACATTATAGCGACAGCACATGGCTGCCGTCGGCATGAGCAACAGCGGCGTTGACACCATGGCTGCGCCCGTGTTGTGTAGCGCCGCGCCACGGCCTGTCGGCCGGCCTGCCGTGGCTGTGGTTGCCTGCGGCCTTTACGGCTGTGCCGCCGAGGCCTCAAAACATTTCCATATTGTGCTAAAAAGCCTCTGCTTTTTCCTTCTTACGAAGAAAATTAGTAACTTTGCACGCTATTTAAAAGATTGTATGGAAAATAACAAGGCTACTTTGGAATTGGGAACAAAGCCCGTCGGACCCCTGCTTATGCAGTATGCCTTGCCTGCCATCATAGCCATGACAGCATCGTCGCTATACAATATGGTAGACAGCATATTCATAGGGCAGGGCGTAGGGGCCATGGCCATCTCAGGATTGGCCCTCACCTTCCCCTTCATGAATCTTGCAGCCGCCTTCGGAGCGGCCGTTGGCGTCGGCGCTTCGACGTGCATCTCTGTCCGCCTCGGGCAGAAAGACTATGAGGCCGCCGAGCGCGTGCTTGGCAACACCGTCACGCTCAACCTCATCATCGGCATCTCCTTCAGCGTGATTTCGCTGCTGTTTCTCGACCCCATACTCTATTTCTTCGGGGCGAGCGAGCAGACTTTGCCTTACGCGCGCGACTACATGGAGGTGATTCTGGCCGGCAACGTGTTCTCGCACATGTATTTCGCCATGAACGCCGTGCTGCGTGCGGCGGGCAAACCGCGCCAGGCCATGTATGCAACCATGTTTACCGTGGTGATGAACACCATACTGGCGCCCATCTTCATCTATCCGCTCAACCTCGGAATACGCGGCGCCGCCTATGCTACCATTATCGCGCAGATGATGGCTTTGGTGTGGCAGATGAGGCTTTTCAGCAACAAAGACGAGCTGTTGCACCTAAAACGGGGCATCTACAGGCTGCAGGGCCGCATTGTGAAGGCCATCATCGCCATCGGAATGTCG
This sequence comes from Marseilla massiliensis, assembly GCF_023336985.1. NCBI lineage: Bacteria > Pseudomonadati > Bacteroidota > Bacteroidia > Bacteroidales > Prevotellaceae > Marseilla > Marseilla massiliensis. Next base: position 2,009 of record NZ_JAMBLP010000008.1, on the reverse strand, counting down.
CCGTTTGCCATGAATGTATGCGCCTGCGTGGTCGTCATTTTCATCAACAACGGACTGCAGAAGTATGGCGGCGACCTTGCTGTGGGCGCCTACGGCATTGCCAACAAGGTGTGCTTCATCTTCGTGATGATAACGATGGGCATCAACCAAGGGCTGCAGCCGATAGCCGGTTACAACTATGGCGCGCAGCTGATGGACCGCTTGATGAAGGTGGTGAAGTATGCCATAATTGCCGGTACGGTTGTCACAACGGCGGGCTTCGCCATAGCCGAGCTGCTGCCGGGGCCGTGCGCACGCCTGTTCACCACCGACCCCACGCTGATAGCGCTGTCGGTCGAGGGTCTGAGGATAGAGATGCTGGCCTTCCCCATAGTCGGTTACCAGATGGTGGTGACCAGCTTTTTCCAGAGCATAGGCAAGGCAAAGGTGAGCATGTTCCTATCGCTTTCGCGGCAGTTGATATTCCTCTTGCCACTGCTTGCGGTGCTGCCGCCCATCTACGGGGTCGACGGCGTGTGGTGGGCAATGCCGATATCCGACACTGTGGCTGCCGTGGTGACGTTCTTCATGATGATGTCGTACATGCGGAAGTTCAAGAAAATGACTATAAAATAACATCGGGATATGAGCGAAAAGAAAATAATCATAAACGTGGGGCGGCAGCTTGGCAGTGGCGGTCGCGACATAGCGAAGATGCTTGCGCAGCATTTCGGCTGCAAGTATTACGACCGTGAGCTGCTCAACCTGGCCGCAAAGGAAAGCGGTTTCAGCGAGAAGTTCTTCGAACAGAACGACGAACAGAAGGGATTCTTCAAGTCGTTGTTCCACCTCAACGTGCCTTTCCTTGGCAGCGCCAACTTCTACAACAACAACCTTTCGCAGGAAAGCCTTTTCAAATTCCAGAGCGATGCGATACGGAAAGCGGCCGACGAGGGCTCGTGCGTGTTCGTAGGGCGTTGCGCCGACTACGTGCTGCGCGATTACCCCGGTCATGTCGACGTGTTCATCACGGCCGACATAGCCGACCGCATAGCGCTGGTGAGCAGCCGGCTGGGATGCGACGAGGCCACGGCGCGCAAGAAGATACTGTCTGGCGAGAGCGAGCGCTCAACATATTACAATTATTATACCGGCAAGGAATGGGGCCACAGCTCATCCTACGACCTTTGCATCAACTCGAGCTTGCTGGGACTTGAGGGCACTGCCGCCTTCATTGCAGAGTTCATCGGCAAGCGGCTTGCGCTGTAAGGCATAGGCAAAGGCAGGCTGGCAACATGAAGAAAGGAGGGCAATGATGAAGAAAATAGGCATCATAAGCGATACCCATGCGTATTGGGACGACCGTTACCTGAAGTATTTCGAGCCGTGCGACGAGATTTGGCACGCCGGCGACATAGGCTCGCTCGAGGTGGCCGAGCGCCTGGCGGCATACCGCCCGTTGCGCGCCGTCTGCGGCAATTGCGACGGGGGCGACCTGCGGCGCATGTACAGAGAGACGCTGCGGTTTAAGTGTGAAGACGTAGACGTGCTCATGAAGCACATCGGCGGTTACCCCGGCAATTACGACCCGTCTGTCAGGGGGATGATATACGCGTCGCCGCCACAGCTGTTCATCAGCGGCCATTCACACATATTGAAGATAAAATACGACCGCACGCTGCGACTGTTGCACATCAATCCCGGCGCCGCTGGCCTGCAGGGGTGGCACAAGGAGCGCACGCTGGTGCGCCTGGTGGTAGACGGCAGCCGTTTTGCCGACTGCGAAGTGATAACCCTTGGCAACCGCACCACGGTGGTTTAGCACTGTGCCCGGGCCGCCCGAAGGCGCTCGCGGCGGCATGGGGCACGGCTGGCTGTGGCGTGGCGGGGCCCACTTAGGCCCGCCATGTGGCGGCATCGGCGGCCACGGCAGGCCAAGCAGCTGTGGCGATATATAATAAATTGGCTTCAAGTACGTTATAGTCAATATACAGAACTCACCAACCAATAATGTCAAACGCAATGAAGAG
>NZ_JAMBLP010000007.1:0-160782 GCF_023336985.1 Marseilla massiliensis | reverse complement strand
TTTTTCTGGGGATTACTTGGATATGGGCAAGCCGGATATAACATCAACAAAAATTACCCTGTGCTTTTCGGATGTCTCAAACAATAGTATAGAAAAACAGCCAGGTGGCTTAATAATAAGCCACCTGGCTGTGAGGATTAACGTTATTGTATTCATTTACTGAATACATCGGAAACCCATTACGTCATACTGTTGCATTATTACCCTAAATAACCTCAGCTATTACAGTGAATACAGATAACATTATTTCAAATAGAGTCTACAAAAGCATTAAACGAATTGCTCATTGCAGACTAGCTCATTCTCTTTCCACTACCCAATAGTAACAAAGCAGAAAAACACGACAAAACGACAATGCCAATGTACTGCATAGTCTCACACACCATGAACAACCTCTTCATTTTGCCTTTGCCACGTAGAATTGTCACAATAAGCCCAATACTACTCATTACAGCCGCATGGTTATTAACACATTAATACAAGGCCCATTCACAGCGGAAACACGCTTACACAAATGTCGCGACGTAGCCCAACAAAGCCATCGGCACAGCAAACAACCTGTCTGGACAACGATATAATAGACGTGTTCTGGACTGTATGATTGATTCGGAGTTTATCTCACAGATTGAGAGCATCAACCATGATTAACAGGCCAAGACATCTCATATCTCACAATATCCTCTTCAATAAGAGGAGAGCCTAGTTGCACTTCAACAAAACGAAGATCTGTCACCGCCCGTACGGCGTGCTTTTGCCCGACTGCAATATTGACAACATCACCCCTACGAACCGTTGTTACCTCACCATCAAGCATCAGTTCGCCCTCGCCTTCAATAAATGTCCAAACCTCTGAGCGATGGTTATGGGCTTGATAGCTAATGTTTTTACCCGCATTGAGGAAAATGTGCTTAACAAGCGTATCGGAGTTTGATTCTCCACCATTATGGTGTTCAAGCACCTTATATGTTCCCCAGCGGCGCTCCTCAAACATCGGGCGTGCACACAGGCACTCAACATAAGGCTTGATTGACTCACAGCAGTCCTTGTCTGCAACGAGAATTCCGTCAGGACTGGCAGCAACAACCAAGTTCTTGGCCCCAATACAAAGACACGGTATACCGAGTCTGTTTACCACATGAGTATTTACAGAAGCCGAGTCGAGTGTAGATTTACCGATAGTGCTACTGCCAAGAACCTCGCTTAATGCATTCCATGTGCCAAGATCCTTCCATACCCCGGCAAATGGCACAACAGCAACAGAGTCTGCCTTTTCAGCCACCTCATAATCGAAACTAATCTTCGGAAAACAAGAATAGCACGAACGCAACTCATCAAAGCTATGGCCACAGTCCACATATTTGGAAATAATTTCAAGAAGGTAACCAAGTCGGAAAGCAAAGACACCCCCATTCCATAAGGCTCCCAGAGATATAAGTTCAACGGCTTTCTCCGCTGTAGGCTTCTCCGTGAAACGCTTCACCCTCATCGCGTCGGCTACATTGCTGCCGGAAGCCGCCTCTGGTACAATATAACCAAATTTAGTGGAAGGATAATCAGGACGGATTCCCATGAGCACCAGATTGGCAACATCACCCTCCACAGCCTCAACCATCCGGCCAATAGCATCGAAATAGCTATCATCAATATATGGGTCACTTGGCATAACGACCACCGGTTCGTCGGCAGCACAACCTTTTTGCTTGGAAAGATAAAGGCATGCCAAAGCAATTGCAGGGAAAGTGTCGCGGCGTTCGGGTTCTGTCACAACACCCACGGTATCACCAAGCTGGCAGCTAATGGCATCACGTTGAGACTCGCCGGTAGCTATCGTTATGTCTGCCCCAAGCGCAGACGATTTTATCTGGCGCACTACCCGCTGAACCATCGACTCTTCACCACCGTCTGGTGCAGGCAGGAGACGCAGAAACTGCTTTGAATAAGAATCGTTTGAAAGCGGCCACAGGCGTTTGCCTGAGCCGCCGGATAAAAGAACAAGTTGCATATTTATATTACCTTTCTGCCCTCATCGGATTAGTTAGGAAGTCATGATATGCAAGGCGGATGCCGTCTTCGAGCTCCGTCTTATATGTCCAGCCCAAGGCTGTGGCTTTTGATACGTCGAGAAGTTTGCGTGGCGTACCGTTTGGCCGCGTAGTGTCCCAACGGATTTCACCATCGTAGCCAACAACCTTTGCCACCAGTTCCGTCAGAGCCTTGATAGTGAGTTCCTTGCCAGTACCGGCATTGACTGTCTCGTTTCCGCTGTAGTTGTTCATCAGGAACACACAGAGATTCGCAAGGTCGTCTACATACAGAAACTCACGCAACGGAGAACCGTCGCCCCAGCAGGTAACGCTCTTTGCGCCAGCCTCCTTTGCCTCGTGGAATCGGCGGATAAGTGCTGGCAGCACGTGGCTGTGTTCGGGGTGGTAATTGTCGTTCGGGCCATAGAGGTTGGTAGGCATCACGCTGATGTAGTCGGTACCGTACTGACGGTTCAGAAACTCGCAATACTTAAGTCCGCTAATCTTCGCCAAAGCATAAGCTTCGTTGGTTTTCTCCAGCTCACCAGTGAGCAGGCAACTCTCCTTCATAGGCTGAGGTGCCATTCGAGGATAAATGCACGACGAACCAAGAAACTCCAACTTCTTGCAACCGTTCTTCCAAGCAGAATGAATCACATTCATCTCAAGAATCATGTTGTCATACATGAAATCCGCCAGCGCCGACTCATTGGCAACGATGCCGCCCACCTTGGCAGCGGCGAGAAACACATACTCTGGCTTCTCATCAGCGAAGAAAGCCTCCACGGCCTCCTGCCTTGTCAGGTCAAGTTCCTTGTGCGTGCGAGTGATTATGTTTGTATATCCCTGACGCTCCAGCTCACGCACAATGGCCGAGCCAACCATTCCACGGTGGCCGGCAACATATATCTTTGAGTTCTTTTCCATAATGCATTAATGCTAAGTTCCGCCGGACTGTAAATCCGACGGAACAAAGATTTGTTATTTTACAATACCCTTCTCAAGATATTCGGCAAGGTTCATCTTGCGTACCTTCTCGCTCGCATCCTCAGCTGCCACCTTGTGCATGTCATAATCCACCATGATGCGCACAAGTTCCTCGAAAGATGTCTTCTGTGGATTCCAACCGAGTTTTGCCTTCGCCTTGGTGGGATCCCCCCAGAGGTTCACAACGTCAGTCGGGCGATAGAAGTCCTTCGATACCTCAACAAGTGTTTTGCCAACAAGGTTCTCGGGACCGGACACACAGATGCCCTTCTCGTTTTCGCCCTCGCCCTCAAACTCCAGTTCAATGCCTGCATAACGGAATGCCAGTTGACAGAACTCACGTACACTGTGCTGAACTCCTGTGGCAATCACGAAATCTTCAGGATTCTCATGCTGCAGAATTAGCCACATGCACTCCACATAATCCTTGGCATAGCCCCAGTCGCGAAGCGACGAAAGGTTACCAAGATAGAGCTTCTCCTGCTTCCCCTGTGCAATGCGTGCTGCAGCAAGTGTAATCTTTCGCGTAACGAAAGTCTCGCCCCGACGCTCACTCTCATGGTTGAACAGAATACCCGAGCAGCAGAACATATTGTAAGCCTCACGATACTCTTTCACAATCCAGTAACCATAAAGCTTGGCCACGGCATAAGGACTATAAGGGTGGAACGGCGTATTCTCGTTCTGAGGAACTTCCTCCACCTTACCATAAAGCTCAGAGGTGGAAGCCTGATAAATGCGGCAGGTGTCCTCCAGATGGCAGGCACGCACGGCCTCCAGCACGCGGAGCACGCCCGTGGCGTCCACATCTGCGGTGAACTCAGGCGAGTCAAAGCTCACCTGTACATGGCTCTGTGCGGCAAGGTTATAGATCTCGGTAGGTTTCACCTTGTCCACCACCTTTACAATCGACATGGAGTCACCCAAATCGGCAAAATGGAGGTGGAAGTTGGGCTGGCCTTCCAAATGGGCAATCCTTTCCCTGTAGTCCACCGACGAGCGACGGATAATTCCATGCACATCATAACCTTTTGACATCAAAAATTCAGACAGGTAAGAACCGTCCTGACCGGTAACACCAGTAATCAATGCTACTTTTCTCATAACTCTTATTAATATACTATTTTCATTATTTCGTGTTGGGATGTTAATATTCCACACAGTAGATAAAACCAACAAACTCCGCCTTAAGTTGGACTTTTCCTAGGGATATATAAACCTACTATATCTATTCAATAAGATTGCTCATCATTTTCCAAACATCTCACATGCTTCTTTATACGTATCGATGCTACCTATATCGAAACGTCCCCCATTCATTGGCCAGGCATGCATTTCTGTCTTGCCAACCATATAATGTGCAAGGTTTCCTGGCGCATCCTTGCCACAGCCGTTCTCCACCGATTGTCTCACAAGTGCAAGGTCTTTCTTCATGTAGATGTAGAATGGCGGCACAGCAAGCGTACTCTTGGGTTCTTGTGGCTTCTCCTCCATCTCGAGCACTTTCATCTTGTCATCCACAACGATAACCCCAGTACGGCGCAACTTGTCCAAATCGGGTTGCTCATGGCACATGATACACGATGTTTGCTTCTGATTGGCAAAGTCCACGAAGTCTTTAAACGTAAAGAATAGCAGATTATCAGCAGCCACTACCAGCATGTCGTCATCTATACGGCAATTTTCAATCGCTAACAATAAGTCGCATACAGCACCGAGCCTTGTGTCGTTAGTTTCCGTACCATCGTCGATGATGGTCACCGGCTTAGAATAATGCTGCTCAGATGCCCATTGCCTGAATGTTTCGGCAAACTTATGGTTGGTCACAATGATGTGCTCAGTTATTTCAGGGATGCTGTCAATGTCGTCAATCATCCGCCCCAAAATAGTGTTATTACCAATCTTCAGCAATGGCTTGGGAAAATTCTTCGTCAATTCCCCTAACCTTGTCGCATAGCCCGCTGCAATCACTATATTCTTCATTGTTATTAGTCTGTTATAAATCTCGCCCCATCGTCTGGCTTGACAAAATAAATTTTGAATGTGTTCTCATATTCAGGAAATTGCTCAAGATATCGTTGAGTCAGTTCCTTTTCCACCTCCTCCTTGTACATAGGATTCACAAGAGCAATGCAAGCCCCCTTAAAACCAGCCCCGGAGAAGCGACCTCCATATACGCCGGGCAACTTGCGCATTATCTCATATATCGCTATCAACTCAGGAGAGCCGCATTCGTAATTGTGAATGCTACTCTCACAACTATCGAAGCATAGTTTGCCAAAAAGTTTCAGATTGCCACTTTCCCAAGCCGTCACCCCTTGACGAACACGACGATATTCAGAATAGAAATGCTCTGCACGATGGGCAAACCGCTGCGGCATGGCAATGCGAGTTTTCTCAAATGTGGCCTTTGGCACATCGCGCAAGAATGTCTTGTCAAATGGGCGCAACGGCTGGTCGGTGTATGCCAGCATGTTCCACGCCGCCGTCTTGCACTCATACACACGCAAGTTGTAGTCGCTGTTAACGAGGCTGCGGGTCAAGCCAGAGAAAAAAATGCCTATCTCAAAGTCTGGCATATCTGGATTGCGCTTAATCACGCGCCAATCATTGCTGTCGCAATCTAAGAACAGCAGCCCGTCTTTCTTGCCCAGCGTTATACACGCTTGGTCAAGGATGCCGTTACTAAGACCAATATACTCGCGCTCTGCCTCGGATGCAATACTTACCACCTCAAAAGGTGCCAAGTCTATATTGTTTGCTTTTGCAAATGCCATGGTATAAGCCACCAGCACAGCAGCACTTGATGACAATCCACCTACAGGCAGAGAACCTTGCACAATGCCATTGATACCTTTTTTTAATGCAAATCGTTTTCTCAATGCGTACTTCACGCCACGAGCATAATCCCCCCAATGCTTTTCCCTAACTTGCGATGCTTGTGTGACATCAAAATCAACAGTACCGCCAAAAGTTAGCGACTCCAAATGCACATGCCCGTCATCATTTGGCGTAAACCAAAGGTCTACCCCCTTATTGATGGCAAAACCAGTGACTATTCCATGTTGGTGGTCAACATGCGCCCCAATAGGACATACACGATATGGAGCGAATATGTGATATTTGTAAATTCCTGACATTTTCAACCACACAAATGATTATATTACATTTTATACATATCTTCATAATAATTTTGATAGTCGCCACTCGTAACGTTGTCCATCCACTCTTGGTTGTCAAGATACCAACGCACAGTCTTCGCAATTCCTTCCTCAAACTGGAGGCTCGGCTCCCAACCAAGTTCCCTTTGGAGCTTGCGTGAATCGATGGCGTAGCGCATATCGTGACCTTTTCGGTCGGCAACATAGGTTATCAAGCCCATATCTTCTCCCTCTGCGCGACCAAGCAGGCGGTCAACGGTCTTAATCACCACCTTGATAATGTCAATATTCTTCCATTCGTTGAAGCCACCGATATTATATGTGTCGGCTACCTTGCCCTCGTGAAAAATCAAATCTATTGCGCGTGCATGGTCTTCTACATATAGCCAGTCGCGCACATTATCTCCTTTGCCGTAGACAGGCAACGGTTTGCGATGGCGGATATTATTGATGAACAGAGGGATTAGCTTCTCCGGGAACTGGTACGGCCCATAGTTGTTCGAGCAATTTGTCACGATGGTCGGCATTCCGTAGGTGTCGTGGAAGGCACGCACGAAGTGGTCACTGCTGGCCTTAGAGGCGGAATATGGCGAATGTGGATTGTATTTCGTTTCCTCGGTGAAGAACTCAGTGCCGTAGGCGTGGTGATGCTCAGAACTTGCCTTTGTGCTAAACGGAGACTCAATACCCTCGGGATTGGTCAACTCCAACGCACCATACACCTCGTCCGTAGAGATGTGGTAGAAACGCTTACCTTTGTATTTCTCGGGCAGACTCTCCCAGTATTCCTTGACAGCCTGCAATAAAGTCAACGTACCAATGACATTGGTATGTGCGAAGGTGAACGGGTCTTTGATGGAACGGTCCACGTGGCTCTCAGCTGCGAGGTGGATGATGCCGTCTACGTTGTACTTCACCAGCAAGTCTTTCACTACCTCGTAGTCACAGATGTCAGCCTTTACAAAGACATAGTTCTCTTTATTCTCAATATCCTTGAGGTTAGCCAGGTTGCCTGCATAGGTCAGCTTATCAAGGTTGATGATACGATACTTCGGATACTTGTTCACGAAAAGGCGAACCACATGACTGCCAATAAAGCCGGCACCGCCTGTTATGATGATATTTCTCTTAAAATCCATTTCTTTACTCCTTTTGAGAATAATTAATTACTTCATTGCCCCCATATTTCTCATGCAGACTTTAAGGGAATCTGTCCAATAAGGAATCTCAAGACCAAAGGTCTGTTTTATCTTTGTCTTGTCCAAAACAGAATAAGCAGGGCGCGTCACCGGGCTAGGAAATTCGTCGCTATGGCAGGGCTGGATGTCACAGTTGGTATTTCCGGCAAGTTCGGCTATCTTCTTCGTGAAGTCGTACCACGAGCAAACGCCCTCGTTGCTGAAATGATAGATGCCAGTCTTACTATATCCCAGTTTGTGATTTTCCTCCGCATAGTCTTCTAATACAGCCTTTATAGCTAAGGAAAGGTCATAAGCATAGGTAGGTGTACCAGCTTGGTCAAAGACAACATTCAGTTTCGGCTTAGTTGCTGTGAGGTTGATCATCGTCTTGACGAAGTTCTTCCCAAACTCTGAGTAAAGCCAGGCAGTTCGTATAATCACGTAGTCGCAGCCAACTGCCTCAATGTTCTTCTCTCCCTCCTGTTTTGTCTTGCCATAAACTCCAGTAGGAGTGCCTTTTTGATCTTCACGGCAAGGGGTGTTATATGGATCGCCACCAAAAACATAGTCGGTAGAGATATGAATAAGCAGCCCGCTCACCTCTTTCATTGCCTCGGCAAGAATCTTCGGTGCATCTGCATTTAGTTTGTGGCACAAAGCCACGTCCGTCTCAGCCTTGTCCACATTGGTATAAGCCGCGCAGTTTACGATGCAACCAATGTTCTTTCCCGTGACTATATTCTTAACTGCGTTCGCATCTGTCATATCAAGGATGGTGGTTTCAAGGCCATCTATCTCTACAACATCTGTAAAGGTGTAATTGTCAGCTGTTTCCTTGCTGACAATGCGCATCTCATTGCCGAGCTGCCCGTTTGCGCCTGTAACAAGTATGTTCATAGTTCCCCTCCGTTACTTTGAATAAACAAACGGCGTGTCAAAATCCTTCAGCAACGCGTGCTTGGTGTCCTTCTCGCTAAGAATTGCGTGCTCTGTAGGTATGCACCAGTCAATACCGAGACTGTCATCTAGTATGCTGATGCCTCCGTCTGCCTCTGGATGATAAAACTCATCGCACTTGTATTGGAACACTGCCGTTTCGCTAAGCACAGCAAATCCATGTGCAAAGCCTTTGGGAATGAAGAACTGCCTGTGGTTATCCTCGGTCAGTTCAACGGCAACGTGCTTGCCATAGGTAGGGGAACCATTGCGTATGTCAACAGCCACGTCAAGCACGGCTCCCTTAACGCAACGTACCAGCTTGGCTTGCGTGAACGGCGGACATTGGAAATGCAGACCTCTCATCACTCCGTATGATGACATACTCTCGTTATCCTGAACAAAGTCAACCTTGCCTACTTTATCTTCAAACTCCCTTTTTGAGAAGCTTTCGAAGAAATAGCCTCTGGCATCCTTGAATATGCGCGGCTCTATGATCACCACGCCATCGATCTCTGTCTTTACGACTTCCATATCATTAATACTCCAAATTCTTAACTACGGCGTCAACCGGTTCATCCAATATTGAAAGCAAATACTTTCCGTAGTCGTTCTTCAACATAGGTTGTGCGAGCTTACGAAGTTTCTCGGCTGTTATCCAGCCCTTACGGTAGGCTATGCCTTCCAGGCAGGCCACCTTGAGTCCCTGACGTTTCTCCAGTACTTCAATAAATGTGCTGGCCTCAGAAAGAGAGTCGTGTGTGCCTGTGTCGAGCCAGGCATATCCTCGTGGCATAGTCTGTACAAGTAACTCGTGGTCTTGCAGGAATACCTGATTGACAGTGGTAATCTCAAGTTCTCCTCGTGTCGAAGGCTTGATATTCTTGGCAACGTTTACCACCTTGTTGGGATAGAAATACAATCCAACCACTGCGTAGTTGCTCTTTGGTTTGGCCGGTTTCTCCTCAATGCTCAAGCAGTTGCCTTCCGAATCGAATTCAGCAACGCCATATCGTTCCGGGTCGCTGACGCGATATCCGAACACTGTGGCCTTACCATTCTCCACGGCTGCTCGTACAGCTTGGTCAAGCAAATTATTTAATCCTGCACCATAGAAGATGTTATCGCCGAGAACAAGGCAGGCGCAATCGTCACCGATGAACTCCTCGCCGATAATGAAGGCCTGAGCCAAACCATCAGGAGATGGCTGCTCTGCGTATTCAAACTTAACTCCGTAGCCACTACCATCGCCAAGCAGACGCTTAAAACCCGGCAGGTCATATGGCGTGGATATAATAAGTATATCCCTAATCCCGGCCAACATCAGCACGGAGATGGGATAGTAAATCATCGGTTTGTCAAAGATGGGCAGCAATTGCTTGCTGATGCCCTTGGTGATGGGGTAAAGACGTGTACCGCTACCACCGGCGAGAACGATTCCTTTCATAGTAAAACTTATCTGTTTGCGCATCTTATTTTACGCCTTTTTCCAACAACCAATAGAAATACCTCTCATGTTCATCTACAAGATGTTCCCACGAATATTCACGTCGTATCACATCTATATTGTTTTTCACAAATTCAGCTTTGTACCGTGAGATAATGTCATCCATACCATCTAACAGTTCTGTCACTCTAATGGCAGAAGAATAATAAATAGCATTGTCTTTTAGCACAGCTTTGTTGAATTGATTTTCATGAGCCAACACGAAACAACCTGAAGCCATTGCTTCAAGCAGTGATGGATTTGTCCCCCCTACACTATGTCCATGAAAATATGCTCTTGAGAAATGACGAACAGAATCAAGTTTTTTAAAATCATATATACCACCAAGAAATCTAACATCACTTTCATTTCCATATTTACTTAACAACTCCTTACCATGTGGTGTGGTGGTCTTACCAACAACAATTAACGGCCTGCGCCCTTTCTCACTCGAACGCAGATACCCTTCTATTGCTATTTCAATATTATTTTCGGGCTCTAAACGAGCAATTAGAATGTAATAATTTTCTGGGGTCAAAGCATATTCTTTTAAATATTCCTCGCTGAAATTATCGTGAACATCTGCGCCATAAGCTAAGAACTTACTTTCTTTGCCATATTTTTCTTTGTAGTAATCATGGATACCCATATTATCTGCTATCAAGTAATGACTATATCTAACAGCCATCTTTTCCTCCCAATCAAGAAAACGCCTCACTATCGGACTAAACTTTGACCTTTTGTTCTCCAATCCATCCATATTTGTCGTAAATATCGGTCGTTTCCGCTTTTTCACATTAAACCAAATATAAGCAGGTATAATGCTAGTATAACCAGCCTCATAAATTATATCGAAGTTTTCTTTTTGCAAGGCGTCACGCAAAGAAGAAAAATCATAAAAGAAACTTCCTATAGAGCTTCCGATCCACGTTTCAGGACTATATATATGCTTTATTCTTACCCCCTTATAAGTATCCCCTTGATATGGGTGAAACCTTGGAGAATAAACTACAACTTCATGTCCTCTTTTCACTAGGCCAACGGAGATATATTCCGCAAACTGCTCAAAGCCCCCGTAATTGTTTGGAATACCACGAGTACTAACAAATGCTATTTTCATGACTATATTTTGATGTATGATTATTTGGCAAGTTTTTTACACAACAGAACAAAGACTAAGCTGTTATTTTCCCTTTTTAGTTAGAAACTAATAAATTCATTTTCCTGTCGTCATTTAACCTTACGGATTATACATATATTTGTTGCGGCCTCGATTTTTAATTAATTTACTTGGCACGCCGCCAACAACGGTGAAAGGGGCAACATTTTTTGTAACAATAGCCCCTGCGGCCACAATTGCACCGTCACCTATCGTAACACCAGATAGTATAACTGCTCTTGCCCCTATCCAAACGCCATTTCCTATAACCACATCCGCCCTGACTTCCCCCTGATTAACAATAGGTATTTCTAGACTATCTGCAATATGGTTTTCCGAGAAAATAGAAACATGGGGGCCAAGAATAGTGTTGTCTCCAATTGTTACATTTCCTCGAATAGCTATAAAGCAATATTGCGATATACCAACATTATTACCTATTTTTAGGCTCTCACCAAGGTTCCTTAACACTCCATATCCTTCAATAATACTACCTTCCTTTATTGTAACATTATTTCCGACACAAATTCCTCCTCGACACAAAGCATCTATGTGAACATTAGGTCCTATAGTAACAGACCTGCCTAATTTAAGATGTCCACAATGCTTTATTACGGTATGCCTGCCCACAAACACCAGACCTGCTGATTCTTTTGTCCTCAACCTGAGCCACTGTCCTCTAATTCCATCGAAAAATTTTGACCAGAGAACCTTAATTAAATCAAGGCTAGATATAGCGTCATCAATGGCATAGCCTTCTTTCCCTAGATGCCGTATAAGTCTATTTGCTATTGCTTTCAGCATTTACAACCTCCTTAAATACATGAATTAGTGAATCAATATGCTTTGTTATACTATATTTCGTGTTTATCAAACGAACTGCATTCTTGCCAAACTCTTTTGCCTTGTATGGATTATTAAACAGATAACTTATCTTATCTCTTAGGTCAATGGCATCTTTATAGTTGAACAACAATCCAGTCTCACCATCACAGACGTTTTCAGTTAAGCTTCCTACCCGAGTAGCAACTACGCACTTTTTCATCGCATAGCTTTCTAGAATTGTATTAGGCAGATTATCGTACCACTCAGAAGGAACTACAGTAAATAAACAACTTGCCAAATATTCCTGCATTTGATTAAACTCCATACGTCCGAGAAACTCAACATTGTGCTTTTTCCCCTTGACATAATCTTGTAATTTTTCATAATATCCTGCTACACTTGAAAATCCAATTATCTTCAGATTAAAATCTGTTCCTATAAAAGCATCCAATAGTGTCATCAAACCCTTGTCTGGATCCGTCCTTCCAATGAATAAAGCAAAAGGCCTATACTCTATCGGTAAATCTGTTCTCAAAGCTGTACCATTAAACAATGTTGGAACATGAACGCATTTATTTTTCTCAAAGCCATTTTCTATGAATTTACTCATAGTATATGATGATGGGAAAATAAATCTTTTTATTTTCTTTCGTACCCCAACAATATTTTGAACGTCAATTGCTAAGGCTTTGATAAACGAATACAGGGAGGAATTATATACACATTTATTTTTAACTGCATATAACTTCGTTTTCTCTGTACATAACTCGCAAATTTGACAATCGTTTTGTCTAAAATATATACTACAAGGACATAGTAATGAATAATCAGATATTCGCTGCACCACAGGAATTCCTAATTCATAGGCAGCCTGTACTACGCTACATGAAATCTTATTTTGAAAATAGAGCATGTAGATTAAATCCGGTTTAGTGTCAATAAGCAATTTCTTAAATTTCTTTTTTGCCTCATAAGAATAAATCATCCGGGTTAATCCTTTCCATTGATCTGAGAGAGATTTCTTTCCTTTGATTATGTCACTGAAATACACATCATCTCCAGAACCGATTGGGGACAGAAAGTATTTACTATATGAAGTTTCAACATTTTTAGAATTTTGGACACTAAAAGGAATAATCTCATGTCCAACATCTTCTAAAAGTTGCTTGATGTTGAACATATACCTTTCCGGACCTCCTGCAAAAAAGTATCTATAATTTACCAGCACTATTTTCATAACCTGATGTAGTTAGCAATTATAAAATGACAGAATGCATTAAAATCTTGACTCATGGGATTCTATGGCATCTTGATAGACTGTATGAAATACCATACAACGCTTATCCCATGTGTATAACGAATTTGTTTTAATAACACCAGCAGACAATCTCTCTATTATTGCCGGCTCTCTAATTATCTCCACAATATGAGAAGCTATATCATTAACAACTTGTGCCAAAGAAATGACAGGTATCTTAATTCCTGATTCTTCTGTAACAACACCTGACATGCCACAATGATCTAATGTCATGGTCGGCACGCCATTAGCTTTAGCCTCCCATATTACTGTTGTTGTGGCTTCACTTAATGAGGTAATTACATGTAGATGACTATTCGAAATTTTTTTCAGAACTTCATCTCTACTCAATTTACCAAAGAAAGAAACTACTGATGTTAAGTTATGCTTAATAGCATACTCTTTGAGATGATGGCTCTGAGTTCCCTCCCCCAAAACAGACAAGTGAACATTATGTAAACTTTCCTGAATCTGATTTAAAGCCATTAATAGCAAAACCAATCCTTTCCTGTTACTTAGTTCACCAACCCATATTATCTCAAGCTTTGTAGTTTTATCATACTTCTTTAAAGAGCAACTCCTCTTAATATCCTCTACTCTTAAGCCATTTTCCGGCAGGTAAACAGATTCCTTACCAAAGATAGCCTTTAACTGCAACTGAGTATTAGGAGTAGCACTAATGACAGCATCAGCTCTATTCATGGCCTTATATAATCTGATGGAATGCTTAAGATTATGATTTTGCAATACATACCTAATCAAAGCTTCTATTTTACCCTTTATATCGAGAACAGGTAATAAACATTTCGGCCATCTCTCAACACCTTGAACTGGGCCCCATACATAAGGAATATTCAGCAGCCAGGCATATCCAGGTTCTTTAATTCCAATCGGGTTTAAATAGTGTACTACGTCATATTTTTTCAAATTATTATCTCGCTCTATCTCTTTGAATACGAGTTCATGCCACTCTTTGAATTGAAAATAGAACCCAAATACATAATAGACCTTGCAACGTACAAACCAAAAGAATTTATTTTTCAGGTCATTCGGTAATTCCACACACTTCCATGTCACGTTTTTCAGCAATGGAAAACTTTCGCTTTTACCCATTGTTCCTGGCATGCAACTTCCATAATAAACAGTGATGTTGTACAACCCTGTTTCTGCCATATGTTTGACAAAATCCCATCCCACAGCGTATTCACTGCCTGCTCTGTTGGAAACAGCATAAGCAATTAGAGCGATTGTTTTCATCGAGTGAATTCTGATTCAATTAATTTATTGGGGATACGATTGTTTGCAAATAATTTACTATCATGGTAAATAGTATCCTCCACTGTTTTGAATCTATTCCCAATCTTCTTTGCGGGCACACCTCCCACAATTGTGTAAGGAGGAACTGATTTGGTTACCACTGCACCAGCAGCCACAATGCCACCTCTACCTATAGTGACACCCTTCAGTATGGTGACATTACATCCAACCCAGACATCATCCTCAATTATGACATCAGCATCATCTTCAGGGTTCTTCTCTCCTTCTCCTATATCATAAATAAATCTTCCAGCCACATAGTATGGATGAATTCCTCCGCGTATCGTTACATTAGGTCCGAAAAGGACTTTATTCCCAATGCGAAGCTTTGCTATCCAAGTCTGAAAACTTGCTCGCTCACCAATCCTCACATTATCCCCAATCTCAATATTCTTATATACGAAATCAGATGATAATGGCTTTAACTTAACATTTTTACCGCACTTCGCAAAGCGCGCTCTCATAAACAACATTATGAATCGATCCAGCACCCTATATAAGAAACTGAAAAATTCTCCTATGATTTTTAATACGGCCATCACACACATTATTTTAGTTATTAAAACAATTCTACAAACATCTTTTCGCTATCACTCTGATAACGAGTAGTTATCTTATATGTTAGAATGTCTGACATTGCTTTATATAAGCCAGCCTCGTCATCAACATCTATCACAATCCCGCGTTCTGGACTGACAATTCTATCAATAATCGGAATACTTCTAGTTACAATTACAGGACATCTCAAATACATCGCCTCAAGAACAACATTCGGTAAACCTTCATTTCTTGAAGCCAAAATCAGACTATCCGCATAGTTTACATATTGATATGGGTTAGCTGTGAACCCAACAAATATGATAGAACTTTCTAGTCCCTCTTTCTTTACATATTCAATTACAGAATTACAGAACTTGTCTTTTTTTTCTACTTTCCCTATTATGTACAAGCGACTATCTGGATAATCATTATGGAACTTTACAAATGTGGAGATGAGAAAATCTACGCCTTTAACTTCTGTAATACGCCCAACATATACGTAATTCTTAAACTTGTCATCAAAAGGATTTTCTACATTTTTTGTCTTTCTAACTATAGCCTCAGTATCAATGGGGTTATGTATAACCCTAATACTCTTGCATTTTGCTGGAAAAAAATTAACGAATTCATCCCGCATTTCTTCTGTTTGCATGATAATCTCATCAGCAAAAGGATAGCACCATCTCCGCAAAAGTTTCGTAACCAGATTCTTTTCTGTAAAATAATTATTGTTGTTCCGAATAATTACCTTGACACCCTTTCTCAAATGGGCTGCCAATGCTACTCTTGAATTAATATAACATAGCGACGAGAACACAACGTCTGGTTTTACTTTACCCAACAAGGAATAAATCTTCAATGTCGTAAAGTCCATGATGTTCTTTATATTAACATAATGTAATGCGCATTCACCAGGAATAAACTTTTCTATGTCTCCGCCCTGTTGCCCGACAATAGCAAATTCAATATTAAGACCGTTGTTAATAAGCAATTTTGCTACCGTAATAGTTACCCTCTCCGCTCCGCCACAAGTAGGAGGAATAAAAAACAAAGCTTTTCTTTTCACTTTATAATCATTTTTTTATTTGCTGCTCAATCTATATACTATAGGGTTTGAAAGAGAATGTATACCCCAAGCCAAAGCGATTCCTATGACACCTACTAAAAAATATTCCAAGTATCCCCCATATAAAATTTGGCATCCACTTTTGTACGGTACAAAATAAAACTTAACAATATTTGGAAGATAAATATTGGCAAGGTATGACTCCAATGAGATTGCTCCCATCCATCCTATGATAACAAAAAACCATTTAAAGTTTTTTAAGTTGTTGAGCAAAAATATCATGACAGC
Source organism: Marseilla massiliensis (assembly GCF_023336985.1). NCBI lineage: Bacteria > Pseudomonadati > Bacteroidota > Bacteroidia > Bacteroidales > Prevotellaceae > Marseilla > Marseilla massiliensis. Next base: position 144,515 of record NZ_JAMBLP010000007.1, on the reverse strand, counting down.
CAGCACAGGCGGGACTAAGCACCATTGTGTAGGCGCGTCTTTGCTGACAAACTGGTGAATAGATACATATGTAATTAGTGAGCAAAATATGATTAAAAGGTAATTTACCTTGATTCCATTCTTTACACAAGGAGCTATGGCCATTCCCATTACAAAACTTGGCACACGACCGAAAGCCCATTGAAGATTACTAAATATTTCATGAGTTGTTCCATTGACACATTTAATGTTCAACATACAAACAGATACTAATGATATTATTAAAATTATGGATATTAACAACCGTTTATCATTCTGTAAAAGTTTATAAACTAAAGGGGTTAGAAGATATAATGGCAGTAATAATGCTACATACCACGCTCCTTCATGCCATAGCCAGAAGCCAGCCGTTGAAAAAACAGTTAACTCATGACGCCAATCAAATTCCCCAATGCATAAATAAAAAAACAAAATGGTATCTGAATTAAAAAATATGGAACGAATATCCTAATGAAACGTTTGTAATACCATCGTTTCAATGGCCCGCCTTTTGAGAGCGAATACCAACAGCCCAAGCCAGAAAGGAAAAGAAATATATCAACCCCCAACCCTCCTCGACTTAGTATGCTACTGACCACCTCAGGCATTGCAACACCATATTGCGGTGCATGACACATGATAATCATTATGGCTGCAAATCCCATCAAAATAGTGCGGTATCTGCTCAATAAATTTAAATCCATAAATTAAATATTCTTGCTTAATAAGCATGATGCGATAAAAATCAGAAGCGTGGACTTACAACTGAACGATAATGCATTGTGTTGACTTTCTGATACAAATAGATAACTCATAAATACGCTCATTGGTGTAAATTAGCCAAACATATTATTATTGCCTCAATTCCATTTTTTTTATGAACTTATCTTCTGGTAGAGAACAAAGGACAACTCTTTTTTCTTCGACAGAAAGGCTTTTTGAATCCAAATTATATTTAATATTATGTTCTATATATTTATCAACCGTTGTGATTATCTTCGCAGGGTTTCCACCAACAACAACACCTGGTGGAACAGACTTAGTTACTACAGAACCAGCTGCTATCAGTGAGCCATTGCCAATCGTTACGCCTGGCATTATCAAGCTGTTATTGCCTATATATACCCAATCACCAATTACAACCTTGCCAAAAACATCAAAATTAGGATTAGCCTTTCTAACGACATGTCCACCTCCATGAGTAAAAATTCGCACACCATTTGTAATTTGACAATGACTACCGACGGATATCAAATATGGTTCCGATGACCAACAATTTTTATCCGGAATAAAATTGTTTGTGCCTATATTCACTCCTATCAGCCTTGCATAATTTTCTGGACTGAGTAGCCTTTTATATAATTTTCGAATATAACTCGATTTTGCATTCTTCAACATACCCTTACCGTTATTTAAATTATTCAAAAAATCCGACAATCGTTCGCCCTGAAACAATGGATTGAAATATTTTTCAGCCACTTTTTTGCCGGCTTCACCTATTATCTTTGCCTTCGCAGGATTTCCTAATATTTCTTTAATACAAGAAACTAATGATTCATCATCATCTTCTTCTACAATGAACGCATTTTTACCATTTTCAAGATAGAGGTTGGTATCGCCGATAGTGGTTGTAATAATAGGAACTCCGCATATCAGCATTTCTCCTAATTTTGTCGGGAAGCAATTGCGAGTTTGCAGATTGTCACTCTTGTATATTATTGTCATTGCAGCATGGCTCTGCAAAGTTACCACGCGCTCTATACTTACCATCCCGAGCAAATCTACACAATCGTCAATCCCCAGTTCTTTAATCATCGGCAAATAACTGCAGTTTTCATTTGCGTGAGGCCCAGTAAAAACAAGCCGGCAAGGAGACTTGGATGCTTTTTTGAATCGTGCAAAAGCTTTGAGTATCTTGGATACACTGTCCTTCTGCTCTTGCATTGTTCCTGTATGGATAATATAAGGAACATCATATTCACTCTTTATTTCGATAATGTTAATGGTCTCAAAAGGATTCTCCACTAATATCGGTACTATGATACATTTTGCAGAACGAGACTTATAGCGCATCACAAACTTACTCAGCTCTCGGGAAATGACAATGAATCCATCGTAACCAGGCATGACACAATGGTATTCAAACCATTTACAAAACTTATGCAAGCGAGAGTTCACATTACCTAAAGCAGAAGGATGCTCACATGTCTCCTTTACAATCTTTGCCCCCTTGACTTTGGCAGCAATGATAATGAGTATTTGCAGGAATAAGGGATAATAATAGGCGAATACAGCATCACCGTGATGGACGTGCTTCAATGCATAGAAGAATGAACGCACATAATCCAAAACAAGATAGTCAATGCCTCTCATAAACCTGTTTCCCCTAGCGTGCTTGTATTTGCCACAAACATATTCGTATGAAACACCACGATAAGTGCCTTTAGCTGGCAAGTTATCATACTCGCCTTGCTCAAAGCATTTTTGGCACACCACTATGTCAACATTATTACCAGCCGCCATCAGACCACGTGCATAGCACAATATCCGCTTGGCCGCCGCCATGCCATAAGGAAAAGATGTATTTATATAAAAATGTATTTTCATTATCTTTAAACCATAAATTTATTCATACATCTGTATTTTCAATTTTTCAACAGCCTCTACCCTTTTTGAATACTTTTCACCATCACGTACATACCACATTGGATAGTCTTTACGTTTTACATTTGCTGGAGACCCAGTTAAAAGAACATTATTTCCAAAACTTTTGTTTACAAGGCTATTGGCGGCAACTGAAACTCCATCTCCAATTGTCAATTTTCCCATAATCATTGAACCAGACGACAAATAAAGTCCATTTCCTATGGTTTTATCACTTCCTCCTATACATGTTGATGTGTGTAAAACACAGTAATTACCTGCCCTTACGCCACCATTGACAACTATTGTTCCATGATGTGGAATCAAAAGACCATAGCCAAATACATCATATCCTATCGAAAAACCAAGCTGAAGAGATAACTTTCTATATTGTCGTGAACTTATATAATATCCAATAAATTCAGCAAGAGATTTATTCTTACGTGCAGAGTAATAACTTAATCTTCGCATATTCAACATGAATTTAGCTATCCTCTGGGTAGGGGTAAGAGCAATGCCTAACACTTCTCTAAATGACCGAGATTTCGGAAGCCCATTCATTATTCGGTCTGCTTTGATATAGAAAGAAAGTTGTTTTTTAGACTTAATCATATTTTGATAAAATATTGGTACTTATAAATCGAACTCAAATCAAACAAAAAAATCTAGTTAGGAATATAAAACAAGAACCTCAACAATCTTTCGCAAATTCATTTTATATCATATTAAGAATTAGACACCTCACAAATACCAAAGAGCTATATCTTATCAAAATTCTTAATTGCACTTTTAGCCTCTAGACCCTTTCTAAAATATCCATAAAACCAAAAACTTGTAAAAACGGGAATTGCTAAAATTTTGTATGAAATAGCACATAAACACAATAGCATAAACAATGCCATTCTTTTACTCTCATAAAAGTCTTCTGAAATCCCTCTTGAGGATTTTAACAAAACATAAAAAAAGAATAAACCAAGAAATATTCCATAAACAGAAAGAATATTCATCAGTCCATTAGCCAGTCTGAAATTAGAAGAGATATTATTATAAAAATAGGAATGCTTAAAGTTTATTCCATATCCAAGAATAGGATCATGAATAAAATTAATCCATTCAAAAGCCATAGCATCAAATCTATCTAACGAACCTAAATATTCGCCATCCTCCGACTGCATAGAATGCCATTCAAAAGACTGGTCTAAACGCGTCATATCCTTAGATGCTTCTATTCTTGTTGTGATTTTCTCTCCCATAAAATCAAGTTTAAATATTCCATAAACAATTGGGAAAAATACCAGTATTAAAAATGCAGCATTCTTAAGAGTTAATTTTTTTATTGCAAAAATCAGAAAAAGAGCAATTACAGTAAAATACCCTGTAGTCGATTGAGTTGTAAGCAACGTAAGCAAAAGCCATAATAGGTTATTATTATTTTTAAGTTTTATTCCATTTCTGCATAAATTACAAAAGATGGCCAAAACAACCATTATCGCAAAACGCCCAGGTTCCCATGAGCAGCCAGCATTTCGCAACAAACCAGAATAAACTTGCCCTTTTACTGGATCCATCCAATTAAACAAATAAATAACATGATTCCCATAAACCGTCTCAGGGAATAAGCGAAACAAAGAAGAAGACATGGGAAGAATAACAGCAATCAACCATCCGACTACTGCAATCTTACACAACAGTACCAGTATGTTTTCATATAACGGAATTAATTTGCGCCCAAATACCTGAACATGAATATAAGCAATTACTATAGCATACACCATAAAGAAATGGTATGATAATTCTTCTGTAGTAAAAACATTATATTTAATCAATGAACAAAATGCCCAAATGGCATAGATTGCCAATACTATATAAAGATTTTTATTATTAAATGATATAGGATGTCTCTTGCACAACAAATAAGTCAGGACTATTGGTATCAAAAAAGGTATGGGATTGCCTGATATGGAACCGACCATGCGCCCTGTTTCTTTGGTTGCCTGAGCCATATAGATGACCATGACAAACATATATAGCACCTCAAAACGGCCATATTGCGAAAACAAAGTCTTGAATTTCATATAACATTTTTCGTCGTTACTTTTCTATAATACAACAACAACACAAGAAAATAAATTGAAGAACTTAGTATCCTTGTTATTATGGCTGCTGTTATTCCTCCAAAATAAATGCCAACTGTATAGCCGGCCAATGCAATACCGCCACTAATAAAAGCAGCATTTCGCAAATACTTTCCCAAACCATGAGCACCTAAGAAACGATTATATACATCTCCTAAACCATGCATTGTGAATCCAATAGCCAATACACTAGCATACAATGCAACATTTGAATATGATTCATTGTAAAGTACATCTACTATCGGAAATATTAATACACAAAAACCTACCAATGTAACAATTGACATTGTATAGGTGCCTAATATAACCTTGCGAGGTATAAATTTTTGATGGGCAAACTGTTTGAAATAAGTAGTTCCTATAACATTGGGCAACATCATTAGAGGCGTGGTAACAGTTAGTGCCAAGGTGTAAAATCCAACATTTGTATTGTCATTACTTAATACACCTAAACTCATGCCTGCTATATATTGCACGGATACATTAGCTAAACTGCCTACATACACTTGAAAGCCATACTTTTTATTTTCCTCGTTTAGTTTTTTAAACGTTTCTTTGAGTTGTGAAAACTTAGGAGAATTTTTAAATATCAAGATTGCAAGGACAAGTGCATAAATACCATTCTGGATGAGTATCATTCGCTTGCTTGTCGCACCAAAATATTTATAAACTAAAAATGCAGTTAATAAATACATTAACTGCGGCCATATTCTGGCAGCAGCAATTGTAGAAATGCTATTATCACCTTGCGAAGATGTGTTGATGTAATTTAAAAGCAGAGTTGAGCCACACACAGGTATGGCGAAATAAAAGAGACTATAATATGGTTTGTGCAAAACAAAATTATGAATGACTCCACTAAGCAGCATTACAATCATCATCAATAGGATAGTAATTCCTAAAATGCAAACAAGAGCTCCCTTTATTCTACTAGCTTCTTCTTTGCTTTCCGACAAAGCCAAAAGCCTACTACCCGAAACGAAATATCCAAACAAAAAAATACCAGAAAAAAAACTTATGATGTTATTTACATATCTAACATCACCATATTCAGAAGGAATTAAGAAGCGAGTGTTTAATATTGAAACCAATACACCCAATAAAACACCTCCTATCGTACTACAATACAAATATACAATTTGTTTTTTTGACTTGCTCAACACCATTAGTGAAAAAAAAGGAAAGTTTAGTTGTACAAACTATTATACAAATGCACTGATGAAAAATGCCTTGCAACTGCCCATCATGTCAACAACTACAGCATCGCGAATAAAAAAACGCGTTGCATTGAAGCCTTTTGCCCCACACCACGAACAGCAACACTAAACCACCTCGACATACTCGGGGCTGACGTCGACGCCGACGGAGAGGAGGTTGGGCAGCTCTACGAGCAGGCGGCGGGTGCGTGTGCCGCGCAGCTTGAGGAGCCGGCCTTCGTAGCCGTCGAGGGGGCCTCCGACGATGCGGACTGTGCGTCCGAGCATTGTCGGCGTTATCTCGTCGGGGCGGTAATAGCGTGGACTGTCGGCCGTATTTACCGCACGCATGAAGCGCTCCATCTCTTCGTCGGGCACGGTCATGTGGCGGTTGTGGTAATTGCGCACAAAGCGGTAACGCAATGTTGGCGTGGCCTCGATGATGGGCGAGAGCACCGACAGCGTGGAACGCGCGAAGAGCAAGTCTTGCACCACAGGCACCAACTCCCGCCGCCGTTTCCCCCCCTGCGTGAATACGCGCTCGTGCATGGGCGTGAAACATACAATTCCACGCATGGCAAGCAACTTGTAGGCCGGCAACTTGGCGTGCACCGGCTTCATGTCGCATAGCACAAACCACTGCCTCCGCTCGCCTGACTCTTCGTTAGGCAAAGCCGTCACACTGTCGTCAACGCTGCACATAAGAAAGGGGTTACGTATGTGTCATTCTTGCCCAAAGAGTAAACCTTTTAGTACCTCACGGCAGTGTATCTTACTGAAAGCCATGAAGTTACAATAGAATCATTAAGAAGTTGCGGGCAAAATGCGATTGCCATTTTATCTTTGTTTAAAGCCTTGTCCGGGAATCCACCCGGGCCACATCACTCAGGCACGCATCACAGCTTGTGGCGCCATGGCGCCCTATGCGCAGCAGGCTTTTTCGCGTGCAAAAATACACAAAATACTTGAGACGGCGGCCTTTTCAATGCTAAAATAAGCGCATGTTGAAAATTGTTCTAATATAGATTATGGCCACACGAGTAGGGAAAAGAGTATGGCGGCGACTGTTTTTTGGATTGTCCTTCAACACTTTAATTATATTACAAAACAGAAGTAAAATGCGTTTCTCACCTTATTTTTAACATTTGGCCGGGCCCACCAAGCCACAAGAGCCGGGCCGCCCGAATAACCCGGCGCAAGGCAGGCGGCGGCGCAGGCCACGTCGGCCCATACGGCGGATGCCGCCCGGCCGCTACAACACCCATGAACAGGTTTGCGGCCTGCCGGCAAGGTATACGCCGGCAGGCCGCATTCACATTTGCGTGGCGCCCCATTCCGCCGCCGAGGGCCGGGCTACGGCAGCCACAAGATGCGGTTTAAAGCTTGTGCAGCCATTTCGCCGACGGCACGTCCATCTTCGGATTGCCCTTGTAACCGATAGAGGCTGCACCGCTGCGGTCGACCTTCAGCGAGGCCACCGCATGGCAATTAACCTTGCTGGCGCCCGAGGCCGAGGCCGAAACGCGCTGGGCCACACACTTCTCGGCATTGACATTCGCCGCGCCCGAGGTGGAATAGTCGGCGTCGACGGCCGTGCCCTTCACAAAGGCCTTGCTGGCGCCCGACAGGCCGATGGTTGATTTCTCCACCTGCTGGTCTACGTCTACCTTGCTCGCCCCCGACATGTCAAACGATGCCGTCTTGGCCTTCAGCTTGCCAAGTGACAGGTTTGAGGAGCCGCTGGCATCGACGTCGAGGTCGGTACAGCTGACCGATGCCCCCGAAAACCTTGAAGCGCCCGAGAGCGACAAGTCCAGCGTGCGGGCCGATATGGCACCGTCGGCCACAAACCTTGACGCTCCCCTGAGATCGACCCCACTGAGTGACGGCGACGAAACGCGCACCTCAAACTTGTCGAGCGACTGTATGGCGCCATCATACTTAAGGCCCACCAAGAGGTTTCCGTCGTTAACCTTAACATAAACATATTCCATCAGGTTGTCAGACGTGCAAACCTCCACTTTCTGCGGGCCTGAAGTCTGGGTGTAAACCACCGTGGCCACACCCGAGGCCTCTATGGTGCTGAACTTGCCAACGCTGTAACTCTTTGTCACATAGTTGCCGCTTGCCTTTATAGACTTGCCTCCGCTGCCAATCTGATGCAGCACCGTCTGCGCTGATTTTTCAGTGCAAGCCCCCAGCGATAAAAGCGCTACAGAGGCAAATAAAAATGCCATCAATCTCATAATACACTGTTTTTGGTTAATACTTATATTATATAGACGCATTGGAAGAAACAAATGTTGCATCGGAACCTAAATATTTATCCGATGCTGCAAAATATCCGCACAACAGAACAAACGGTGGAAGCCAGGGCCACCGTCTGCGCCGCCATTTCACCGAATGCGGCAAAAACAGACTTGCCAGGCCGCAACCGGGCATCATACAGACCATGGCCTGTTTCTGAAATTACCTGCAACAGGCCACCATGCGCAGAATGTTTGTTCCGCCATCCGCATCATGCCCCACAAACGCCAACATCACGCAGCCGCACCGCCCCACCACGGGCGCCGCCCTAAGACAAGGCGGGGCAAGGCTGCCGCCACACCTGCGGCAGCGCTGACAGCAAGCAGGGCACTGCTGCCCCACCCCGCCGCGCCGCCTGTGTTTGCGGTTGCCTTGCCCCGAAAGTCAGGCCACGGCCATACCGGTCAGCGGCCCTTGCTCCATAGCTTGGTCATGTCTTCGAGCGTCTTGCCCTTGGTTTCGGGCACAAGCTTCCAGACGAAGAATGCCGCAACCACGCATATCACGCCATAGAGTCCGTAAGTGAACCAGTGGCCGAAGTCGGGGTCGCCGGCCGTCTTCATGTTGAACATTGGCACAAACGTAGAGCTTACAATCCAGTTGAATATCCACTGGAACGCCACGGCGATGGCCACGGCCTTGCCGCGTATGGTGTTTGGGAATATCTCGGCAATGAGCACCCAGCATATCGGGCCCCACGACATCATGAACGATGCGCTGTAGACCATGATGCTCACCATGCACACCATGCTCATCGAGGCATTGCCGAAGGTGAGGGCCACGCCAAAGGCTCCCACGGCCATGCCTATGCTGCCTGTGATGAGCAACGGCCGGCGGCCCCACTTCTCGACGGTGAAGATGGCCACGAGGGTGAACAGGATGTTGACAACGCCCATCACGACGGTGTTGACCATGGGGTCGGTCATGCCCATGTCGCCGAAGATGCGCGGAGCATAGTACAGCACGGCGTTGATGCCTACGGCCTGCTGGAACACGCTGAGCATGATGCCGATGAAGATTACCATGACGCCGTATGTGAACAGTCGCTCGGTCTTCTCGGTGATGGTGGTCTTTATCTCGTGCAGAATCTCGCTGCCCACGGTGGCTCCGTTGATGCGCTGCAGTATGGCCAGGGCCTTGTCGTCGCGCCCGGCCATGACAAGGTAGCGCGGAGTCTCCGGCACGAGGCATATCAACAGCGTGAACAGCCCTGCCGGCACGGCCTCGCTGCCGAACATGTAGCGCCATCCCGTAGATATGGTCCATGCGGCCTCGTCGGCGTTGAGCACCTTCATGGCCTCAATCACCGGGTTGGCGTTCTCGCCGAGGATGATGAAATTGACGAAGTAGACCACGAGCTGGCCGAAGATGATGGCAAACTGGTTCCACGAGACGAGCGTTCCGCGTATGTTCGACGGCGCCACCTCGGCAATGTACATGGGGCAGATGGCCGAGGCAAGGCCCACGCCCACGCCTCCGATGATGCGGTAGATGTTGAACGCCACGAGCAGCTCGAAGTTTGGCACGCCATGCTCGAATATCAGGAACTCGGGCTCCATCGACCCCAAGGCCGATATGAAAAACATCACGCCTGCAAAGAACAGCGACTTCTTTCGGCCCCAGTTTGAAGCCAGGTAGCCCGAGATGGCGCTGCCGATGATGCATCCCACCAGGGCGCTGGCGCAAGTGAATCCGTGCCACGCGTCGGTGTATGTAAAGTCGTCGGCTCCGAGGAAGAACGCCTGCAGGCCCTTCTCCGCCCCCGATATTACGGCGGTATCGTAGCCGAACAGCAAGCCGCCGAGCACGGCGACCAGCACGATTGAAATGAGGTAGCCCATGCTACCCTTCTCTTTTTGTTCCATTGTCTTATTGTTATTTTAGGTTTTCAATTGTCGTATGCCTGCCGGCCGGGCCCCGACGGATGCCCCGGGCCTGTGGCCGGCTATATAATAATACGTATAAACGGCCATATCCCCCCGAAGAAAGTTGGCCGGCCGGGGGCAGCTCAGCCTGCGGTGGCCGGCGGGGTTTATTCATAACATTGTAACACGGAATGCAACCGGCACGTCGGGCGAATTGATTACTTTTGCACGGTTTTAACAAACAGTCGACGAGATGAATACCACTGCAAACATTAAATCAGCCATGATGGCCTGTGCCGCCGGCATGATGCTCGCGCTCACGGCCACGGCCCAAACGCGCGCCGAGCGCGAAATAGAAGCCAACCCGCGCCTGGCCGCCGGCAAGTATATGGCGTATGAGGCCCCGCAGGGGCGCCCCACGCCGCCACCCGAGGGCTACAGCCCCTGCTACATAAGCACCTACGCCCGCCACGGCTCGCGCTACCTGACCGGCGAAGACAAGTATGGGCCGGCGCTCACGGCGCTGGCCGAGGCCGACCGCCGCGGCGCGCTGACGCCCAAGGGCAAGCGGGCGCTGGCCGTGGTCGAGGCCCTGGCCGAAGAATGCGGCGACCGCTACGGCGAACTGACGCCCAAGGGGGCCGCCCAGCACCGCGCCCTGGCCGACCGCATGTTTGCAAACTATCCGGAGATATTTGCCGACGGCACCCATGTCGACGCACGCTCTACATACAAGACGCGCGCCTTCCTGTCGATGGCTGCGGCATGCATCGAACTGAAAGGGCTCAACCCGCGCCTCAACATAACCACCGACGCCAGCGAGCACGACGCTTACTACCTAAAATACAAGAACCCCGTCTACTCAGACAGTTGCCAGCAAAACGCCGACTCGGCCTTCGCCGCCGCGCGCGAGCGGTTTGTCAGGCCCGAAAGGCTGATGCGCAGTCTGTTTGCCGACGACTACCTGGCCGAGATTGACGACCCGCAGCAACTGATGGTCGACCTCTTCGAGTATCACGGCATAAGCCAGAGCTCATACGCCCAGCCCGACCTCGGCTTCCTGTTCACCACCGAAGAGCTGTTCGACCTGTGGCAACTCAACAACTTCGAGTGGTACTACGAGCAAGGCCCGTCGCCACTGAGCGGAGGCCACATGCCCCGACTGGCCCGCAACCTGCTGCGCAACATCGTTGAGACGGCCGACACCTGCCTGGCCTCGGGGCGCCCGGCGGCCACGCTGCGCTTCGGCCACGACACCAACCTGGCGCCTCTCGTGGCACTGATGCAGATGGAAACGTTCGACCGGCCCACCGCCGACTGGGACTCGATAGCCGAGTATTACCAAACCTACCGCATCATACCCATGTGCGGCAACGTGCAGCTGGTGTTCTTCCGCAAGGCGGGCAGCGCCGACATACTGGTAAAGCCGCTGCTCAACGAGCGCGAGGTACGCCTGGCCAACGCCACTACCGACGTGTGGCCCTTCTACCACTGGGCCGACCTGCGCCGGATATGGATGCATACGGTAGAGAGCATCACGCTGCCCAAGAAGCCGGAAGGCATGAAGACCGACTGACGCCGACGGCCCAACGGGCAAGCCCCGGCCGGGCCAACATGGGCGGGCACGGGGCCACGCGCGGCGGCAGCGGCGTCAGGCCGGGCACACGGCGGCCAACCGTCTGACTGTCAGCGCGTTGCAACAAGACCTGTTTTACAGCGCGATATGGGCCGTTTGGCAATGCCAAACGGCCCATATCGCAAGCCCGAACGGCCCATACTGCAATAGCATGCTGCCCTCACGGGCAACCGGCGGACGGCAGGCGCCATGGCTGCACCGCCTGCGCTTGCACTCGATGGCAACAAAAACCCGTGTCGGTCGTCACACAGCCGGTGGCATGCTTTTGTGGTTTTTCACAGCCTTCAAAGGGCTTTCACACCGTTGTCAGCATCTTTCCGGCCGCTTTGCCTAAGCCTGAACCGCCGCTCCTTAGGCTAAGCGGACTGACTATCTGAACGGCAACAGCACCGAACCACGCCGGGCCCCAACAACCGACACGTGCAAAACTACCGCCACCGCCATCCACTACTTGCAAGCCAACCGGCCCACCGCGCCCTTGCCACAACGGCGGCAACCCACGAGATTGGCATATATTTCAATGAATATTGATTGCCGCCCCAACCTAAAGCACAGCATACTGCACCGATGCAGGGCAGAAAGCAATGTGCCGGAAAGGGCATGGAACAGTTTGCGAAGCACTGCCCCGAAGCGCGCCCACCACCTCAACACAACGACAGAATCCCACAGCCAAACCGCAGCAATACAGGCCCGGAAACAAAAAACAAATCATAAAAAAAGCAAATACGTATGTATTTATCCATAAAATGTGTATATTTGCATCGGTTATAATAATGTATTTACACATACGTCCAATGCCTATACGACTAAAAAATGCAAAAATCCATGGTGCCACACCTTAAGTATTGATGCCGTCGGCCGGTAGGATGTGGCAAACGCAACCATGCGTTCAGCGCCCGGGCCAAACGACACCGCGGCCCATGGCGCCGCGGCCCGACAACAGAAAGGCATCATGCCATCATGCCTGACATCTAACCTCTGCTATCAAACTAATGCAAAAGCAGTAACCGGGCCATCCGGGCCGCGGCCGACGGGCACCGTGCCACATGCCGGCCGCACACTGTTGCCGGACTGGCCGGGTCTGGCCGGAGCCACTGCAACGGCGGCTACACCACACTCTATTCGAGTGGTTGGCATGCCAGACAAACCGTAGGCCATGGCGAGGAGTAGTGATATTGCTTGCCATGGCCGTTTTGCGGCCATGGCGCCCCCTGCCTACCTACGGCAAACATTAACCATACATATAAACAAAAGGAACAATGACGAAAACCTATCTCACGCTGATTTCATTGCTGCTGGCATTGTCACAGGCTGCAAATGCCCAATCCACAGCCAAATCCACCACCGCCGATTGCCCCCAGGCCGGGCTTTGCGCGCAGACAGCAACTGCTGCCACAGACAGCACAAACAACGCAACGGCAAAGGGGAAAGGCCGCGACAAGGGTGTTTTTGTATGCCACATAGATGAAATGCCGCAGTTTCCGGGCGGAGAAAAGGCCCTGATGAAATACCTGAGCAACAACGTCAGATACCCCAAGGGCGCCATGAAATCGGGCGCACAAGGCCGGGTAGTATTGCAGTTCGTGGTAGATGAAGACGGTAGGGTGACTGATGTAAAGACCGTAAGGTCGGTACATCCGCTGCTCGACGCCGAGGCCGAGAGGGTGGCCAGGGGCATGCCCGACTGGAAGCCGGGCCGGAGGGAAGGCAAGAACATGAGCGTGAAATACACCTTGCCCATAAGTTTCAAAATGCCAACGGGCACCATAGTCGACCCGAAAGCCTATCAGGAATGGCGGAGATACCTGAAAGCACAACGAGACAGCACAGGCATGAAACGGCCGAACAAGGAGAAAAGCAGCAAAAAAACGGGCAAACAGGAAGCAAAACAGAAATAAATTGCTAACTTTGTGGCATTAACTTATATACCAACTGTATTTGAATATGAACAAGAAACTGCTAACTTGTGCACTCGCACTCTCCGCAGCCATGGCCTCATTCGCGCAAACCCACGTGATGGACGTGAACACGAAGAAGGCGGGAGCCACAGTCCAGAACACCATGTACGGCCTGTTTTTCGAAGACATCAACTATGCCGCTGACGGCGGTCTGTACGGCGAGCTGGTGAAAAACCGCTCTTTCGAGTTTCCGCAGAGCTTCATGGGCTGGCAGACATTCGGCAACGTGACGCTCAAAAACGACGGCCCGTTTGAGCGATGCCCGCACTATGTGGAGCTGGGCTACGCCGGACACTCCGAGCGCCGCACGGGCCTGGTGAACGAAGGCTACTTCGGCATCGGCGTGATTAAGGGCGAAGAATACCGCTTCACGGTCTGGGCCAAGGCGCCCAAGGGCACGGCACGCATACGCGTACAGCTAATAGACGCCAACACCATGGGCGAACGCCAGGACTTCGCCACGGCAAAACTCGACGTCAACGGCACGGAATGGAAGAAGTATGAGGTGCGCATCAAGTCGCCGCGAACCGACAACAAGGCTTCGCTGCGCATCTTCCTCGACGGCAAGAACCCCGTGGCCCTCGAGCACATCAGCCTCTTCCCCGTCAACACATTCAAGAACCGGGAGAACGGCATGCGCCGCGACATAGCCCAGGCGCTGGCCGACATGCACCCGGGCGTGCTCCGATTCCCCGGCGGATGCATCGTCGAGGGCGAGTGCCTCGACAACCGCTACCAGTGGAAGAACACCATCGGCCCGGTGGAAAACCGGCCGCTGAACCGCAACCGCTGGGAGTTCACCTTCGAACACCGCTACTATCCCGACTATTTCCAGAGCTACGGACTGGGCTTCTTCGAGTTTTTCCAACTCTCGGAAGACATCGGCGCCGAGCCGCTGCCGGTGCTCAACGTGGGCATGGCCTGCCAGTACCAGAACCGGAACAACGAGAAAGCACATGTGCCCGTGGACGAACTCGACCCTTATATACAAGACTGTCTCGACCTGATTGAGTTTGCCAACGGCGACACTACTACCACATGGGGAAAGAAGCGCGCCGAGATGGGCCACCCGGCACCGTTCAACCTCAAGTTCATTGCAGTGGGCAACGAGCAGTGGGGCGACTTCTACTTCGTCAGGATGCAGAAGTTTGTCGACGCCATACGCGCCAAGTATCCCAAGATTCAGATAATAGGCACGAGCGGACCCGACTCCGAAGGCAAGAACTTCGACCTCGGATGGGAGGCCATGAAGCGCCAGAAGGTAGACCTGGTAGACGAGCATTTCTACCGCCCCGAGTCGTGGTTCCTCACCAGCGGGCTGCGTTACGAGAAATACGACCGCAAGGGCCCGAAGGTGTTTGCTGGCGAATATGCCTGCCACGGCAAGGGAAAGAAGTGGAACCACTACGAGACTTCGCTCTACGAAGCGGCCTTCATGACCGACCTTGAGCGCAATGCCGACATAGTGCACATGGCCACCTACGCCCCGATGCTGGCCCACGTGGAAGGCTGGCAGTGGCGTCCCGACCTGATATGGTATGACAACGTGCGCCTGTTCAAGTCTGTAAGCTACTACGTACAGCAGATGTATGCCATGAACAAAGGCACCAACGTGCTCACCATGACCATGGACGGGCAGCCCATAGCAGGCCAGGAGGGACAGGACGGACTGTTTGCCAGCTCTGTCATCGACAAGACGTCGGGCACCGTTATCGTGAAAGTCATCAACACAAACAAGCAGAAGCAGCCCGTGAGCATCAACCTCTCGGGGATTAAGGGCGAGCGCAAGGCTGAGACGATAACGCTGACCTGCACCGACATGATGGCCGAGAACACTCTCGACGAGCCAGAGAAGATTGTTCCGCAGGAGGGCTCTCTCAACTGCGAGGCAGGCAAGAAGAACACCGTAATCAACGACGAGATAGCACCGATGACCTTCCGCATCTACAAGGTAAAGAAGTAAACGTGGATTGAAACAGCGAAAGCCGCGGCCTCCCGACAACGGGACGTCGCGGCTTTCGCCGTTTTCAGGCCGCATTGGGCGGCGTCAGCCCTGGCCATGTCCGGCCTCGGGCCATGTGCGCACAATGCGCCTCAGGTGCCTGGCACGCCCCGAGACAATGAGCGGCACGCGCTCAACCACCACCACCGACGTGTCGAGCCCCAATGCCTTGGGCTCGTCGATGCCTATCTTCCGGATAATGGCGTAAAGGCTCATGAGCATGTTCTGGCGGCGGTTTGACGAGTCTTCGGGGTAGTAGATGTGGTGGATGATGATGAAACGGAAGTCGCCCGGTATGCCGTTCTTGCGGAGCGAGGGGTAAGTGCTGGTCAGTTCAAGCTCGCGCGAGCTCACCAGGTCTTCCACAACCTGCCTCAGGTAAAGGCTTACACGGGGCTCTATCCTGAACCCTATGCGCAGGTTGACGCTGAAAAGCGTGCCCGGCACGAGCTGCCTGACGGTGTACTCAAGGGTCTCCGGCTCGTCCACGAAGTCGAGATGCAGCAGCCAGTAGTGGTCGGCTCGCTTGGGTTGCTTGTTTATTATCGAATATAGCAGCTTGTCGTCTACCTCGTCCTCGCCCGGCGCATGGTTCACGTAGACAAGGTTCGAGGCATACTTGGGTATGCTGTCGTCTGCCTTTATGGCCGAGATGATGCCGTAGTAGTCTGACATTTTCTTCAAGTGCATGTACCTACGGCGTATGTTCCGCGCCCCGACCCACACAAACATGACGAAACAAAGCAGCCCTCCGATGAGCAGGGTGAACCATCCGCCGGCCGCAAACTTAGAGAGGTTGGCTGCCAGGAACAGCCCCTCTACAGCTGCATAGAAGCCGAGGAAGAGCCCGGACACAAGGCGTGAAGCCCCCATCATGCGCATATAAAACGCCAGGAGCAGCGTAGTCATCAGCATGGTCACCGTGATGGCAAGCCCGTAGGCGGCCTCCATGCGCGCCGAGTCTCTGAAAACGACCACCGTAAGCACCACCGCCACAAACATGACGTTGTTTACCAGCGGTATGTAAAGCTGCCCCTTGACGCTTGTGGGGTGCTTTATCCTCATGCGGGGCCAGAAGTGCAGGTTCATGGCCTCGCTCAGAATAGAGAACGAACCGCTTATGAGCGCCTGGCTGGCCACTATTGCCGCGCCTGTGGCCATGGCCACCCCGAAAGGCAGCATGGCCTGCGGCATGATGGCGTAGAACGGGTTTACGGCCCCGGCGGCCTCGGCCGGATGTGACAACACCCACGCCCCCTGCCCCAGATAGTTGAGTATGAGCATGGCCTTGACAAACATCCAGCTCACCGTTATGTTGCGCCTGCCACAGTGGCCGAGGTCGGAGTAGAGCGCCTCGGCACCCGTTGTACACAGGAAAACGGCGCCGAGTATGAGAAACCAACCGGGCGAACGCACCAAGAGCATTACCGCATAGTGGGGGCTGAACGCCTTGAGCACGGCCGGACAACCCGCAAGCCACACCACGCCGAGCGCCCCGAGCATGAGGAACCACACAAGCATGAACGCCCCGAACGAGCGCCCCACGCTCTGCGTACCGAAGCGCTGGACGAAGAACACCACCGTGATGACAGCCAGGGCCACGGGCAACACCGGCAGGTCGGGGCTGATGCCGCGCAAGCCTTCTATGGCCGTGGTGACGGTGATGGCCGGAGTTATCACCCCGTCGGCAAGCAAAGTGCTCGCCCCGATGATGGCTATGGCATATATCCAACGCCGCCGGTGGCGCCTCAACAGAGCATAGAGAGCCAATATTCCGCCCTCTCCGCGATTGTCGGCCCGCAGCGCCAAGAGCACGTACTTTACGGTGGTCTGCAGCGTGAGCGTCCAGATTATGCACGACAACGCCCCGAGCACATAGTCGTCGGTGAGCGTCTCGCCGGTGTGGGTGATGGCTTTCATCACGTAGAGCGGCGACGTTCCGATGTCGCCAAACACGATGCCGAGCGTCATGAGCAGCCCCGCCAGCCCTGCGCGGCCTGTAGCTGAGGCCGCATTTTCTTGAGATAGCTGTGTCATTTCATTGCTTTTTAATACCTATAATAATCGTCTACATCGTGCAAAATTAAGACATATATCCATAAAAACATTCGTTTTAGAGTTTTTTTGCGCGTGTTTCGGTTGTGCAACGGCTTCTGTCGGCCATGCACAGCCATCCCCACAACATGTCCGCCAAGCCTCCTTACGCCAGTGTCCGCAACCCCTCGGCCAACCACGGCAATCGCCCCCGGCTGGCGCCCGAGGTTTTCTTAAATTATCTTTCCGCCCCCGCCGTTACGTTTTTTTTTCGTAAATTTGCAGCGAATTGTATATTTACGCCAAATGACAGTTGCAGAATTATTAAGCAAAGAAACAGACAAGAAGCACTTCTCCTACGAAGTCCTGCCGCCATTGAAGGGCACAGGGACCGACAAGCTCTTTGCCACCATAGGCAAGCTGAAGGAGTTTTGCCCGCTGTTCATCAACATAACAACCCACCATAGCGAGTTTGTTTACAAGCAACTCGACAACGGACTGCTCGAAAGGCGCCGCATACGCCGGCGCCCGGGCACCATAGCCATTGCGGCGGCAATACAGCAGAAGTTTGGCATACCGGTGATGCCACACATCATCTGCAGCGGCGCAACGGTGGAAGACATTGAGTATGAGCTGCTCGACCTGCAGTTTCTGGGCATCACAAGCCTGCTTCTGCTGCGCGGAGACAAGGCAAAGGAAGACCGGTTTTTCACCCCGACGCCCGGCGGCCACGAGCACACCACCGACCTGATACGCCAGGTCACTCAGTTCAACAAAGGCTTCTTTGCCGACGGCGAGCCCATAAAAGTGCCCGGAGAGACGTTCGACTTCGGCGTGGCATGCTACCCCGAGAAACACGACGAGGCGCCAAACATGGAGATGGACATGGGTTTTCTCAAGATGAAACAGGACATGGGGGCGCAATATGCGGTAACGCAGCTGTTCTACGACAACAAGAAATACTTCGACTTCGTGGCAAAGGCACGCGCCATGGGCATAACAATACCTATCATTCCGGGCCTGAAGCCACTGGCAAAGCTGAGCCAGCTGGGCGTGGTACCGAAGACTTTCCACTGCGACATACCCCAGGAGCTGGCCTCGGAGGCCATAAAGTGCAAGACCGACGAAGAGGCGCGGCAGCTTGGCATTGAGTGGACCGTGGCGCAATGCCGCGAACTTTACGCCCACGGAGTGAACAACATACACTTCTACACGGTGTCGGCCGTCGACTCGGTGGCCGAGATAGCACAAAGACTGCTTAGAAGTTGAAAGATGAAGGATTGATAACTAAGATTTGAAAGTCAAGAATCAAAGGGGCGGAAAACTAAGGATTAAGTATCAAGGATTAAGGGGTAAGGGAACAATATTAAAGAGACAAGACAAGGGGGCGGCCGCCACATGGCCGCCATAGCCACCGGCAAAGACTGCCACCAGGCAACCATGGGCCCCGAAGGCCGGTCACGCCAAGTGGCGGAAGGCGGTGGAAACAGGAGCTAAATGTAAAACGTTAAAAGGCAAAGACGGCCGTATACGCATGGCAGGCGCCACGAAACGCACGCCGAGATGCGGTAGGCAAACAAACCACAAGGTATGAGATTCAGCGAGGTGATAGGCCAGGAAGAGGCCAAGAAGAGACTTAAGGGCATGGTGGCCGACGGCCGTCTGCCCCACGCAATGATGCTCTGCGGCCCCGAGGGCAGCGGAAAGATGGCGCTGGCACTGGCTTTCGCCTCTTACCTGCTGTGCGAACGGCGCTGCGACGCCGACGACTCGTGCGGCCAATGCAGGCAATGCGCCATGCTCAGGAAATGGGCACACCCCGACCTCCACTTCACTTTCCCAACCATAAAGCTTCCGTCGATGAGCCCCGAACACAAGCCCGTGAGCGACGACTTCGCAGCCCAGTGGCGACAACTGCTGGCATCGGGCCCGTATTTCTCGCTGAACCAATGGATGGAAGCCATAGGCGCCGAAAACCAGCAGGCCATAATCACGGCCGGCGAGAGCGACGAACTGTCGCGCAAGCTGAGCATAAAGTCGAGCCAGGGCGGCTACAAGGTGTCGCTGATATGGCTGCCGGAGCGAATGAACGCGGAATGCGCCAACAAGCTCCTGAAGCTCATCGAAGAGCCACCAAGCCAAACTGTGTTCATCATGGTGTGCGAAGAGCCCGACAAGCTGCTCGACACCATACGCAGCCGAACGCAGCGCATTGACATCAAACTCATTGACGACGCGAGCATCAGGCAGGCGCTCATGGAGCGCCGCGGGCTCGACGCCGACACTGCCACACGCATCACGCGCATTGCCAACGGCAGCTGGCTAAAGGCTGTAGGCGCCCTCGATGCCGACAACGAGAACGAACAGTTTCTCATTATGTTCCAAAAGCTGATGCGACTGGCCTACTCGCGCAAGGTGAAGGAGCTGAAACAGTGGAGCGAGGCCATGCAGACAATGGGAAGGGAGAAGCAGAAACGGTTTCTTGCATACTTCCTCAGGCTGGTGCGCGAGAACTTCGCATACAACTTCATGCAGCCGGAACTGAACTACATGACGCAGCAGGAAGAAGACTTCGCGCGCAATTTCGCACGCTTTGTCAACGAGAAAAACGTGCTGCAGATGAACGAGCTGGGCAACCGCGCCATACGCGACATAAGCCAAAACGCCAACGCCAAGATTGTATTCTTCGACATGGCGATGCAAATGATAGTGCTGCTGCTGGCCAAGTGACGCCCGCACAACGGCGCAACGGCAGCAGAGACGAAACAACGAAACCATCAAATCACAATATATGGACTATAGCAACAAAGAATTCGAAATATGCCACGACTGCGATAGGGGGCTCTGCAAAAGGGCCGTCGGCAGGCAGGACAGGCAACTGAACACTTACGACTGGCTGGCCGACATACCCGGCAACGCCATGAGCACCGACCTTGTGGAGGTGCAGTTTAAGCACACCCGCAAGGGATACTACCACAATGTGAACAACCTCGAGCTGAAAAAAGGCGACATCGTGGCCGTGGAAGCCAGCCCGGGCCACGACATCGGGGTGGTGACGCTCACGGGAAGGCTGGTAAAGATGCAGCTCAAGAAAGCCAACATCAAGTCGCCCGACGACATCAAGCGCATATACAGGATTGCCAGGCCGGTAGACATGGATAAATTCCACGAGGCAAAGTCGCGCGAGCACGCCACCATGATAGAGAGCCGAGAGATAGCCAAGAGGCTCGGGCTGCAGATGAAGATAGGCGACGTTGAGTACCAAGGCGACTGCAACAAGGCCATTTTCTACTACATTGCCGACGAGCGCGTAGACTTCAGGCAACTCATCAAGGTGTTGGCAGAGACGTTTCACGTGCGCATTGAGATGAAGCAGATAGGCGCAAGGCAGGAAGCCGGGCGCATAGGTGGCACCGGGCCGTGCGGCCGCGAGCTGTGCTGCGCCACATGGATGAAGAACTTCGTGAGCGTGAGCACCAACTCGGCACGCTTCCAGGACATCTCGCTCAACCCGCAAAAGCTGGCCGGCATGTGCGCAAAACTGAAGTGCTGCCTCAACTACGAAGTAGACAACTACGTGGAAGCGGGCCGCAAACTGCCAAGCAAGGAGGTGATGCTGCAGACGCAAGACGCCGACTACTACTTCTTCAAGGCCGACATCCTGACCGGAATGGTTACCTATTCGACAGACAAGAACATTGCATCGAACCTCGAGACCATCACTGCCGACAGGGCCAAGGCCATAATAGAGATGAACCGCAACGGCGAAAAACCGCTCTCGCTGCAGGAAGACGGAAAGATAAAGGAGACAAGGAAGACCGTAGACCTGCTGGCCAACGAGAACATAACGCGCTTCGACAAGAACAAGAAGAAGCGCAAGCAAGGCAACAAGGGCGCACAGAAGGCCGCTGCAAACGGCGAAAGGCAGCAGGCGCAGGGACCGGCCGCACGCAAGGCCGACAACCGCAAGGACTCGCAAAAGCAACCGCGCAACGAACGGCAACAGCCCAAAGCCGAGCGGCAGCAAGACAGGCAACAACAGCAACCGCGCAACACGCAAGACAAGGAAGGGCAGCAAAAGGGTGCCGGAAGGCGCCAGCCCAACAGGCAACAGCGCGGCCAGCAAACTTCTAACGGCCAGCAGCAGGATGCCAAGGAATAGCGTTTGCAAGGCACTGGCCGCCATGGCTGCCGCGCTTGCCGCCCTGTCGGCCTGCGACGAAAACACGGTTTACAACAGCTACAGGCCTGTAGGAGTGTGGGAACGCACCGACACGGTGAAATTCGCGGTGCCACAGGCCAAGGCCGAAGGCACCTACACAACCGAAGTGGGACTGCGAATAAACGCGCGATACCCGTTTACTGGCATTTGCATCATTGTCGACAGACGCATCATGCCCGGCGACATAAGGCACAGCGACACGCTGAACTGCAAGCTGATAGACAAACGAGGCAATGCCCTCGGCCACGGGCTCAGCAACTACCAATACCTGTTTGCCACATCACAGTGCAGGCTGAAAAAGGGCGACTCGCTATTCGTCAATGTGAGGCATCACATGAAACGCGAGACGCTGCCGGGTCTGGAAGACATCGGCATCAAGGTGACAAGGCGGTGAGACGGGCCATGGCTGCCCCCTGCAGCGCCGACAACAAAAAGCAATGGCAAAGGACACGGCCCACGGCCGGCTTCCTTTGCCATTGTCATTTTTACATCAACAAATCATTACAAGCCACCCGTCGTATGCACACCGGCACCGTAGCGCAAGCCCGGACGGGCCGGAATGCAGTGCAATACAGGCCGTTCGGCCGGCCCAAACGGGCCATACGGCAACGCAAAACAGGCCCTTGCGCAACCCTCTGTCGGCGAGGGCGTTGCGCAAGGCATGGCCGGCAGTAAACCATTTTTACAACCACCGCCCTCAGCCGGCAATGGCGCAGGCTACGTGCGCACAAGGTTTCGCCCTGCGTCGATGCGCAGAAAGATGAAGAGCAAGAAGGTGAATCCCCACAGCGACGACCCCCCGTAGCTGAAAAACGGCAGCGGTATGCCAATGACAGGAGTAAGGCCGAGCACCATGCCAACGTTGATGAACACGTGGAAAAGAAATATTGACAGCACCGCATAGCCGTAAATGCGCCCGAAACGGAACGGCTGGCGCTCGGCAAGGTGGATGAGCCGCAATATGAGGGCAAGGAAAAGTATCAGCACTCCGGCCGACCCGAGAAAGCCCTCTTCCTCGCCCACGGTGCAGAAAATGAAGTCGGTGTCTTGCTCCGGCACGAATTTCAGCTTTGTCTGCGTGCCGTTGAGGAAGCCCTTGCCCTCGAGGCCGCCCGACCCGATGGCTATCTCGCTCTGGTGGACATTGTAGCCTGCCCCCGACAAATCTTCGTCGAGGCCGAGCAACACGTTGATGCGCACGCGCTGGTGGGGCTCGAGCACATTGTTGAGCACATAGTCGGCAGAATAGAAAAAGGCCATCGAGCCTATGGCAAACGCCGTGATGAGCCAGAAGTTGCGCATGCGGGTGCCGAGCGCCACCACCACAAGCCAGCCCACCATGAGCACCGACACGCCCAACTGAACCCACACAACGTCGAACGGTATGACGAAGACCGAGAACAGCAGGGCCACCAGCGTGATGCCAACGCTATAGGCCAGCATGGCCCAGGCCATGCCGCGCAATGGTGTGTAGGCACGCACCATTCCCGCGGTGAATATGTGGACGAGCAGCAACACCACAAACTTGCCCACCGACGTGGGCGTGTCGAGCAGCAGAACCTGCTCAAACCGTATGCCCACAACAAAATAAACCACTGCGGCCACGCCCGTGAACAGCACGCAACCGGGCATGCCCTCACGGTAGAACACGAGGAAAAAAGCCAGGTAAACGAGCGCCGAGCCCGTCTCGCGCTGCAGGATGATGAAGAGCATGGGGGTGAGTATGATGGCCAGGGTGGCCACGAAATGCTTCCAACGGTGTATGTTGTAGCCGTAGGTGCTCATGAACTTGGCCAGAGCCAGGGCCGTGGCAAACTTGGCAAACTCGGCGGGCTGCAACCGCAGAGGGCCGAGCACAAGCCACGAACGCGACCCCTTTATCTGGTGGGGATTGAATATGGTGGCGAAAAGGAGCAGCAAGAGGGCCCCGAAGATGACGTAGGCAAAGGTGTCGTAAAACCTGTCGTCGAGCATCAGCAGCACAAAGCCGAGGCACACCGACGTGCCTATCCACACTATCTGCATGCCCGACCGCGTGTCGAGGCTGAATATGTCGGTGTCGCCATACGTATAGCTCGCGCCGCAAACGCTGAGCCACCCGAAAGTGAGCAGCGCGAGGTATATGCCTATTGTCCACCAGTCGAGCGAGCGCAAAACGCCCGGTTGCTTATCTGTTCCTTGAGTCATACGCTATACGTCTGTGCTGAAATTCATCAGCTTTCTTTTCCGATTCGGGCGAAAGGTGCCCGTTGATGTACTTCTCCATCATGAGCGAGCCAATGGGAACGCCGTAGTCGGCACCCCAACCGCCGTTCTCAACATAAACGGCAATGGCTATCTTGGGATTGTCCATGGGGGCGAAGCCCATGAACACCGAGTGGTCGTGGCCGCGGTTCTGGGCCGTTCCGGTCTTTCCGCATGCCTCGTATTCGGGCCGGTTGGCAGCCCGGCATGTGCCGCGAATCACCGAACTGCGCATGCCCTGCACCACCGTCTCGTATGCCGAGCGGCTGGCCATGGAGTAATGGCGGCGGGTGAAGGCGGTGTCGAGCGGCTCGCCCTGCACCTTGCGCACAACGTGGGGTATGTAATAATAGCCTCGGTTGGCAATGGTGGCACCCAGGTTGGCTATCTGCAGCGGCGTGAGCGTCACCTCGCCCTGCCCTATCGATATGCTTATCACGGTAAGCCCGTTCCACGAACCGTTGTATGCCTTGTCGTAAAACTCGGCATTCGGTATAAGCCCGCGCTTCTCGCCGGGCAGGTCGATGCCCAGCCTGTAGCCGAATCCCATACTCACCATGTAGTCGCGCCACGTGTTCATGGCCTGCTGCACGTCGTGATACTTGCTCCGATTGCCTATCATGTAGTACAGCCCCCAGCAGAAATAGGCGTTGCACGAGGTGCTGATGGCATCAACAAGGGCCAGCGGCGACTTGTGGCCGTGGCAGCCCACGTGCAGTCCGCGGTAGTAGAAGCCGTGGTGGCAGGGGAACATCGTGCCCGGAGAGATGATGCCCTCGCTCAGGAAAGTGAGGGCCTGGGTGGTCTTGAACGTCGACCCCGGCGGATAAAGGCCCATGATGCTGCGGTTGAGCAGCGGCTTCCATGGGTTGACAGCCAGCCGTGAGTGATTCTTGCTGCGGTTGCGCCCCGACATTACCCGCGGGTCGTAAGTAGGCGAGGACACCATGCACAGCACTTCGCCCGTCGACGGTTCGATGGCCACTATGCTGCCTATCTTGCCCTCAAGCAGGCGCTCGCCCAAAGCCTGGAGCTCGAGGTCGATGCTCAGGGTGAGGTTCTTGCCCGGCACGGGAGAGCGGTCGAAGCGCCCGTTCTGATAGCGCCCCTGTATCTGTCCGTGGGCGTCGCGCAGCAGAATCTGCACGCCCTTCTCTCCGCGCAGCTGCTTCTCATACCTGCGCTCTACGCCGAGCTTGCCTATGTAGTCGCCCGGCTGGTAGTAGTCGTCGTTCTCTATGTCCGACGGCGACACCTCGGCCACGTCGCCGATGACATGGGCCGCATACGGGTACTCATACTGGCGGACACTGCGTTTCTGTATGTAAAAGCCCGGAAACCTGAATATCTTCTCCCTGAACTGGCTGAACTCCTTGTCGGGTATCTGCCCCATGAAGAGCTGTTGGGTGAAACGCGAGTAGCCTGGATTCTTCGACCTGTCCTTGATGGCGTCCATGCGGGCCACAAACTCTTCCTTGGTCATTCCCACCGTGCGGCAAAACTCCATGGTGTCGAGCCGCCCCCGGGCCTCGTTCATCACCACAAGTATGTCGTAGGCCGGCTGGTTGTAAACCATCAGGCGGCCCTTGCGGTCGGTTATTATGCCCCGCGACGGATAGTCGATGCGCTTGAGGAATGCGTTTGAATCGGCATTCTTCTTGTAGTCATCGCTCATTATCTGCAGCGTGAAGAGGCGTATGATGTAGACGACAACGATAAATGTCGCCACGCCGCCGATGACGTATCGCCTGTTGCTGAGCTCGTAGTCTTTCACCGCTTCCTAACGCTCTCTAATGTCAACACAAGCAAAACGGTAAGCAGAGTGCTGCCCCCAACACACTCGAGCCACCAAAGCCAGTGGAAGAAACTGAACATCTCGAGCGCGAAAAAGACAACACAATAAAGCAGTACGAGCACAAACACGTAGAACGAATACTTCATCAGTCCAAGCGACTGCACCGACGGGCGTATGCTCTCGGGCTCGTCGCGCTGCACGAACAGGGCGAAGAAATAAGGCTGGATGGCCCCGATGAGCGTCAGCGAGGCCGAAGCCACACCCGGGGTATTCGAGAATGTGTCGATGGCCAGGCCCAGGGCGAAGCTCCACAGCAACACCGCCCACTTCGGATAGCCCATGGGGAAAGACAGCACCATGTAGACATAAAGCAGAGGGGTGGCAAAGCCAAACAGGTGGATGTGGTTCAACACCAGTGCCTGGGCCACGCAAAAGACGCACAAAAGCAGCAATCGCCTCAGTATATCTATAGCCATTTTACAGTTGACATTAGGGAAACAAACTAATCATCGGCACCTATGCGCAGTGAGTCGCGTGCCGCGTCGAGCAGCTTGACGCGCTCGGCCACGGTGCTGTCGGTAATTACCAGCACGTCGCGCAGGTTGCTGAAGTCGGTTGTAAGCTGCACCTTGAGCCTGTATGAAAGGCCGTCGCGCGAGTTGTACACCTGCAGTATCTTTCCCACGAGCACGCCGGGAGGGAATATCGACGAGTATCCGCTCGTCTCGACCCAGTCGCCACGGCGGAAGCGGGCGTGCCTGGGAATGTCTTCAACGTAAGCCACCGTAGGGTCGCCGCCATACCACGCCAGGTAGCCCACGTAGCCGCGGCGGCGTATGGTGCAGCTTATGCGCGACTTGAGGTTGAGCACCGGCATGACCACAGAGTAATGGTCGGCCACGAGGTAGACTATGCCCACTACGCCGTTGCCGCAGGCCACGCCCATGTCGGGCTTCACTCCGTCGAGCCGCCCGCGGTTGATGGTCATGAGGTTGTAGGGCTTGTCGAGCGAATTGTCGACCACCTTGGCCGGCAACAGCTGATACTGCGACAGCAACTGGCGCTCGCTGCGCTCGAGGAAAGACGTGTCGCGGGTGAGCTCGCCGTACAGCCTCGACAGCTGGTTGACCTGCCGCTCGAGGTAGAAATTGCGCAATGCGAGCTCTTCGTTGACGCGGGTCAGCGAGAAGAACGACTCAACCGCCGAGTTCCACTCATACACCTTGCCTGCCACGGCGTTGGCCGTGGAAAACCATACGCTGCCCTGATAGGTGTTGTAACGGAACAGAAGCACCGCGCTGACCACCTCAAGCAGTACGAAGATTATCCAATGATTGTATTTTGCAAGGAACTCTAAGAGGTTTCGCATAACAGATGTTTTAACCCTGCGCCCCACAACCCACAACCCACAACCGGCTGCACTGCCGACGCCTTACGGCATGGCAGCAGAGCCACGCCGCAAGGCGCCGCCGCTGCCATGGCCGGCACGAGCCGTCCGCGGAGCAGCCGATAATGGATTGACGGTCACGGGTTGCGCAATGACCTCATCGCATGAGGAACGAAAAACGGTCCACATTCTTAAGGGCAATGCCCGCGCCCTTGGCCACGCTGTGCAACGGGTCTTCGGCAATATGGAACTTGATGCCTATCTTGTCGGCAAGGCGCTTGTCGAGACCGCGCAGCAATGCGCCGCCGCCGCTGAGGTAAATGCCGTTCTTGACGATGTCGGCATACAGCTCGGGCGGTGTGTTCTCAAGGGCAGAGAGCACCGCATTCTCTATCTTTGCCACGGTCTTGTCGAGGCAGTGGGCTATCTCCTGATAGCACACCGGCACCTCCATGGGCAGGGCCGTGATGCGGTTGGGGCCGTGGACAACGTAATCCTCGGGAGCCTCCTCGCCCAGGTCGGTGAGCGCCGAGCCCACATGAATCTTTATCCGCTCTGCCATGCGCTCGCTGACCTTAACGTTGTGCTGGCGGCTCATGTACTCCTGGATGTCGGCAGTGAGGTCGTCGCCGGCTATGCGTATCGAGTTGTTGCTCACGATGCCGCCGAGCGATATCACTGCAATCTCGGTTGAGCCGCCTCCGATGTCGACAATCATGTTGCCTTCGGGCGCCTCTACGTCGATGCCTATGCCTATGGCAGCCGCCATGGGTTCGAAGATGAGGTAGACGTCGCGGCCGTCGGCGTGCTCGGCAGAGTCGCGCACGGCGCGCAGCTCAACCTCGGTTGAGCCCGAAGGCACGCCGATGACCATGCGGAGCGACGGCGAGAAGAGCCGGCTGCCCGTATGAACCATCTTTATAAGTCCGCGCATCATCTGCTCACAAGCCGAGAAGTCGGCTATCACTCCGTCGCGCAACGGGCGGATGGTGCGTATGTTGTCGTGTGTCTTCTCATACATCATCTTGGCTTTCTCGCCCACGGCAATCATCTTGTCCGTGCGGCGGTCGAGCGCAACGACCGACGGTTCGTCGACCACAATCTTGTCGTCGCTGATGATGATAGTGTTAGCTGTGCCCAGGTCCATTGCTATTTCCTGGACGAAAGAAAAGAATCCCATAAACCCTCCTTGATGCTTATATATGATTGATATGCGGGATTAACGTGCGAACCAGTTGTGGATGGCCGTGTCGTAATGGCTGCTTACGCCAAAGGCACGCTCGGCAAACATCTTCCGGTCGGCCAGGTCGGTCTGTGCGCCTTTCTTGTTGAGTATGTCAAGAAGCACGCCATACTCGGCCTTGCTCGGCACGATTACCACGTCGTTGAAATTCTTTGCACCGGCACGGATGAGCGAGATGCCGCCTATGTCTATCTTCTCGATGATGTCGGCATCGCTTGCCCCACTGGCAACGGTGTCCTCAAACGGGTACAGGTCGACGATGACGAGATCTATCTCGGGTATCTCGTATTGGGCCATCTGGGCGCGGTCGCCTTCGTTGTCGCGGCGGGCAAGGATGCCGCCAAACACTTTCGGGTGGAGCGTCTTTACGCGCCCGCCGAGGATTGAGGGGTATGTTGTAACGTCCTCTACCTTCTGGCACTCATAGCCAAGCGACTCAATGAAACTCTGCGTGCCTCCCGTCGAGAGGAATTTAACGCCTTCTGAATTGAGCTTACGCAAAAGCTCGTCAAGCCCATCCTTGTGAAACACCGAAACCAACGCGGTCTTAATCTTTTTTGTATCAGCCATAAATCGAAATATAACGTTATATATAATCAGGCTGCAAAGTTACTAAAAAGGAAGTGACTAAGCAACACTTTTACGGCGAAAAATGTTTTTGGGCGCCAACCTATTGCGCACATGGCTGCATTACGCCTGCCCCGGCGCTTCTCATAGCGACAAACAGCATGGCAACGGAGAACAACCGCAAAGCAATGTGGTGGCGCAATGCTCGCGGCGATGAAGGGTGAAATGCAAAACGGGCGGCGCACAGACTTTTGTCGCGACACAACGTAACAGACTGCGAAACAGCGCGTTTACCAATGCCATAGGGTCGGGCGGCGATATTGGGCCGCGCATGTGGCCGCACTGTTGCCACTTTGCTAAGAAACGCCGCCACAAGGGCCGCCACCAATTCGGGTACACACCAACCGGCCCAAACGCTCAGGCCAAGACTTTGCCCAACCGGTTTGCGCAAATGCTACAGGCACTAACCGGGGACGACTGGCCTTTGCCCTGGCGGTGCAGGCGGCGCTCGGGCAATTGCAAACGAGTTTGATTGCCGCTCGCTGGCACTGTCTTTGAATAAAACAGGCGGCGCTCAGGCAATTCCAAACAAGTTTGATTGCCGCTCGCTGGCACTGTCTTTGAATAAAACAGGCGGCGCTCGGGCAATTTCAAACGAGTTTGATTGACGCTCGCTGGCACTGTTTTTGGATAAAACAGGCGGCGCTCGGGCAATTCCAAACAGGTTTGATTGACGCTCGCTGGCACTGTCTTTGGATAAAACAGGCGGCGCTCGGGCAATTCCAAACAAGTTTGATTGTCGCTCGCTGGCACTGTTTTTGCAATGGGGGATGGCGCATGGTTTCATTTTGTGAAGCCGAAACTATTGGCAAACATACAAGCAAACAAAAGCATGGCATCAAAAGATTATCTGGAAAAAGTGACGATTGGGGAAGTGGAAAAGCCCTACGGCAAGATTGTGTTGCAAGAATATGACGCACGTTGGCAGGATATGTTCGACCGGGAAAAAAACAAGATTGACCGCGCACTGGCCGGAACACGGCACACGGTGGAACACGTTGGGTCGACCTCGGTGGCGGGCCTTTGTGCCAAACCGATTATAGACATACTGCTCACAGTGGAAGACTCCGGCAACGAAAGTATGTATGTCGGGGCACTGGAGGCCGAAGGCTACAGGCTGAGGGTGAGGGAACCGGAGTGGCACGCCCACCGCATGCTGAAAGGGAAAGGGCCAGAAGTAAACCTTCACGTGTTTTCGGAAGGGTGCGCAGAGGCCAAGAGGATGTTGGACTTCCGCGACCGTCTGAGAACCGACGATGCCGACCGGCAACTGTATGCAACTACGAAAAGGGCGCTGGCTGAAAAAAACTGGGAGTGCATTCAGGACTATGCCGATGCAAAATCGGCTGTAGTGGCGGAAATATTAAGTCACACCGAACGGTGAACGGGGCGGCCGAAAGGCCCAAGGCTGAGGACAACCAGAAAACACGAACGGGGCGCAGGGCACCGACCACGGCAACAAACGCGCGGCAGCCACCTGCTGATGGCCGCCGCGCAAACCCACGCCCGCAATACGGATTGTAGCATGGCTAACGTTCAGATGCGCACACCGAGGCCAAAGGCCAGCTGGTAGCACTTAGGGGCTGAAGCTGTCTTCAGCAGCGGTGTGAGGGCCGCACGCCCGTAAACCACTATATACCGATAGCCCATGCGCAACTCGAGGTTGAGTCCGAGGGGGTTGATGTTTGTGTCGGAGGTCTCGGTGCGTTTCTCTTCGCCTACGTAATAGCGCGAATGGTCCTTCCAGCGCATCTCGACCGAGGGGCCCAGCGCCACGAACAGGTCGTCGCCGCCGGTACGGCTTTGCCACTCTATCATGAGCGGTATGCGCATATAGCCATAGCTGATGTAGCTTTTCCTCACGTCGCCATCGTCGACAAGGCGCATTGATGTGGCTCCGTCGGTAGTCGATAGCACGTAGTTGCCCTGGAAATGATGGTGCACGCGCCCCATCTGGCAGGCCGACGTGAGTGCCAGTCCCGACGTCAGCCGGCAAGCCATGGTGGCGCAGGTGATGCCCCACTCCCACGACTTTGAGTCGCGTGTGTGCATGGCTGGATTTCCACCGGTTGAGAAAGCCGACCGTTGCAGGGTGTTGAAGCCCATGAAAAACAACGGGTAATGCGCCTTGGGGCTACGCTTTTTTCTGCCAACGGTTTGCGGGATGAAAGGCGATGAGATGTATACCCGCTCTATCTCCTGCCCGTCAACATAAGATGTCTCGTAGGTTCGGGTGAGCCTTGAGCTGTCGGTGGAATAAACGCTCACGCGGGTATGACCGGCCGAGTCGGTCAAGACGATGCGCTTGCCGCTTACGGTGAAGGTGGTGTCGACGGGCGAAGCGGCCTGTGCAGTCATGGCTGCAGTGGCGGCAATGACCATAAGTAACGTTTTCATATCGCTTGTTTTTTTAGTTCATATTGTGTGAATCTATCTATCAATTGTGGGTGCCGCAAGGCAGACTGTTGCCGCGGTATCGGCTTCTGCCATTATCTAACGACGGCAATGTAGGGCCGGCGCCCTACCGTAACGTTGTTGCCGGGCCCGAGGCCGGGGCATGGCTGCTGACGGGCGGCAGCCCTTCTGCCGTTGACGGGATGCCGGAGAATGGCGCTCCCGCCCGGAAGCGGACGGCCGTCTACGGCTCCGCCGCCACAGCGGAGCCCACTTCGGGGCGTGGCGGCAACGGTCAGCGGCGCGAGAAACACAGTTTCATAATGTCGTCGGGCGACAGTCGCCCCTCAATGTATATCACTGCGCCATTGCCCTTGCCCGCATCGACAAAGAGCACATAGCGATTGCGTCCTCCCGAGAGCGGGGGCATCATGTAGTAGCCGCTGACCACCTTGCCGCTCTCAACCACCTCGCGTATTTTCGTCGCCCGGCGGCGGTCGGCCTCAAGGTAAGGCTCGATGGCTGTGCCCAACCTCTCGTAAGTGAGGCTCTTGTATATGTCGAGGCGATGGCCGCCGAGCTTGGCGTCGTGCATCTCGACCATGGTGCATCCCTTTGCACGGCCAAAACGGCTGAACACTTCGTCAACGGCCAGCCCCCTCTGGGCTGTTGCCGTCGCGACCGACAGCAGCCACGCAACCGCAACCAGAACGCCCAGGCGCAAGGCAACCGTGGCGGCAGACGAGAGCCCGCGGGCACTATGGCAGTTTGTTGTAATCATCATAATGAAAGGTTTTAGCGTTGTTGTTGTTCACCATCCGCCCCCTCAGGGGCACAGGGAGCGGTGCGCATCATGTCGAGAGCGCCAAATGTGTCGTAATCGTCGGAAGCAACTATCCTCAAGGCCCGCACGGCCTCACGGCGCACCACGTCGGGGTCGGTGACCACCCTGCCGTCGATGACGGCGTAACTCTGCGGGGTGGGCGGCGACGTGAGCACAACCACGGCCACGACAGTGGCTGCAGCCGCAGCGGCAGCGCCCACCCAGGCCGCAAGGCGAAGCCTCGAGTGATGCCGGCGGTGGTCTGTGGCACGTGCGCGCCCGGCCGCCACATAGGCAAACATGGCCCGGCAGGCACGTAGGTCGGCAGGCAGGCTGCCGCCCACATCGTCAAGCAGCCGGGCCAACTGTCGCTCTTCGGCAGCGGTGGTGAGCCCATCCATATACTTGTCTGCAAGCTTCCTTATGTATTCTTCGTTCTCCATCATAATTTTGTTTTGCGTTTGCATGTGTTGCATGCAGGTCACGGTCGCGACGTGATGCGCATAAACTCATCGCGTATCTTGCGTCGGGCCCGCGACAGGTTCTGGCGCAGGGCCTCGGCAGTGCAACCGGTTACGAGCATTATGTCTGCCGCATCATAGCCCTCAATCTCTTTCATGCGGAACACGGTGCGCTGCAACGACGGCAACCTGTCGACGATGGCGGATATCAAGGCAACATCGTCGTGCAGTTCCATGTCGTATGGCGCCACGGCACGGGCCGCCTCGGGCAACTCTCGTCCGCATTCCAGCGCTGCATGACGGCGGCTGTCGCAGTATTTGTTGCGCATGACGGTAACGGCCAGCCCCATCAGGCTTTCATACCGTGAGAGCGACGAACGCATGGCCCACAGCGCAAGCAACGCTTCCTGCACCAAGTCTTCGGCGCGGTCGTCGTCACCGGCTATGCCTCGCGCCGCCACCTTCAGGCGGGCCCGCATCGGGGTCATGATTCTGTTGAACTCTTCGGGTGTCATGATGTGCATACATTTAATTGACGTTTGAACGCCATTTTTGTGACATCAGAAACATGTTTTTTTAACCAAGCGAGCATCTGTTTTCATGCCGAAAACGGCAAAAACAACGAAAAGTGAACATTAATATCCAAAAACAGCCAAAACCGTTTGAGGCAGTCGGCAGGCGCACACCGGCGTTAACCATTTTAAGTTAAAGGCAACGGCAACGGCCCTTACAGTTAACCACCTGCCTCTCAGCGGGTTGCAATACGTGGCGTTTTGAATGGCAAGATGTGCCGTTCATCATGCTGAAACAGGCCATATCATTGGGCAGAACTTGCCGTTTGGCATCGCAACATGGCACATGGTGGAAGACAATGAATCTAAGGGATGTTGGTAGCTGCATATTTGCAAGCATGCACAATTAGCGGGTATTAAGTAAGTGTTCAATATTAATTGCCATCAAATTGTGCGCTATTTCGGAGATGCACGGCAAAGTCTGAAGAGAGAGCGTAGCGGGCTACGCCACCGATGAGACATTGGTATGCGGCCCGAAAGAGCGCACAAGATGGTGGCAAAGATATATTGGACACCTGCAAGGGCAATTGTATCGGTTAAATTTGAACTGCTTCTTAATAATAAAGCAAATGGATTTCCGCATTCTGCCAGATGCGAGCGGTTAGCAGGGGTAAGCAGAAGACACCACTCGATGTGCCAGCTGATGTTGTTGGCTGAGATTACCCGCTAAGCCGTTGTCACCTAACTACGGGCGGCCGTGATGAAAACTTACTCCCGGCAGATACATACAAGTGATTGCCAACTTGCGGATTTCCATGAAAAACAATGCCTTACCCCAATAAACAGGAACGGCCATTTGACAGAAACCGGCAACAGCACAAAGACCACAACGCAAAATCTCCCGCTGCGCAATGCACAACGGGAGATCTGCATAACTAATAATCGTCGGTCAAACGGCATCCTATAGATGCCAATGTGACGATTTATCTTTATCGGTATCTTACTTTGTGGTAAGGGTCAGGGCCTGCTTGGCAATCTCGTTCTCAGGATCGATGGCGAGAATCTTGTTCCAATATGATGTTGAAGTGGCCTTGTCTTCCTTCAGCAGATAGTAGTATCCAAGGTAACGATAGCACTCAACGAGACGTGCGTTGTCGGAAGCCGACTTCTCGGCACGCGGCTCAATCATGCCCATTACCTTCTCATAATATGGCTTGGCAAGACCTTCCTTTGTCTCGGGATCCATGTATGAGTTTACACGGGCACGCATGAATGTTACATACTCGAGGGCATCGGGATACTTCTTCTCCATGTCTACATACACCTGCTCGGCCTTCTTGAACATGTCGATGCGAGCTGTATCAGACAGGGTGTCGGCATACTGGATGTAAATCTGGGCCAGGGCAGCGGCATCATTGGCCGACGCATTGCCGAGAGTGGTCAGATAATCCTGGTAGTACTTGATGGCGTTAGAGTAGTCTTCCTTAGCCAGATAGCAATCAGAGAGCTGCTTGATTACTCCAGCGCGCTTCTCGTTGTTGTCTATCTTCTGCTCAAGGGCCTTCTGGTACATGGCTACAGCCTTGTCGTACTCTTTGTTGCCGTTGTATGCATTGCCGTAGTAAGTGTAGTCGTAATATGAGAACTTGGCGCTGTCAGACTTGTTGAAAAGCGCGTCGGCATAGTTCAAAGCGCTGGGATAGTCCTCCATGTCGGTGCAGTTGAAGAAAGCCAGGCGGTTGAAGGCGGCGTCACGCGGCAACTTGGTCAGGCCGAACTTGGCTATCTCGAGGCTCTCGGAGTATTTCTGGCCGAAGTACAACGCCATGGCATACTCGGTGAGCTCTTTCTCTGTGAGCTTGTTTCTGTCGGCCTTGGCATAGCTCTCGGCAGCCTTGTCAAACTCGTTTGAGATGTAATATATGTGACCAATCATTCCATCAACTACCACATCGGGGCGCTGTGCGCGCAACTCCTCAAGACGGCCTACAGCCTCCGTAGGACTGATTTTGCGGTAAACGCTGGCATACTTGTAGTATCCTTCGGGATCCTTCGGGTCGAAATAAATGGCCTGGTTGTAATAACCGGCAGCAGCACCACCGTCGTTGTTGAGAGCGGCGATGTCTCCCTGGAGGATAAACGCAGGAGCATACTTCTTGTTTGCCTTAAGGGCGTACTCCACGTACTGTGTTGCGTTGACAGTATCCTTGATGTCGAGGAAAGCCCTACCCATGGCAACAAGAACGTCTTCATTCTTCTTGTTCTTCTTGTAAACGGCCTTTACCTGGTCTTCCAAGTCGGCAGGCTTGCTCTTGATTACTTTCGTTATTGCATCGATAGTGGCTTTGTTATCGTCTTGAGCCATTGCAGGCACTGAAAGCGCCAGCATAAAAGATCCAATTAATAAATACTTCAAACTCTTCATATTAACCTTAAATTGCTTAAATTCCTTTCGATAATTCTAGTCGATAATTCTAGTAGTCAAAGCCCAAGGATGCCCCGGGCTAATAGATTTCACATCATAACGCATGCCGTCACTCATCACTTACACTCACCTCCCTGACGGTCATGTTTCCCCTATATGGCAACAGACCTGCCTTGAAGAATATCCGCTGCCCACGACTGTCGGCAGACATGAAATTGGCAAAACCCCATGGCAGGCCATGACGGGGGTCGTTAAGCAAAGCGTAAATGGTGCGGACAAGCGGATAATTGCCATTCCACAAATAATACTGGTATGGCTTCCAGCTGCTCTCAACTGTCGCGGGGTGTATACGGCTCACACCCATCACACGTATGTTCCGCTTAAACGTCACATTGGTAGTATCGCGCTTGTCATTGAGCCAATTAGACCCTATAATCCCAATGGCATTTGGATGCTTCTCGACAAAGTCTATGACTTCGGCCGATTTGTCCACCGCATAGATGTTGGGGCTGTTTATTGGCTTGCCGCCAAGCAATGAATCAACACAATAATGCACTGTGCTCGATTGCTTATTGTCGAAGGCCACCTCAATGCTGTCTAACTTGGAGTTGGGATAAAGCGCCTTCCATTTCGCAACCTTTCCACTCAATATCTGCTTTATGTCATTGACAGAGATTATCGTGTCGGGGTTGGAATTGTTGACAATAAGAGCCAAGCCGTCAAAAGCCAACGGTATTGCTATCGGCTGGAAACGCCGGGCCTCAAGGTTGGCCACCTCCTTGTCTGTAAAATTGCGCGAGGTTATGGCAAGATACACCTGCTCCTTCATGAGCATGTTAACACCATCGAGCTCGTTGGTATATATAGGCACCAGCTTTGCCTTTGGATAAACAAACTCGAAAATCTCACGCTGTTCGTCAATAATAGGACTGAAACTCTCATCAGAGACAAACTTAATTGTCCCTGATGAGTAAGTGTCAGTTCTACCATTCTTAGGCTTGTCCTTGCAAGATGCGAACAAGCCTAAGATGAGAGTCAATCCAACAAAGGTGTTGAATACGTTAATCTTCATTATTTATTGCAGTCTGAATGTCACAGGTACAGTGTACTTAACACGTACAGCAGAACCATTCTGCTTACCGGGAATCCACTTAGGCATGCCTGCCACCACGCGGGATGCTTCCTTGTCAAGTGAGGGGTCAACAGACTTGACCACTTTGACGTCGGTGATAGAACCGTCACGCTCTACAACGAACGTCACGATTACGCGGCCTTGAACACCGTTCTCCTCGGCAATGGTAGGATACTTAATGTGTGTGGACAGGTATTCAAACAGTGCGGCATCGCCACCGGGGAACTGGGGCATCTGCTCTACAACGTCGAACACTTTCTCTTCAACAGGCTTCTCCTGTGCAATCACTTCCTTGGCCTTGAGCACCTCGCCGGCGGCCTCGTCGTTACCCTTAACGTCGAATGAACCGATGGCTACGGCTGTCTTGGCAAGGTCGTCCTGAGACTTCAACTCGTCTTCTGGCGCAACGTCCTCGTCCTTCTTGATGACAGGGGCAGTAAACTTAACAGAGCTCTTTACTTTCTCTACAACCTTCTGCTCCATCTCAATCTTGACGGGCTCCTTACGCTCAACCTTAGCTTCCTTCTTCTTGGCCAGCTGCGAAAGCTCCACATCTGTGGTAATGGCAACCTTCTTAGGCATTGCATTCTCAATGGCTATCTTTGCCCATACGGCAGCCATGATTACCACAATGGCAACAAGCACAATGATGATTGACGCCAAGTTGCGCTTTCCTGTGTTCTTACGCAGACGGTAGGCACCATAAGAATGATTCTTACCTTCAAAGACGAGATCGACCCAGCTATTGTCTATTAGATCTATTTTTGACATAGTTCTTCCTTTTTAATTATCTTCTGTCACCGATTCGATTACTTGATTCCTTTCAGAGAGAGAAGCTTCTCGTCATCAGGAGTTATCTTGTCAATGACGTACTTACCAATGCTGCATATCTGCATCTCGTCAAGAGCCTCAACCATATTATTATAGCTGGCAGTATCCAAAGGCTTTATAATAATGGTAAGAGTAGGTATCTTCTCACCGTTGATATTACCTTTGCGCAGTTCATCAAGCTCCTTGTTGTACTGCTCCTCAGTCATTGTCGACCCAGGGGCGGTCTTGCGGGCGTCAAGATCCTGCTTCGCTTTCATGATGCGGGCCACGGGGTTGATGCCTTCCTCGGTTGTGTGCTTGATGAGCACGCTACGGATTCCGTCCTTGCCCCATGTGGTCTCTTTCACGCATTCCGGATTGTCGTACTGCGGGATGCCGGCAACATAATATATCTTGTCATTAGAACCAAGATATATGGTGATGGTATGAGAAGCTTTCGTTACAGACTTTTCCTCGTCAGTCAGCTTCTGGTCGTTCGACGGCATGGTAAGCTGCATTGCCGAAGGCTTGCTAAGGGTCGTACAAAGCATGAAGAAGGTGATAAGAAGCATCATCATGTCCACCATCGGCGTGAAGTCCACGCGGGTGTTCATTTTCTTCTGCTTGCTTTCTTTTTTCTTTGCCATGGATTATTCCTCCCCTTGTTTAAGATTTGTGATAAGTCTGTAACGGTTCTCGTTCATGTCCTGAAGCTCAGACATCATGGTCTTCACAACCTTGTATGGTGTCTTTGCATCACACTTGATGGCTATCGTCATGTCCGGGTTGGCTTCACGCGCAGCCTTGACCCACTCCTGGAACTCGCTCATGCCACCGTCAATGCTGTCGGTGGGTATGCCGAGCGTCTTGATAGCTTCAGCCATCTGTTCTTTTTCAAGACTGAGGTAATCTCCCAAAGCGCTGATAGGGGCGCCAACCATCGACTCCTGGCTGAAGTTCTTGAGTTGGGCGCTGTTGAACGACAACCCGAACTTGTCTGCAATGGTTTGCAGCATGGCGTTCATGTTGTTCTTGTTCTCGGTGCCTATGAATATCTTTCCGTCGTTTCCGACCAAGATATTCAAGACATCGTTCTCAGGCACTTTGACCTCAGACACCGAGCTTGGCGTGTTGACCTGTATAGGCTCCGGCTGCAAGAATGTTGATGTCAACATAAAGAAGCACAGAAGCAGCGTCATCACGTCAGACATAGGCGTCATGTCTATCCAGATGTCTTTTTTCTGTATCTTTATTTTACCCATTAGTTTGAATTTAAAAGGTAAAACAATTAAATCTCGTCGGTGTGGTTAACGTCGTATGTTGCAGCTATTGTATAACCAACCTCGTCGAGTGCATATGTAAGCTTGTCAATCTTGTTTGTGTAGAAGTTATAAACAACCACAGCCACCCAAGATGTTGCGATACCAGAAGCCGTGTTCACAAGGGCCTCAGAAATACCGGCAGACAGAGCCATAGAGTCAGCGCCACCACCGCTTGACAGAGCCTGGAACGAACGGATCATACCCAACACAGTACCGAACAGAGCGGTAAGAGTACCGAGGGTAACGATTGTTGCAACGATAGGCAGGTTCATCTGCAGTGTAGGCATCTCAAGCTGAGTAGCCTCCTCGTGGGCCTGCTGTATCTTTGAAATCTTCTGGGCCTTCTTCATTGTGTTGTTGCTCTCAACATCCTTGTAAGCGTTGATAGAAGCAGAAACAACGTTAGCTACAGAACCGCGCATCTTGTCGCACAGTGCCTGAGCCTCGGTGAACTTGCCGGCCTTGATGAGCTCCTTAACCTGAACAGTGAACTTAGAGAGGTTCATCGTACCGAATGCAGACTTGAGGGCGAAATAGCGCTCAACGCCGAGGCAAACCACAGTGAGGAACAATGTGAAGATAAGACCTACAACAGGACCTCCTTTATACACAGTACCTGCAAGGTTAGCAGGGTGAGCAGACTTGTCTCCTCCGACGAAGTTGCTTGCATCACCGAGAACGAGGAAGTAGAAAGCATACGCTACAATGCAGCATATCACCATAATCCAGATAGCGTTCTTGATACCTCCAAACCCCTGTTTCTTGTTTTTAGCCGGGGCTACAGCTTTTGTTGATGTTGCCATAATTGATTGATGTTTTTGTTTATTAATAATATGAATTTTGTTTTTTAGTTGTTTTCTGAGCTTGCGCCTTACTGATGGTTAGAAAGTGGTTTTCGTTTCAGTGCAGCAAAGATAATAAATATTACAGATACTGCGTTCGACGCTTAACATCTTTTAATCAGCTTGTCGCAAAAATAGGCCGCATTTATCAGTTTACGCAGTTTATTTCAGCTTTGCCAAGGCCTCTTTAATACGCTTCATAGCTTCAACGATGTTGTCCTCGCTGGTTGCGTAACTCATGCGGAAGCAGTCCGGGTCGCCGAAAGCATCGCCGCCGACAGTTGCCACATGTCCTTTCTCCAACAGGTAAAGAGCAAAGTCGGTGGAGCTTGATATCGTTGTCTCGCCGTCTGACTTGCCGAAGAAGCTGCTGCACTTGGGGAACACATAGAAGGCGCCTTCCGGCACATTCACCTCCAGCCCCGGTATTTCGCTTGTAAGCTTGACAATGAGGTCACGACGGCGATGGAAAGCCTGCCTCATTTCCTCCACACAAGCCTGGCTCGACGTATAGGCAGCTTCTGCAGCCTTCTGGCTTACGGAGCACGGGCCGCTTGTATACTGGCCTTGCAGCTTGTTGCACCCCTTCACTATCCACTCCGGGGCGGCAATGAAACCAATGCGCCAGCCCGTCATGGCGTAAGCCTTTGACACGCCGTTGACAACGATGGTGCGCTCTTTCATTCCGTCAAACTGCGCAATGCTCTCGTGACGGCCTGTATATATAATGTGCTCATAAATCTCGTCGGCAAGCACAAACATGTCTTCATGCTTCTTGATGACCTCTGCCAGCCCCTCAAGCTCAGCCTTGGAATAAACGCTTCCGGTAGGGTTGCTCGGAGAGCACAGTATGAGCAGGCGAGTCTTCGGCGTTATGGCAGCCTCCAACTGCTCCGGTGTCATCTTGAAATTCTGCTCGAAGCCGGCGTTAACAATCACAGGCACGCCACCGGCAAGCTTCACCATCTGGGGATAAGAAACCCAGTAGGGGGCGGGTATTATGACCTCGTCACCGTCGTTGACCAAGGCCATCACCGTGTTGCATACGCTCTGCTTAGCTCCGTTTGACACGAGAATCTCGTTCATTCCGTACTCCAGGCCGTTCTCGTTTTTCAACTTGTCGACAATAGCCTTGCGCAAGTCGGGGTACCCAGGCACTGGCGAATACCTCGAATAGTTGTCATCAATGGCTTTCTTGGCTGCGGTCTTGATGTGGTCAGGAGTGTTGAAGTCGGGCTCACCTACGCTCAAGTTGATTACATCGATGCCCTGAGCTTTCATCTCTGAGCTTTTCTGCGACATCGCCAGCGTGGCTGACGGCGCAAGCCTTTGCAAACGATCGGATAATTGTGCCATACGAATTACTGTTGCTATTTATTTAACTGCAAAATTAGTTATTTTATTCTTCACGCGAAAAAAAATATATTGTTTTTTAATGTTTCGTCAATGAAATGTAACAAAACGGGGGCCTCAGAGGTGCAGAGTATGCCCCATTCTGTCTTTTTTTGTCTTCAGGTAGTTGTAGTCATATTCATTTGGGGCCACCTCGATGGGCACATTCTCCACTATCTCCAGCCCATACGCCTCGAGCCCCACCCTCTTTGTCGGGTTGTTTGTGAGCAGCCTCATCTTGTGCACCCCGAGATGCCTCAGCATCTGCGCGCCGCATCCGTAGTCGCGCTCGTCGGGCTTGAACCCCAGGTGCACGTTGGCATCGACGGTGTCGTAGCCTTCCTCTTGCAGCTTATATGCCTTGATCTTGTTCATCAGGCCGATGCCCCGGCCTTCCTGCTGCATGTATATCACCACGCCCTTGCCTTCTTTCTCAATCATCTCCATCGAACGGTGCAGCTGTTCTCCGCAATCGCATCGCTTGCTCCCCAGTATGTCTCCTGTGGCGCACGAAGAGTGAACCCTTACCAACACAGGTTCGTCGGCGGCCCAACTGCCCTTTATGAGCGCGATGTGCTCCAGTCCGCTGCTCTTCTGCCTGAAAGGTATCAGCCTGAAATGCCCGTATGCCGTTGGCATGTCAACCTCGGTGCCCACCTCTATCAGCGACTCCGTCCTGAGCCTGTAGGCAATGAGGTCTTTGATGGCGATTATCTTCAGCCCGTACTGGCTGGCAAACTGCCTCAATTCGGGCAGCCGTGCCATAGTACCGTCGTCGTTCATTATCTCCATGAGCGCCCCAGCCGGATACAGCCCCGACAGTTTGCACAGGTCGATGGTGGCCTCTGTGTGGCCCGAACGCCTCAGCACGCCATGGTCTTGTGCGTATAGCGGGTTGATGTGCCCCGGCCGCCCGAATGTCTGCGGCGTCGACTCAGGGTCGGCCAGAGCCCTTATCGTGGCCGCGCGGTCGTGGGCCGAGACACCCGTCGTGCACCCATCGAGCTTGTCGATGGTCACGGTAAATGGCGTTCCCAGCACCGATGTGTTGTCTTCCACCTGCCTCGGCAGGTCAAGTTCCTCGCACCGGCTCATGGTTATAGGCGCGCACAGCACCCCCCTTGCATGCTTCAGCATGAAGTTGACGGCTTCAGGCGTAATCTTCTCGGCGGCAATTATCAAGTCGCCTTCGTTCTCGCGGTCTTCATCGTCGACCACAATCACGAACTTGCCCTCGCGGAAATCATCGAGAGCCGATTCTATTGTGTCCAGTCTGGTGTCTGTCATATCATTACAATTTTATGGTTATATACAAGTCAGTGACGGCCCGCGTTGCCGTTGCCCATTTCCGCTATACGTGCCACGAGGGCGTCGTTGGCAGCCCTCACCACCCTCAGGTCGCGCAGCAACCGCAACCTGAAGCGCAGCATGCGCAGGTAGAAGAACACGCCCAGAGGCAGCAGTATGCCCACGGTGGCGTTGAGCCATTTGTTGCGGAATGGCCTTGTGTGGGCATGGGTGGCCATTATGGGATATCGGTTGAGCTCGGTCAGTATCACCTTGTCCCTGGTGTTCGACAGGTCTTCTATCACCGCCTCCAGCTCGACGCTTATTTCCCGTATGCGCCTGTCGTCGCCTTCGCGGAAGAACACGCTAATCGGGTTGGGCGCATGCAGCAAGTTGTGGCATCTCGAATACTCCGTGATGTCGAGCGTTATCTTTTCGAGCATTGCGGCGTCGGCGGCGTAATCGGGGTCGTTGATTATCACCTCCTTGCGGTAAACGTGGCGTTTCTGCCTGATGCCGAGCAGCGAGCAGAATATGGAGCGGTAGATGTCGAAGTTGAACACCACTGAGTCGTTGTTGGCCTTGTATGTGAAGAACACGGCCAGCGGCGTGAGCACGGCAGTGGAAATCAGCTTGCCGAACCACACTGTCCACACCCCGTCGCGCGCCATCTTCATCCCCGAGTTTTCAAAAATGAAGTAGACGATGAACACGAGCACCGATATTATCACCGGCACTCCGAGCCCGCCCTTGCGTATGATAGCCCCGAGCGGTGCCCCTATGAAAAAGAATATCACGCAAGACAGGGCGAGCGTCACCTTGCCGATGGCCTCAATCTGGTGAGTGCGCACGTTGCGGTTGAGCCCTTTCATGTAGTCGCCCTTCATGTCAAGCTCCGAGGCATACATCTGCACGCTGTTGAGGGCAGCCTTTACGGCCCGTTGCCTGTCCTCGGGGCTCAGCCTGAGATACACCGAATCTATGTTCATAGTGTCCGACCTGGCCTCGGCAACGGCCCGCAACGAGTCTGCACGCCCCACCGCCGGCATGCTGAATGCGGTGCGTTTGGCGTCGTTGTAGAACGAATGGCCCACACTGTCGTTGAAATGGCGTATGGAGTCGAGGTCGTGCATTATCTTGCCGATGCTCTTCGAGCGGGCGTCGGCCGATATTCCGGCCACGTCTGCCATGTTGAAGCCTCCGTCGAAGTCGAGCACAATCTGCTTTGTGCCAAAGGTCTCGCGCCTGTAAGGCACGCTGGCGCTACCGGCGATGTCTTGCGACTGCATGTTTTCAAACCACTCGCCGCTGTATAGCGTGAGCAGCAGGTGCTTCTTCTCGGCCGTCGACTGCAGCTTGCCCGAGTCGGCAAGTATTATGGCCGCATCCTCATAACTGCCGTTCATGCGGTATATCATCACCCCGTAGAGCATGCCCGTGCCCACCTCTTTCTTCTGCACATAAAGGTTGCATCCCGGTATTCCGTCGTAGAATATGCCTTCGGGTATCTCGAGTTCGGGGCTTTTTTGCTTCATAGAGAGAAGCAGCTGGCTGAACGACTTGTTGGCATCGGGGCCTATCACGTTCTGGAAGTAAAACGAGCAGCAGGCTATCATGCACACTATCACGATCAATGAGCGCATGGCTTGCATGAGCGATATGCCCGCAGCCTTGATGGCCGTGAGCTCCGAGCTCTCACCGAGATTGCCGAAGGTGATCAGCGACGAGAGCAGTATGGCCAGCGGGAATGCCTGCGGCATGAGCATGAGCCCCATGTACCAGAAGAACTGCGCCAGCACTTCGAGCGAAAGCCCCTTGCCAATCAGCTCGTCGACATAGCGCCACAGGAACTGCATCATCAGCACAAACTGGCAGATGAAGAACGTTCCGAGGAACAGCAGGCCGAACTGCTTGGCTATGAATATGTCTAACTTCTTTATGCGGAGCATTGTTTGTCTGACGACTATGGGGATAGTTATACCGACTTGCAAAGTTAGCATAAAAAAGTCAGAGTGGGAATGCTTTTGCCGTTTTTTTCAGTTTTTTACAGTCCGCTCACCCTGTGCAGCCTGTTCAGGCTTCCGCTCCACAAGCCCCGCAGGCTGTCTTCCTCGTCGGCATCGGCAAAGTCGGTGATGAGCAGGGCCAGGTTGCCGGTGAGCTCACTCTCCTCGAGCCTCATCTCCCAATACTCGCCTTCGCCGTGGTCGGCATCCCACTTGAGCCTTA
The DNA here is from genome assembly GCF_023336985.1 of Marseilla massiliensis. Classification (NCBI taxonomy): domain Bacteria; kingdom Pseudomonadati; phylum Bacteroidota; class Bacteroidia; order Bacteroidales; family Prevotellaceae; genus Marseilla; species Marseilla massiliensis. The sequence goes on along the minus strand of NZ_JAMBLP010000007.1, from coordinate 99,574 downwards.
TGTGGCTGAACTTGCGGCGGTCGATCACGTGCGACACCCTCACGTCTTGGCCCGTCCAGAGCTCGCCCCAGGTGAATGTCATCGTTGCGCCGTCGTCGCTCACCCTGTCTGCCATCCACTTCTGCAGCCCTGCCGCGCTGCTTATCAGTCGCCAAACTATGGCCGGCGACTTGGCCGCCAGCGGATACTCGATGGTCACTTTCTTGCGTTCCATATATCAATACCACTTATATATAATATAATGTATGGCCTCACAGACCGATGCAAAAGTATCTTTTTTCGATTAAAGACTTAATAAAACCGTGATAAAATTTTGTGAATTAAAAAATTTGCATTACCTTTGCACCCGCAAACAAACGATGGCGGGATAGCTCAGCTGGTTAGAGCGTCGGATTCATAATCCGGAGGTCGTGGGTTCGGGTCCCACCCCCGCTACATCAAAGGCAAAGGACTTGCAATTTCTTGCAAGTCCTTTTTCTGTTTATGACACAGCAAACGGCACAGCCCTTGAACAGCCATTCATGCCGCAGCCCGGCGAAGCGCAACGCCCCGGAGGCTCCCTCCATTTACCGACACCACGTTTATGAAACACACAATAATGCCGGGCAACGCTACGAAACCTTAGGCCATAGAAACCCAACGGCATGCCTAATGCAACAAAACTGCCTGCCAGACAGTCACCACCCCTCATGCATAGCAAGCCGCAACGCACCGTGGCAGACCGGGCTGTCGGCTGCATGGCTGCCGAATGGCGCACACACCGATTGGCTCACCAGATAAATCCAGGAGGCTTATTAGGAGTTAAGCAGTTAAGGAGTAAAGTAGTTAAGACAATAGTATTTGACTGTCTTCCTGCAACACTTTACCAATGCTCCCAGAGATTCCATGTTTCCAAAACTATTGTCTGTACTCCTGTCTCCTGCCTCCCGCCTCCAAAATAAACCAAAATACTATTGTCTTAACTCCTTTACTCCTTAACTCCTTAACTCCTGAAAAGCCCCCCTATGTTTATCGGCTGTTCCCTCTGATTGCTGAAAAAGCACGAAGCTGACAGCGGGGAGGCCAGGAGCGGAACTACGACGCGGGCTGAATGCAATGACGCAAACGCCGGGCGCCCACGCACTTATCATGATGAAACAGAAACAAAAGCCTGTGGAACGGCAAGCAAACGCCCTTGCCCGACATTTTGCTATCTTTGCGGCGAGTAACAAAAACATCGAGCCTATGACGTGAAACAGAATTGCAGGCAACAAGACATGCCGGGCCCCGCAATGGCCGGGCATGAACGCCTTGACACCAAGACAACAAGGGCAACACCCCGGAAACGATGAACAAACAAGCCGGGGCGCACGAAAGCCGTTGCTACGGGTGTGGCAGCGCAAAAGTCGGCAACGCGCCCAAACATCGGAAAAAACATGTTTAACTAAACAACAAAGCTTATGAAAACAAGATTTACCATTGCCCTGGCAGCTTTCCTGCTGACCATTGGCGCGGCAACGGCCTACGCCAGGAAACTTTACGCCACCTTCGGCATGCCGGCAAGCAGTGCCATCTACAAGTCGCCGACCTACACATGGGCGGCCAACACAAACAACCTGATGCCAATGTTCACCTTTGCCAACGGAGAACTGGCCGACTACGAGACGCTCTGCTTCACCTTCGCCAACATCAGCAGCGAAGCCAGCGTGCGCGTTGGCGTGTACTACACAGACGACAACGGAGCGAGCACATGGAGGCAGATGGGCGGCGCTTACTATTCGCCGGGCACCAAGACCGTAAACCTGGCGGCCTTCGCAAGCGAGAGCAACATAGACCTCGCAAAGGCAACCGGCATCTGCTTCGGGGGCAACGGCGGGGCCACAGACAGCCAGCCTGCCTCTGTAGACATTGTGGCAAGGCAGGTATACCTTGAGAACGGCGACTTCGACCCTCTGCTCTACGCCACCTTCGGCACGCCGGCAAACAATGCGTCGTACGACGACGCCACCGAGACCTACTCATGGACTCTGGGCTACAGCAACCTGATGCCCGTGTTCACCTTTGCCAACGGCGAGCTGGCCAACTACAAGACGCTGTCATTCACCTTCTCCGACTATAAGGTCGAGAGCGGGAGCGGTGGCGTGCGCATAGGGGTATACCATACTACCGATGGCGGCGGCAGCACGTGGAAGCAGATGGGCTACAGTTTCTATGCCAACGGAACGAAGACCATCGACCTCGAAGCCTTCGCCAAAGAAAGCGGCGTCGACCTCGCCAAGGTCACCTCCATCTGCTTTGGTGGCAGCAACGGAGCCGGTTCGGTGACGCTCAAGCCGAGCGAGATGCACATCGCCATGGGCACTTCGGCCATTCACGACGCAGGCTCTGAAACCAAGGCAGCAGCCGCAGGGGTTGCCTACGACCTTCATGGCAGGCTAACGAAGCCCAACGCCAAGGGCATGGTTATCGTCGGCGGAAAGAAACACCTCAACAAGTAGGCACCGAGCTTCGGCGCAAAATGGCGTTTGCCGCCGTGGCAACGATGCACCTTCCGCCTGCACCTCAAAGCGAGGCTCGGGCGGGAGCGCCGCATCGGGCCAGCGGCCCCGCCCTGCCCCATGGGCCGGTGGCAACAAACAAAAAAGGATTCCCCGCGGGGAATCCTCACTATCTTGATTCAAAGCCTATCCGATTAGCCGAGGTGTATTGCCTCTGACGGACAAACGTCAGCGCAAGTGCCACACTCTGTGCAGGCGTCAGGATTGATTGAATACTTCTCGCCCTCGGAGATAGCTCCTGCGGGGCACTCATCGATACATGTACCGCATGCGATACAATCGTCACTAATTACGTAAGCCATAATTCTATCGTTTAAATATTAATACCTAAAAATTGGTATGCAAAAGTACTAATTTATTTGGAACGTACCAACTTTTGGAGGCTTATTTTCATTTATTTATACTTTTTCGAAATAAAGCTCCGGCAACGCCGCACGGCCCCAGCCGACTGCGGCCGCACGCCACAGCCCCATACGCACGGCCGGGGCCGCAAACCGCCCTACGCCACCCTACAGCAGCGCCCCCGGCCCACAGGCGACATGCACCGCAGCCGCAAAGCCATGTTGGGCGACAGAAAATATAATAAGAGGCCAAAAATCGCGTTATTCTTTATATGGTAATAAGAAGCATCATCACACTCGCTATATCGCTGGCCGTGGCCTGCGGGGCTGCCGCACAGGAGAAGATTGCCCAAAACAAGCCCTACATCGACCTGCGGCCGCTGCACTTCGGCATACTGGTAGGCATGCACCTGCAAGACATTGAGTTTGAGAATGTGGGACCGCAGACGGTAACCGCTGCCGACGGCACGCAGCAGGAGCAGCTCATATTGTGCGACGCCGACCGATGGAACCCCGGTTTCAGCGTTGGCGTGCTGGCCGACCTGCGCCTCAGCTCCCACTTTTCGGTGCGCTTCACCCCGACCATGCACTTCGGCGCCAAGCACCTGCGCTTCATCAACCTGAGCCAGACCGACGAGAACGGACAGCCGCACCGCGAGTCGCAAGACATGAAAAACACATATATATCGCTGCCCGTCGACCTGAAGTTCAGCGCCCCGAGGTTCAACAACTACCGCCCCTACATCATGGCAGGCATCAACCCGATGATCAACCTTACAGGCGAAGACCAGGACTACGTGCGCCTGAAGCGATACGACACGTTTATCGAAGTGGGCATCGGCTGCGACCTTTACCTGCGCTTCTTCAAGCTCATACCCGAACTGAAGTTCTGCTACAGCCTAACCGACGCGCTCGACAAAGACCACGCGCGCAACCTTCAGGACCCCACCATGCAGGCCTACGCCAACTCGGTCAGCGCGGGCCGCTCAAAGATGTTTGTGCTTACCTTTTACTTCGAATAGTCATCTCGACCTTTCCTACAAACACGCCGTGCTTGCCGTTCTGGTCTACGGGCACGCGGCGGCCGTCGGCGTCGCTCACATATTCAAGCCTTTCAAAGTATGAGTGCGAATGCCCCCCGAGCACAAGGTCGATGTATTTAGACCCGGCTATCATGGCACTGTCGTCGACGTCGGCCGGCATCTGCGCCCATCCCAGATGCGACAGGCAAACTATCACGTCGCAGTGCTTCTGTCGCTTCAGCAACCTTGCCGTAGAGCGGGCAGCCTCGACAGGGTCGGTGTACCCCACCCCGCGGTAGTTGTCGGCGGCCACAAGGCCCTCAAGCCTGGGCGACACGCCGAACACCCCTATCTTGAGCCCGTTGCGGTGCAGTATGACGTAGGGCTTCACCAGCCCGGCCACGGGCGTGCCCGAGAAGTCGTAGTTGGCGCAAACCACCGGGAACTCGGCCTTGCGCAACAGCCGTGCCAGGTTGTCGAGCCCGAAGTCGAACTCATGGTTGCCTATGGTGGCCGCGTCGTAGCCCATGCGGTTCATCAGCTCCACCTCTACATCGCCCTTGAAGAGCGTGTAATATGGCGACCCCTGCGAGAAGTCGCCGCTGTCAAAGAGCAGCAGCCCGGGCTCGGCGGCCCGCTCGCGCCGCAACAGCTCCATGCGCCGCAGATATCCGCCCCGCCCTGCCAGCATGGTGTCGCCCAGGTTGCGGCTCAGCGGCATTATCGTACTGTGGGTGTCGTTGGTGTGCAGCACCACGAGTTTCTGCTGCCCCCAGGCCGCCATGCAGGCCACGACGGCTACACATATTATATATAGTCTTGCTTTCATTTCCTGTTGCCTTTCATTCCACCTTTATCCTTCCTTCCACCCGTGCGCCAACGGCCTCGCCCCTGGCGGCCTTCTCCTTGAAGTAGGCTGATATTATGTAGCGGGTGTCGTTCTGCTTTGCCCGCGGCGAGTTGAATCCGCTTTTCTGCCTGAACGCCTCCATCTTGTCGTTGCCCTCGGCCAGATAGTCGATAGTGGCTATGCGGTATGACGCCGTCGGGTCGATGGGCTGCCCGTTGAGCCGTGCGCTCACGAGTTGTCCGCCTGGCGTTATCACCAGCTCAACACCGTGGCTTACGCCCTCGCCGCCCACCTTGGCCATCTGCCCGAACAGCTCCATCAGACTGCTGCCCTTGAGCGTAAGGAAGCATATCTTGTTTTCAAACGGCGCCACCTCGAGCACGTCGCCGTAGGTCACGTCGCCCTTGGGCAGCGACGCCCTGATGCCCCCCATGTTGTACACTCCCATCACCGGGTGCTCGCCATAGTCGGCGGCGGCCCATACCAGAATGTCGGCCAGCAGGTTCGACAGCGGACTCTCGGGCCTGTATGCCGCGAGTTCCGAGTCGGTGCGCCCCACCACTGGGCCCATTATGCTGTCCACCACCCTGGTGTAAGGCGCCATCATCCCGGCCGTCGACGCGTCGACGGCACCGTCATACCTGCTGTCAACAAGCAGCCTGGTGCGCTCCACGCCCACCACGGCGCTGTTTACTGAACAGGCCGCAAGCAGCGCCGCAACAGCGGCTGCAGCCATCATAGTCTTAACTTTTGCCATAAACACATTGATAATAAGCCATTGGCGCCCCGCATGCCGCGCCGGTGCATCGGCAATGGCGGCCCCGCAGGGCATAACTGCCACAAAATTAGCTAAAAACGGGCTAACACACAAAAAAAGAGGCGGCAAAATTGCCCGTTTCAACAAAATGTAGTAACTTTGCACCCGCTTTCCCGCGTAATCGCTGTCAGGAAGTAACGTGTTGCCTGTTATGTTGCGCCGGAACGATAAGAACAAATTTAATTATATAAAGAATGGATTTAATTAAAGTTGCTGAGGAAGCATTTGCAACCGGCAAGCAGCACCCGAAGTTCAAGGCGGGTGACACAATTACTGTCGCTTACAAAATTATCGAGGGAACGAAAGAGCGTATCCAGCTCTATCGTGGTGTAGTCATCAAGATTTGCGGCCATGGCGAGAAGAAGCGCTTCACGGTTCGCAAAATGTCTGGTACAGTGGGTGTAGAGCGCATTTTCCCGCTCGAGTCTCCCAACATCGACAGCATTGAAGTAAACAAGATAGGCAAGGTGCGCCGCGCCAAGCTTTACTACCTGCGCAAGCTCACTGGCAAGAAGGCCCGCATCAAGGAGAAGCGGACTGCCACGGCAAACGCTTAATGCGGCAACGCTATCCAACGCCGAGAGGCGGCTACGGGGCAACCCGCAGCCGCCTCTCGGCGTTTACGGCCCTACAGACGGACGGGCCCGGCCGTTCCACGGCTCATCGGATAAATCCAGGAGGCTTTTCAGGAGTTAGGAAGTTAAGGAGTTATAGGTGAGGCAGAAGGAGTTATAGGGAGGCAGAAGGAGTTACAAGGAGTTAGAGGACAATAGCATAGACTATCATCGCGCAGCCCTTTCTTAATTTTTAAGTAGGTGTTCAAAATTAATTGCCATCAAATTGTGCTCTATTTCGGGGATGCATGCCAAAGTCCGAAGAGAGAGCGTAGCGGGCTACGCGGCCGATGAGACTTTGGCATGCGGCCCGAAAGGGCACACAAGATGGTGGCAAAGACATAGAGGACACCTGCGAGGTCTATTGTATCGGTTTATTTTGAACAGCTACTTAATTCTTTGCCCGGAGTACAGACAATAGTTATGGAAACATGGGAGCATGGGGAAAGTGTTGAAGGAAGAGATAGGCAATGCTATTGTCCTCTAACTCCTTGTAACTCCTTCTGCCTCCATCTAACTCCATTGTACACAAAAACTATTGTCTGCACTCCTGTACTCCCGAACTCCCCCCTATGTTTATCGGGTGTTCGGTTGCGCCGGTGGCAGAGCCCCGGCCGGCCTCACTTGAAGTTGGTGGCACCGTCGGCGTCGCCGTGCAGAGCGTCGCGCAACGACTTCCAGTCTTGGAAGCCGGCCAGCAGCGAAAGCCTGTCGAGCGTCTCGCGGCTCGGCTTCTCCTTGCCCCGCAGGCAGTCGGCCAGCCGCTTCAGGGCCAGTGCCTTCATCGGGCGCTTGATTACCTCTCTCTCTATGGCCTCGCAGAGCTTGGCCAATTCACGTTGCAAATTTTCCATAACATACTTACATTACAACTACCTGCCGAGACCGGCACCTATGGCCGCCATGGCGCCATGGCCACCGCCCCCACACGCTGGCGGCACGACCGAGGCTGCAGCAAGCGCGGCAGGCACGGCTCCGGCGATGCAAAGGTAATGCAAACGAACGAAAATAAAAACAAAAAAGCATTTATTTTTAGTTACATTCACCAAACTGACGACACAACACGACCCGAGGCACACATGGCCACGCTTGTAAAGATAAGCTACGGCCGGCGCCGGGCTGCGCAACGGACTGAACGGCAAGCAGTTGCAAAAGGGCCGCAACCGTAGTGCAAAACGGGCCGTACGGCCATGCAAAACGACCCTTGCGGCACTGCCAAACGGCCCTTGCAGCCGGGCCGCCGGGCATCGTGCCGCATGGCCCGGCGCACGTGTAAAGATATGCGACCACGCCCACTGCCGCAGCAGGCGCCCCGCGGCAGGCGGAGACACGCGACATGCAGCTTCGGGCATAGAGGCAAATAAAGTTGCACAGTTCGCATAATTGTAGTATATTTGCAGCGCGAAACGAACATATAACGACATAAGCATGAAAGAATTAGCCTTAAAGTACGGATGCAATCCGAATCAGAAGCCCTCGCGGATATTCATGGAAGAGGGCGAACTTCCGATAGAGGTGCTCAACGGGCGCCCCGGCTACATCAACTTCTTAGATGCGTTCAACAGCTGGCAACTGGTGAAAGAGCTGAAAGCTGCCACCGGCATGGCCTCGGCGGCATCGTTCAAGCACGTCTCGCCGGCAGGCGCGGCAGTGGGACTGCCGCTTAGCGACACGCTCAAGAAGATATACTTCGTCGACGACATCGGCGAGGAGCTGTCGCCCATAGCCTGCGCCTACGCCAGGGCACGCGGCGCCGACCGCATGAGCTCTTACGGCGACTTCGTGGCGCTGAGCGACACGTGCGACAAGGCGACAGCCCTGCTCCTGAAGCGCGAGGTGAGCGACGGCGTGATTGCACCCGACTACACCCCCGAGGCTCTCGAGATACTGCGCGAAAAGCGCAAGGGCACTTACAACGTGATAAAGATTGACCCCGACTACACACCGGCGCCCGTAGAGCGCAAGCAGGTGTTCGGCATCACCTTCGAGCAGGGGCGCAACGAGGTGAGGCTCGACGACCCGAAGCTCTTCGAGAACGTGCCCACACGCAACAAGGAATTCACGCCCGAGGCCATGCGCGACCTCATCATATCGCTCATAACGCTCAAGTACACACAGAGCAACTCGGTGTGCTACGTGAAAGACGGGCAGGCCATAGGCATCGGAGCCGGGCAGCAGAGCCGCATACACTGCACCCGCCTGGCCGGCAACAAGGCCGATATATGGTGGCTGCGCCAGCACCCTAAAGTGATGGCGCTGCCGTTTGTCGACAACATACGCCGCGCCGACCGCGACAACACCATCGACGTTTACATCAGCGACGACCACGACGACGTGCTGCGCGACGGCACATGGCAGCTCTTCTTCAAGCAGAAGCCCGAGGTGCTAACCCGCGAGGAGAAGGCTGAATGGATTGCCCGCAACACGGGCGTGGCCCTGGGCAGCGACGCCTTCTTCCCCTTCGGCGACAACATTGAGCGCGCCCACAAGAGCGGTGTGCAATACATAGCGCAGGCCGGGGGCTCGGTTCGCGACGACAATGTTATCGAGACGTGCGACAAGTACGGCATAGCAATGGCATTCACCGGCGTGCGCCTGTTCCACCATTGACACATGACGCAAAACTGACAACGGGTTGCCGCCGCCACGCAGGGCCACAGGGCCTGCATGCCGGGGCACTGCCACGGCGGCGGCAACCCGCATTCCAACCATTAAAGCCCGACAACATGGACATCGACGAGATAATAGCCGGCGGAGGACTGGTGTTCCGCAAAGCGCCAAGGCAAGACAACGACAACGGCAAGATAAAGACCAAAGCCAAGAAAAAACAGTATATCACCGGGGCCCACGGCAGCGGGTCGGCACGCCAGAAGGCCAAGTACCGCCAGCAACGGGCCAACCGGCGCAAGGGGAAATAAGGCAGCACCACTGCCTTAACGCCCCGGTGGCGGTTGCCCCAAGCCGCCCCACACCGCCGTGGGGCAAGGCCGCTGCTGCACGCCGGGGCCGGGGCCGCGGGCCGAAACCGGTAGATAAAGAACAACAAAACGGCCCTGCAAACCACAGGCCATATCAAAAAACCATGGAAAAACAGCATATTTCAATGTACCACGCGGCATTGGATTCCAGCTTTTTACCTTATCTTTGCAAACAGAAGACACTCGAATAGAAAACACCGATGACTCCCACAGGAGCCGACCCTGCCAAGGCCACACGCGAAAACAGCCTTGGCCAACACTTCGGAACAGCAACTAAACCATACAAATTAACTAAAACAAAAAGCAAATGAAGAAAATTCTATCTCTATGCCTCGCCCTGTCGGCCGTGTTCGCAACCGAGGCTGATGCGCAATGGCGCAAGACATGGGACTTCACCAAAGGCCTTAGCGCAGAGACGCAACAGAACCTTATTGCCGACGAAGCCAACTGGTCGATAACCTACCAGGACGACGGCGTCTCGGTAAAGGAGGCCAAAGACCTGACCAAGATGTCGGGCGAACTGATGGCCAACGGCAAGCCCATCGAAGAACTGCGCGGACTCACGTTCGGCTCGGCAGGCCTTAGCAAGAACAACAACTACATCGTGGCTTCGTCAAAGTTCCGTATGACGCGCAACAACATGGAGCTCAACCTGCCCAAGCTGGCCTCCGGGCAGAAGATAACCATACGCGCACGCTCGGCCAACTCGACGGCAGACAACCGTGGATTCTATGCCGGCAACGACAACATCGAGTACATTGAGGGACCTGTTGACGGCATCTGCCTCGGCGGAAGCATCGCAGACCCGTCGAGAGACGAAGACGGCAACTACACATTGGTATGGCAGGTGAAAGACGGTTTTGCCGACTCTGTCGACGTGCAGATAAAGCTCAAGACCGGCGGACTTGACATAGCGCTCATACAGATTGACGGCGGCGACAACGAGGTTACGCACACCGACGTTGCCTATATCTACGATTCGGGATACCCAGACTACTCTTTCGGCGAGGAAGGCTACTACGAACCAAACTATGACATCCTTGTCAACACGCTGCCATCGCGCATCGAAGACCTCAACCTCGTGGCCATCGACGTGGCCGACGGTGGCGCCGCCATCTCGGCCGACTCGCTGCAGCACTACAGCACGGTGGTGGTTAGCTCGGCCATACGCAATGACAACGCTTTCGTAAACACGCTGAAGAGCGCCATCGGATTTGTGCCGATGCTCAACCTCAGCCCCGACCTCTACGAGACGTGGGGCTACGGCAAGGCCGTGACCACAGAGACAAACATGCTCACCGTGGCCAACAACTGGAAGAGCATCTTCTCGCCTTACAACCAGTCGGACGAGCCTTACATCGACGAAAACGGGCAGCTGATATTCTGGGAAGACGGCACTGTGACCGGGGTTGAGCTGACACCGGGCACTTATTTCGCCAACGACGACACGCTGGCAATGGCCGGCAACAGCGTGGCGGTACACATACACAACCCCAACCGCAACGCTTACATGATGATACCCTACACGTTCCCGTTCGGCGGGCCGGGCGCATCGTTCATGGACATCACGCCAAACGCCGTGGTGGCACTGTGCAACACCAAGGCCAACGTGGTGGCAGCAGCCAAGCCAACGGCCATACAGGAATATCATCACAACTATACAACAGTGACACTGCAGTGCCTCACGGCCAACGCAAAGATGTATTACACCACCGACGGCAGCACCCCAACAACCGAGAGCACGCCATACACCGAACCGTTCAACATCACACAAGACGGGCAAACGGTCAAGGCTGTGGCCATAGCCGACGGATTCCTGCTTAGCGACGTGTCTGAAACGGCCATCGAGATACACCAGCTGGCCGACCAGCCCACCATCTCCGTGACCGAGGAAAGCGGCAAGAGCACCATCACTATCACCCCGGCCTATGAGGGCGACGTGGTTTACTACAACTTCACGGGAAGCGACGAGAAGGCCAAGTCGGCCGAATACACCGAGCCGATAACCGTAACCAAGCACACCACCGTGACCGCATTCACCGACGGTGTGGAGGGTTCTTACCTGCAGTCGGAAACTGTACAGAAGTTCGTTGCGGTGCAAGACGAGAAGGTGCGCATGGACATCGTGTCGCACATGGACGCCAACGCCACCGACTACAACATCTTCACATCCAACAAATACTACACCAGGGGCTACAACTTCTACACCGACGAGATAATCGACGAGGAGGTATACGAAGACTACTTCGGCCCCGGACAAGACTCAATAGTGTATATCTACGCCCCGGCCAACCAGCTCACGTGCATCAACCCGGGCAAGGGATGGGAGATAAAGAGCTACGGCCAGCCCATGCTTTACCAATCCATCGATGCCGGCCACGACGTCCTGGACTTCAACGCCTACAACCCGCAGACGCCATGGGACGACAGTGAGCAGGAGATAACAAAGGGTTGCATCACGCTCGCAAGCGTAAACTACTCCGACGGCAACGGTTTCAAAGACCCGGCATCCGCATGCATACAAAGCACGGAGGCGTTCCAAGGCCCGTTCGACGTCGTTACGTACCTGTCGGGAAAGAATTGCAACGTGGAAGTTTACGTCACCAACGACACCATCAGCGGCGAATGGACAAAGATTGGCGACCTTCTCTCTAACGACATCAGCGGAGTTGACGACAACAACAAGGACGGTAGCACTCGCATCTGGAAGAAGACCATACTGCCTTATGACGGCACCGAGAAGATGTTTGTCAAGGTTGCGTCGGCCGACGGGCCCAACGCCAACATCTTCGACATCTTCATCAAGAACGAGGGAGAAGCATCGAAAGACTACATCACCGGCATAAAGGATGTGACCGAGGGCAGCGAAGCCGCAGGCGAAGTGGTGAAGACAATCATCTACAACATCAACGGCACACAGCTCAACGAACCGGCCAAGGGCATCAACATCATCAAGGAGGTTTATGCCAACGGCCAGGTGAAGACACGGAAGGCCATTGTGAAATAAGGCAACGCGCCGATTGAGGCAACAAGAAAAGGAAGGACGGGGCAGCCCGTCCTTCTTTATTTTATGCCGGTTTGATTTTCCCGGCAACCGGCTTGGGCGGATTTCATTGGCTGAAACCCACGCTTCATGATTGTCACAGGGGAGCCATTCGACCGGACGGAGGGGCGGACATGTCCCCAAAGGCATCCTTGCCGGACGGACGGACAGGCAGCCCTGACAGATTTAAAACAGCATATCGACATGCATCGGACGCTATACGGAGACCACACCGAGGCACCATCAAGCCCCCGGAAAGCCCGCGCACGGGCACTGAACCAACAAAAAACACAGTTAATAATCAAAAAAATAAACGACAAGACACTGCCCTATGTCACAGGATATTATTACCTTTGCAGCGCAAAATGCCAATAACGACAGCTTTTGCCTGCCAAGACAAGCTGCCCATTACTAACTGGACATATTCAAGATTATACTAATCAAAATAATAAAAAGCTTATGAAGAAACTGTTTACACTTGGACTATCATTGGTCCTTGCACTGTCGTCGCAGGCCAAGGATGAGGTTCGCAAGTTGTGGGACTTTACCCAAGGGTTCAGCGAAACCACCATCGCCAACCTTACGGCCGACGCCGAGTCGGGCTCGGGCTACTGGACCAACAAGGAGACATGGTTTGAAACAAAGGCCAGGACGGCCGGGCCGCTTACCTGCAAGGTGAACGGCGAGGAGTGGGTGATACCCGAAACGGAGGGCCTGACCATCGGAGCGTCGTCTGCCCAGCACTTCAACATCGTGATAAGCCACAACGACGGGCCGCACATCTGGCTCAACGGAAGGAAGTCGGAAGACTACATCATAATCCCGCAAGTGCCTGCGGGCGACTCAATCACAGTAGTTTACGCATCGCACAGCGGCACCGAGGAGCGCGGATTCAAGAGCGCCACCGACGGTGTTGTGGGCAAGTATGACGGCGCAACGCAGTGGAAGACGGTGGGAAAGAAAGACACCGTGGTGCTCATCAACAACAACGCAGAGGACACCGACGTCAAGCTGCAGGCCACAAACGGCATGCACTTCTTCTACATCTGCGTGGGAGAGAAGCCTTCTAGCGAGCCTAAGATAACGCACATTGCCTACATCTACGACTCGGGATACCCCGGCTACACTTTCGGTTCGGATGACATGAACTACGACGTGATTTCCAACACGCTGCCCATGAGGCTGGGAGAAGAGAACATGGAGCTCAAGGCCATCGACGTGGCCGACGGCGGAGCCGCCATATCGGCCGACTCGCTGCAGTACTACGACGCCGTGGTGGTGAGCAATGCCATACGCAAGGACAACGCCTTCGTGGGCACACTGAAGAGCGCCATAGCCTATGTGCCCATGCTCAACCTGAGCCCCGACCTCTACGAGACGTGGGGTTACGGCAAGAGCGTGGCCACAACGACCAACATGCTCGACGTGACCGCAAGCGGAAAGGAGAGCCCCGTGTTCCAGCCTTCAGACCAAAGCCAGGAGCCATACATAGATGAAAACGGGCAACTGATGCTCTATGAAGAGGGCAACATCACCGGCTACGAGGTAGAGCCGGGCTCATACTTCGCCAACGACGACACGCTGGCAATGGCCGGAACGGCTGCCGCAGTGCACATACACAACGCCAACCGCAACGCATACATGATGATTCCGTATGCATTCCCGATGGGGTCGCCGGCCGGTTCGTTCATGGACATCTCGCCAAACGCCATCATCATGCTCTGCGACACAAAGGCCAAGGTGACCAATGCAGCCAACCCGACCATATCGCAAGAATACCATCACCTGTACACAACGGTGTCGCTGTCGTGCGTCACCAAGAACTACAAGGTGTACTACACCACCGACGGCAGCACGCCGACCACGGAGAGCACCCTCTACACCGAGCCGTTTGACATCAAGGCCGAAGGAGTGACGGTGAAGGCGATAGCAACCGCCGACGGCTACCTTACCAGCGGAGTTGCCGAAAAGACCATCGACATATACGAACTTGCCGACAAGCCAACCATCACCGTGACCGAAGAGAGCGGCAAGAGCACCATTACCATCACACCGGCCCATGAGGGCGACGTGCTGTTCTACAACTTCTCGGGCAGCGACGAGAAGGCTAAGTCGGCCGAATACACCGAGCCGATAACCGTCAACAAGCACACCACAGTGACCGCATTCACCGACGGCGTGGAGGGCTCTTACCTGCAGTCGGAGCTCACTCAGAAGTTTGTTGCGGTGCAAGACGAGAAGGTGCGCATCGACATCGTGTCGCACATGGACGCCAACGCCACCGACTACAACGTACAACTTGACGGAAGCTACTACACCAAGGGCTACAACTTCTACACCGACGAGATAATAGACAAGGAGATATACGAAGACTACTTCGGCCCCGGACAGGACTCAATAGTAAACATCTACGCCCCGGCCAACAAGCTGACATGCGTCAACCCGGGCAAGGGATGGGAGATAAAGAGCTACGGCCAGCCCATGCTCTACCAGAACAACGACGCCGGCCACAACGTGCTCGACTTCAATGCTTACAACCCGCAGACGCCGTGGGACGACAGCGAGCAGGAGATAACAAAGGGATGTGTTGCCTTCCAGAGTGTGACAGGCACCGACGGCAACGGTTTCAAAGACCCCGCATCAGCCTGCATACAGAGTACCGAGGCTTTCCAGGGCCCGTTTGACGTGGTGACATACATGTCGGGCAAGAACGCCAAGGTGGAGGTGCTCGTGACAAACGACACCATCAGCGGCGAGTGGACTAAGATTGGCGACCTCGTGGCCAACACCCTCTCGGGCAATGGTGACAACGGCAAACCAGGCGACGACCGCATCTGGAAGAAGACCATACTCTCTTACGAAGGCACAGACATGGTGTATGTGAAGCTGGCTTCGGGCGGAACCAAGGCCAACATCTTCGATATCTTCATCAAGAACGAGGGAGAAGCATCGAAAGACTACATCACCGGCATAAAGGATGTGACCGAGGGCAGCGAAGCCGCAGGCGAGGTGGTGAAGACAATCGTCTACAGCATCAACGGCACGCAGCTCAACGCACCGGCCAAGGGCATCAACATCATCAAGGAAGTGTATGCCAACGGCCAGGTGAAGACCAAGAAAGTGATGGTTAAATAACTACATGAAACCAACCCTGACACCGGCGGCGGGCCTTGTGGCCCGCCGCTTTTTCATTGCCTCAAACCGCCGGCCATGGCCACAAACGGATGCCGACACCTGCCGCTCAAGGCTGCCGGAGGCCTTGCAAGAGGCGAAGGCTGCAACGGCAAGGCCAATGGGCGGCAGCGACGCCTGCAAGCGTGGCGAAGCATGGGTGACAACCGGCATGGACATAAGGGCAGAGAGGCGCAGCCAGGTTGACGCTTGCGGGTAGTGGCGGCAGCCATGCCGCGGACAGGGGCAACCGCCGGCCGGGCCCAAACGATGTAATAAAAAATCAAGCCACGGGCCGCATTGCGCAATGGCCTGTGTACCAGCGCATTGCAACACAGGCCGAAACGCCCGCCAAAACGGCCTGCATGGCCATCCCGAACGGCCCGTATGGCACAGTGATATGGGCCGTTTGCCATGCCCGCAGAGCCATGCCGGCAAATTGACTCGCCCATTGTAAACAAAAGCTACGGTGCATAAGCCATGGCCGCCGGGGCAAAAGAGGAACGGGCACGGGCATTTTATCCAAAATCAAAGAATCTTTATCATAATACCAAGCATAAACCATTGTGAGGTAAACAATATTTTATTAATTTTGCCGACGATTGACCTACCAACACAGACTAAAAACCGACAGTGCCCAAAAAGGCAAGACATTACTAACAAAAAGAACTAAATTATAGTACTAATCAAAATAAACAATTATGAGAAAACTTTTTATGCTCACTGCCTTTTTTGCATTGACGATGAGCGCCAATGCAGAAAACAGGAAATGGGACTTCACCAACTGGAGTTCGGCAACGTTGCAAAACCTTGCTGCCGACGCCCAGGCCAATGGCGGAACAAGGTGGACGACAATCGAAAAAGCAAGCGGCGACGGCGAGACCAACGGCAACTGCTATTGGTATGTGCCCGAAGAAGAGACCGAACTGGCAACAGTTGCCAACGGCCAGACCACCACAATAACCGAGACACAGGGCCTGGTGTTCAACTGCAGCGGCAGGTCGCTCGCCCTGGCCGTAAACTACCAGACCACCTGGGACGGCCTCGGCCCATACTCAGGGCCCAGCTACCTGTGGATGGGAGGAAAGAACAACAAGTTCACAATAAAGGGTGTCAAGCCGGGAGCCAACATCACCATGGACGTAGAGTCGCACAGGCTCACCGACGGGCGCGGCGTGTCGCTGTCGGTCAACGGCACGGCCATTGAGATAATAGAAGGCTCGGAAAAACCCAAGGAGCGCACAACGTGCGTATGGCAGATACCGGCCGACATATCCAACGGCGAGCTGGTCGACGTCACCGTGACCAACAGCAACGGCTGCCACATATATTACATCGACCTGCAGGAAGACGCCCCGGCAGTAGACGGCGCCAAGATTGCCTACGTGTTCAACTCGGGCTACAACAACTACGACGCCTCTAACGATGCCTTCAGGGACATCATCGAGAACAACGGCGAGTTTACCAACATCACCTTCGACGCCCTCGACGTGAGCCAGGAGGCCAACAGGAAAACGCCCGACGAGCTGAAGGCCTACGACGTGGTGGTGGTGAGCGGCTACATGCCGGCCGACGACCAGTATGCACCGACGCTGCGCGAGGCCATCGCCTACGTGCCAATGCTCAACCTCAACCCGCAGCTTTACGCCACATGGGGCTACGGCACGCCCAAGACAGCAGACTCTCCGTCGCTCGACGTGGCTGAAGAAGCGCTCGACGACGCCCTGTTCAAGCCGTCGAACGAGTCGGACAACTACATCACCGACGGCAAGCTCGCATTCTTCGAGGAGGGTTCGGCCACCGGAGTCGAGATACCCGAAGGGTCATACTTTGCAAACGACCGCGTGCTGGCAACCGTAGGAGGGGCCACCGCCATCCATGAGCACAACGCCGGGCGCAACACCTACATGCTGATACCCTACGGTGCCGACAACCAGTTCTACGCTGTGAGCATTGTAGACATACTGACCAACGCCATCAAGGAGCTCAACTACTCGAAGAAGGAGATAACCAAGGCTGCCACGCCGAAGTTCACCGAAGACTACAAGCAGATGAACACCGACGTCACCATAGCCTCGGACACCGAAGGAGCCAAGATTTACTACACCACCGACGGCACCACCCCAACAGACGCGAGCACGCCCTACACCGGGCCGGTGAACATATCTGAGCCCGGCACCACCATCACGGCCGTGGCCTACGCCGACGGTTACGACCCCAGCGAGCCCGCCACGCTGAACGTGGCACTGCACGAGACATCGGCCATGCCTACCATCACCACGGCCGAGGAAGACGGAAAGGCCATCGTGACGCTGACAAACAACGAGCCCAACGCCACGCTCTACTACAACTTCACGGGCGTGAAGGATGCCACGGCATCGTCGGTTTACACCTCACCGATAACGATAACCCACCCCACCACCATCTATGCCTTCGCCGGCGAAGTGCTCGAGGCCGAGAAGGTTGCGTCTGAGCTCGCCTCGAAAGACATCACCATAACCGGCAAGGAGGTGCGCCTCGACGTTGTGTCACACTTCGACGCCAACGCCGCCGACTGGTCGCTGGGCGAGAGCAAGACCAAGTACTACACCGAAGGCGAGAAGAACGGCTACAACTACTATGAGGTTGTGTCACACGTAGAGGAGCTTCCCGACGGGCGCGACACCACCATCATCGACAGCAAGGAGCCGCTGTGGAACCTCACCGTTGTCAATCCCGGCAAGGGATGGGAGGCTAAGACCTACGGCCAGGGCATGCTCTGGGAGCGCATAACCATATCGGACGACATCTCAGACGCCAACACCGACAAGCGCTACCGCGGCGAGACGGCATTCGACCAAGGCGCTTCAGACAACTCGGTGACATTCGGCAACATACGCAAGAGCGACGGTGTGGAGAACGACCCCTACTCTTGCCACATACAAAGCACCGAAGCTTTCCAGGGCCCGTTTGACATAGTGACTTACGTCGGCAACGCCAGCAGCAGCAACCAGCCCAAGGCTGCACTGTTCATCAGCACCGACACCCTGTCTGAAGACAACTGGACGTTTGTAGACTCGGTGTACTTCTCAAAGACACAGCGCTACATCAAGAAGAACATAGCCAGCTACGAGGGCACCGACAAGGTGTTTGTAAAGCTGCAGGCTGCATTCTCCAGTGTCATGGTATTCGACATATACATCATGAACCATGGCGAACTGAGCGGAATAAAGGATGTTGACGCGGCCGAAGAAGCCACAGGCGAGGTTGTGCGCACGCTTATCTACAGCATCAACGGCACACGCCTCAACGCCCCGGCCAAGGGCATCAACATCATAAGGGAAGTGTATGACAACGGCAGCGTGAAGACGAGGAAAGTCGTTGTAAGGTAATACCGACGGCTGCCTTCACGGCAACCATTCTCACAAAAGGGCCGGCATGTGTGCCTGACACCGTGCCGGCCCTTTGCAATAACCCTAATGTACCCTGACAAAAAACAACTAACCATTTACTTACTAACATCAAACAACATCTCATGAAGAGAAAAACTTACTTGCTGCTTGCCTGTGCCGCCATATTGGGGCAGGCCCGGGCAGACAACATCACCGTGTGCGACTTTGAGAAAAACGAAATCGGGCAGGCCTTCAACATGAAGGACATTTACAACACAACAACCACATCGACTGCCGTGGTCGAGGCAGACCCGGCCAACGAAGGCAACAAGGTGCTGCACGTAAAGAACACATCATGGAACACATTCATTGAGTTTGAACTGCCGGACGGCGTAGACGGAGGCAACATGGCCGACATGTACCAGTCCATATCGTTCGACATTTACCGCCCGGCGAGCGACCAGAACGACTGGATGCAGATGGCCGTACTGCTGGGCAACGACCAGCTGTACTGGGACGAGGGCTATCCGCACCAGGGAGACAAGGAAACTTGGGTGAAGAAGACCTACGAACTGAAATACGTGAAAAACGATGCCGTGCGCCTGTACGTAGGATACAACAACAATACGGCGGAGTATTACATCGACAACATAGTGCTCAGCGGGGTGTCGAAAGAAGCCAAAGACACGCTGAGATGGACGGGGGCTACGTCTGACGTATGGGACGTTGGCACCACTCCCAACTTTGCCACCGTGCCGGCAGACGGCTCCGAAGGCGAGCCGGCGTGCTTTGCCAACGGCTATGCCGTGATATTCGACGACACGCCGGCAGCCACGGCAGGGGCAGGCACGGCCAGGGTCGTTGTCAGCGAGACGGTCGAGGCGCCAAGCATACTGTTCAGCAACAAGGCCGTCGACTACACTCTCACGGCCCAACACCCTGACGACGCCATAACCGGCTTCGGCAAGATGTCGGTCGAGGGCGGCGGCACAGTCACCATGGACGTCAACAACAACATGAACGGGGGCACATACCTGCATTCCGGCATGATAAGGATGGTGAACGCAGGACTGCAAAACCCGTTTGGCACCAAGGTCGAGGCCGACGGCGGGGCGCTGCACTTCAGCCTCAACACGTCTGACTATGTAAGCGTAAACGCGCCTATCGACATCGCCGAAGGCAGCACACTCGATGTCTATACGTCACGCTACACCTACTGGATGTCGCAAATCAGCGGCAAAGGCACGCTCAACATATACGCCGGAGGCGAACGCTCCTACCTGGGCAACGCCAAGGGTGCGCAAATACCAGACTGGTCGCAGTTCAGCGGAACGGTCAACCTCTACCCATACAAAGAGGTGTACGGCTCGGCCGGGTTCTACGGACTGGTGCTCGGCCACGGCGGCAAGACGTTCAACCCCGAGGAAGTAGAGGAGAGCATCGAGGCCGGGAAAGTCAACGCCACCTTTGAAAACAAGACGCTGATAATGCACGACAACACCACGCTGGCGTGCGAGTCGGGCACGAGGGGATTCAGGATAGGCGAGCTGCGCATGGCTCCCACGGCACGGCTCTGCGGATATTACAAGGCCTCAAACCCCAAGTCTTACTATCTCGTGGGCTGCCTTGGCACCGACTCTGAACTGGCCGGACAGATTGCACCTGCCGACAAGAACGGCAAGCCATACGAAAGCCAGCAGGTGGGGCTCATCAAGGAAGGGGCCGGAACATACACCCTGACTAACAACAACAACCTGATAAACGGCGGAATACGCGTGCTCGACGGACGGTTGCTGGTGAACAACAACACGGCCGAGGCCGAGGCATACCACCTCACCGGCGGAACGGGCTACGCCACAGGCACCACCCAGACGTTCGTATTCAGCAAAGCGACCATCGGCGGCAACGGAAGCATTGCCGGAAACACCGACGTCTACGGCACCATAGAACCTGGAAGCGACGGCACGGGAACCCTTACGCTCAAGAACTTTGCCAAAGACGAACCCGTGGCACTATACCTGCGGCCTACCACAACAATCAACATGGAAATAGCATCTGCCGACGACTACGACCGGATCGTGGCCAGCGGCGACATCATTTACTACAACATCTGCGAGGATTTCACCGAGAGCGACGACAAACCGACGGTGAAGCTCGACGTAAAAGACTCGTACCAATACAACGAGGGCGACGAGTTCGTGCTCATCGAAGCCAAAGGCAAAGGCTCGCTGTACGGCGACCCGTGGAACTTCAACATCGCTTTGCCAGACAACGACAAGTGGACTGTCGAGGAGCGCGAGGCCGAGGGAGCATACCGACTGGTGCTCACGGCGAAATCGCCCAGCGCCGTCAAGACAGCAACCGACTCTGGGAAGACGCGCATTTACTCTGCCAACGGCAACATCTACGTAGACACTGAGGCCGGGAAGCGCATCAAAGTGTACTCGGCAAGCGGCCAACTGCTTAGCGAAACGGTGTCGGCCAACGGACTGAACACCATCAGCGGCGTGAGCGGCATGGCCATTGTCGACGTTGACGGGGTGACAATGAAAATCAACAACAAATAAAACGACGACACAATGAGACACACATTATTGCTTATGATGCTCGCCGTTGCCACGCTGCAAGGGCACTCACAGGAAAAAGTGATATACGACTTTGAAGGTTACGAAATAGGCGACAGGCTGCCGATGAACGACCTTTACAGCGACAAGACGGAGTCGGTGGCAGAAGTGACGGCCGACCCCACGAACCCGCAAAACAAGGTCTTGCACGTCACCAACAAGAGTTGGAACACTCTTATCGAACTTGCCATAGGCCACATCACGCAGGGCAACATCACCGAATCTTACCGAATGCTGGCCTTCGACCTCTATCGCCCGGCCTCAGACGCCAACTACAAGCAGTTTGTGGCAAGGCTCGGGCAGGACACTATCTATGCCGACGCAGGCTTCTACGACCAAGGCCAGGCAGAGACATGGGTGGCGAAGTCGTACATCATGGAACGAACCGATGAAGCATCAGACAAAATCTACATGGGATTCAACTCCGTTGACGCTGAATATTACGTAGACAACATTCGGCTGATTGCCGCAGACTATGGCTACGACTTCACCGATGAGCAGCAAACTTTGCGCTACCATGCCGCAAAGGCAGGCAAGAACATCGGAGTGGCAGTGCCGGTGTCACGCATCAACATCAACGACGAAAGCCTGCTGCCGACGCAAACCGTCTTCCGCAATTTCAACATGATAGTGGCCGAAAACGAGATGAAGCCCGACGCACTGCAGCCAAACCGCGGTGAGTTCAACTTCTACCACGGCGACTGCATCGTTGACTTCGCCGCCCGCCACGACATGGAAGTCAGGGGGCACACGCTCGTCTGGCACAAGCAAGTGCCGGCATGGATAAGCTCCGACGGCATCAAGAACGACCACGGATACTCTCGCGACGAGCTGCTTCAGATAATGAAAGACCACATCACGGCCGTTGTCTCCCACTACAAGGGCAAGGTCAGCGAGTGGGACGTGGTCAACGAATGCCTCGACGACGACCAGACCACCATACGCACCAACCCGCTCAGCTATGACCTCAGGCCCTCGGTGTGGCAGAATGTCATAGGCGAAGACTACATAGACTCGGCTTTTGTCTATGCCCACAGGGCCGACCCCGACGCCCAACTATACATCAACGACTACGGGGTTGAGTTCCAAGGCAAAGCCAAGACGCAGGCCTACTACAACCTTGTGCGCCGTCTCGTCAACGACGGCATCCCCGTTGGCGGCGTGGGGTTCCAATGTCATCTCACAGTGGGCGACACCGACTCGGCCAAGTTCGACAACAACGTGAAGCGATATGCGCCGCTCGGCGTTGAATGCGCGGTGACGGAGCTTGACGTCTCTATGTCCGACGCATACGCCCAGGGCGCCGAGCAGCAACAGGCAGAGGAATACGGCAAGATTGCCTCGGTGATGATGAACTACGACCACTGCCGCAACATTCTGGTATGGGGCGTCACCGACGACATGTCTTGGCGTCAGGGCAACCCTCTTATCTTCCGCCAGACGCTTGAACCCAAGCCTGCTTTCTTCACACTGCGCGACATTCTGCAAAGCGCCGCGCAAATTGCCGACGGCATAACAGCGCCTGACACCGGCGCCACCGCATCGGCTTCTGTCGACGTCTACGACCTCGGCGGGCGCCCTGTGGCCCTCGGCCTTGACAGGAAAGACATCGGCCGGCTGCCCAAAGGCATATACATAATAGACGGGAAATGCACCGTCGTAAGGTAAGCCATGGGCCAATGGCATTGCCGCGGCCGGCATTTGCGCCCCCGAGGGCAGCCCACCGGCAACAAGAAGCGTGCCACCCGGAGTCTCCGGGTGGCACGCCTGTCGTATCAGCACTTGCCTCCGTGGCGGCAGGACGAGGTCAGAAGGCGAGTTGGCGGCCGCGATAGAAGTCGACCAAAGCCATCTGGTACAGATACTCGTAGCGCGACTGCGCCAGGTCACTCTGTGCCTTCATGAGGTTGTTCTTGGCCTCGTTGAACTCTGTTATGGTAGCCTTGCCGTTCTCATATTTTGCCTGTGTCAGGCTGAAAGCGTCTTCAAAGCTGCGCAGGGCCGCCCTGCAACTGACATATTTAGCGCCAGCGTTGCGCGCATTGAGGCAGGCCGTCTGTATCTCTTTGTACAGGTTCTTCTTCACGTTTTCCAGTTGCAGCTCCTGTGTCTGCCTGTCTATGCGGGCTGCCCTCACGCTGTTACGGGTCTGGAAGCGGTTGAACAGCGGCACATTGAGGCTCAGGCCCACATACTGGCTGAAGTTGTTTCGCATCTGGGAGGCAAAGCTTGAGGAGCTATACCCCGACGTACGGTAGTAGTTAGTGCCCAGCCCAGCCGTGAGCGACAGTTGCGGATAGAATGCTGCCTGGGCCACCTTGACACTGTAGTCGGCCCCATTCAGGCGTATCTGCTCGGCCTTCACCTCGGGCATTATGCCCAAAGCCTCGGCATAGACAGCATCGGCGGCGGGCAGCGACGAGCACCGCGCCTCCATCCCGGCGGTGTCGGGCAACGCTATGGCAAAGCCTTCGGCCGACTGAAGTTCGAGCAATTGCGACAGCGCAAGCAGCGACAGGCTGCGGTTCCCCTTTGCCTGCGTCGCCGTGAGACGGCTTTGCGCCAGCGTGGCTTCCTGCTGCGAGAGGTCTGCCGGGCTTGCCTTGCCGTGGCTCTTCATGGCCCGCAGCCGCTCCACCTGCATGGAGTCGATGGCCACCTGGCGGCATGCCACGCCCACAACCTCCATGTCGTAAAGCGCCTGCACATAGGCCTGGGCCACCTGCACCCGCACGTCGTTGCCGGCTTTCTCAAGGTCTGCCGTGGCCGCCTCAAGGTTCAGGCGCCCCAGCTTTATCGAGTTGGTTATCCTCATCCCGGTAAACAGCGGCACGCTTGCGCCGACAGAGAACGACGTGCTGCTCGTGTTGGTGTTTGTATATGTGTTGTCTTCTGTCAGTCCGCGGCCGAACGAGAAGTTCTGCCCGGCCGAAGCGTCGACCGAGGGCAAGCGGCTCCACTTGTCGGTGTTTAGCTGCACGTCTTGCTGCATGCGTCTGTTCCGGCTCTGCTTAATGCTGATGTTGCGCTCCAGCGCACGGTCAATGCACTCGGCCAGCGTCCATTCGGCCCTGCCGGGGGTGGCTTCGCCCTGCTGCGCCACAGCGCTTGCAGAACCCAGCGAGAGCGCCGCCACGATAACGAAAATCCTGTTATGCACCATAGCCTTGCCTCCCGTCAATTGTCATCGCTGGCCACCTGCTGCGGCCCGCGCACGATATCGCCGGCCTTGAGCCCGCTTTTAACCTCTATCTTCACCCCGTCGCTCAGGCCCGTCGTTACGCTGCGGCTCACATACTGCCGCTCCTTGCCTTCGCCCCGGGCCACATAAACCAGCGTGGAGTCGCCCTTGAACTCTATCGCGCTCTCCGGCACGGTAAGCACATGGCGGGCCTCGTCGAGCACAATCTCGGCGTTGGCGCTGTAGCCCGAGCGCATGCGGCCCTTGCCGTCGAGCCTCACCGCCGCCTTGATCTCAAACTGATTGGCTCCGTTGTTCTCTACAGCCTTGGGTGAGATGTACTCCAGCACGGCATCGAACGAAAGGTTCTCCAGCGCCCCCACGGTAATCTTCATGTGCTTTCCGACAGCGAGGCGGCCCACTTCCGTCTCGTCCACATTGCCGCGGAATATCAAGTCGCCCATGTCGGCCACCGTGGCTATGGTCGTACCGTCGTTGAACGTGTTGCTCAGTATGACCGAATTGCCCACCTTGACAGGGATGTCGAGAATGATGCCCGATATAGTCGAGCGTATGAGAGTGGAGCTGGCGTTGGCGTTGCTGCGCGATATGCCGTCGCGCACCACCTGCAGGGCGTCTTCTGCGGCGGCCTTCTCTTCGCGCGCCTGCTCCATGGCCTGCCTCACCTTGTCGTACTCGTCGTCGCTCACCAGGCGGCGTTCGTAGAGCGCCTTCTCTCGCCCGAAGTCGGTGGTGGCCTGCTTCAGGTTTATCTCGGCCAGCCTGACACGGCTCTGCGCGGAGCTAAGCTGGCTCATGTCGGGTATCACCTTCACCTTGGCGATGACCTCGCCGGCCTCTACCCTGTCGCCCGGCTCCTTCATGATCTGGCTTATTATGCCGCTTATCTGCGGCTTTACGCTCACCTCGTCGCGCGGTTCAATCTTCCCGGTGACGATGGTTGTCTTGCGTATGTCGCCCACCGTAGCCTTCAGTTCGGTATACACCACAGGCTTCGGCCGCGATTTCTGATAGAGGAACACAAATGTCCCGATGAATGCCACGGCCACCAGTGCCGCAACAATGAGTTTGGAATATCTTCTCATATCTGTTGTTGTTAAGTTACATTTACATCTGCCCACAAGCCGGGCGCAGTGGCTTTCCAGGCCGCCACGCCTCGCAAAGGCAGCCCATACGGATGCGGCACGGGGCCGTAGAGGCACGCTTCGGCCCTACTCCTCGCGCATGGCGTCTACGGGCTTCACCTTCATTGCCCTCCAGGCAGGGGCCAGTCCGGCCAGTCCGCCGAGCAGGCAGAGCATCGACGCGGCCGCGAAAGCCGTAGAGAAGTCTACCTGGAAGCGGGCTGCGGCTATGCCGTCGGTGGTTGAGCCCAGCTCTATCATCTGCAGGATGGCCACGCCCAGCATGATGCCGCTCATGCCGGCAACGGCCGTGAGCACCACGCTCTCGGCCACTATCTGCCCGAGAATCATGCGCGGCGTGGCCCCTATGGCCCGCCGTATGCCTATTTCCGAGGTGCGCTCCTTTACCGTTACCATCATGATGTTGCTCACCCCGATGGCCCCGGCCAGCAGCGTGCCCGTGCCAACGAGCCACACCAGGAAGTTGACACCGCGGAAAAGATTGTCGAGCATGGCGAAAAGCACCTCGGTGTTGAACACCATCACGCCCTGCTCGTCGGTGGGGTCAACATTGTGGGAGCGCGCCACCACACTGCGGATGCGCCCGGTCAGTTTGCTCATCACCACCCCGCGGCGCCCCGTGACGGCTATGACGTCGACCTGAGAGCCACGGTTGTAGGCCCGCTGCACCACGGTTATGGGCACCGACACGTTCTCGTCTACAGGCCCACCGACGCTGACGGAGTTGCCGGTACGGAAGTCTACGCCCACAATCTCGTAGTAAACGGAATCGATGCGCATGGAATGGCCGCACGGGTCGCCCCCTTCGGGAAACAGGTCGTTGTAAATGCGCTTGCCAATGACGCACACCTTGCGCCCCTGCTCCATGTCGAGGGCATTGAGATAGCGGCCGTAGCGTATCTTGGGTGTCTGTATGTCGGCATATTCCGGCGTCACGCCCGACACGTTGCATGAGGCGGTGTGCTCGCCGTTGACAGCCCTCTTGCCGCCCACGAAGAGCACCGGCGCCACCCTGTCGAGCTGCGGCACCTGCCTGGCCAGGCGCTCCACGTCGCGGTAGTCCATGCTCCAGCTGCGCCCTTTGGGCAGCCCACGGTATGCCTTCGACGTGGGCTGGGCCCACACCATGGCCGAGTTTGTGGCAAACCCGGCGAAGTTGTTCTGCAGCAATTCCCTCAGCCCGTTGCCCCCGCCGATGAGCACAATGAGCATGAACACGCCCCAGAACACCCCGAAACCGGTCAGTATGCTGCGGCTCTTGTTGCGCATGAGCGAATCTATTATCTCTCTGAAATTCATAATCGCATTTCTTTATCAGGCCATCGGCCTGTGTTTCACTGTATGCCGCTGTGGCGGCCGCCGCGCCGCCCTGCCACTGCCGCCAGGCCTGCGCGTTGCGTCTCGGCCCCGGCCGCTTCCCCGGCGGAGGCAGACTTGTGTAATTATTTTTCGCCATCCGCGCCGCTCCGCCCATCATACTGATTCTCAAGGCTTTGCGATACGGGCCGTATTGCACGGCCAAACGGCCCGTTCTGCACTGCCGAATAGGCCGTCTTGCGGCGCGATATGTGCCGTTTGGCCGCGCCGTGGCGCGAGCGATGCCGGGCGGCCTCTATTTTGTCGGCATTGTTTGCCGCCGCCGTCAGTTTTCCTTGAGCGCCTCGATGGGCCTCACGCGGGCAGCCCGGCGCGCAGGCACCAGCCCGGCCAGCGTGCCGGCCAGCACCATCACGAGCGTGGCCTCTATGCACACGTCGACGCCCACGGTGGGATTGACAAACATTGTGGCCTTGAACAGGCCCGTGTCTACCTCCGTGCGGCCTATCGTGGCGTTCATATACTCGTTTGCGGCGATGCCGCATAGCATGCCCACATAGCCAAACAATGTTGTCATTACCACGCTTTCTATTATTATGAGCCGCAATATAGACCACGGGCGGGCCCCGATGGCCTTGCGTATGCCAAACTCGCGGGTGCGCTCCCTCACGGTGATGAGCATGATGTTGCTCACGCCCACCACGCCGCTAAGCAGCGTCAGCAAGCCCACAACCCACAGCGCCGTGCGCAGTATGCCCATGCCCCGGGCCATCTGGATGTTGTCCATGAAGCGGTTCCACAGCCACACGGCGTTGTCGTCGTCGGGTGCTGCGCTGTGGTTCAGGTTCAGCTTGGCCCTGTAGTCGGCCTCGAAGTCGTTGTTCTGCTGCTCCGTCTCGAGCCCGTCGAACGTAAACTCAATGTTGCCCACGCGGCTGTCGGTGCTGTAGATGGCGCAAACGGTGGCGTGGGGGCAGTAGACGTCGGAGGCCTTCATCATGCCGTCGCCCCTGTAGACGCCCACCACACGCCACATAAGGCCGTCGGCCTTGACGTATTTGCCTACGGGCGAGCCCCCGTGGGGCCACAGCTCGCGCGCCTGGTCTTCGCTTATCACGGCCACCTTGCGCCGCTCGCGCATGTCGATGTCGTTGATGAAGCGGCCTTCCACCACCTCTGTCTTGTTAATGTCGCGGTCCACCGGGTAGACACCGCTCAGCGTCTGGCCCGCCATGTAGTTTGCCCCGGCCGAGAGGGTGACGCCGCCATGGTCGTAGACGGCGCCCACATCGCCCACCACCCCGGCAAACACGCTGTCGGTGGTGGCCATGTCTTGCTCGCGCAGCGATATGCCGCGGCCGCTCCCCAAGCCCGCATAGGGCTTCGAGGTGCGGCCCCCGAATGCCACCATCGAACTGGCCAGGTAGCGGTCTGTGCTCTGCATCTGGGCGTTGATAAGGCCGTTGCCCGCCCCGAGCAGGAAGATGAGCATGAATATTCCCCACGCCACCGAGAAGCCGGTGAGCGCCGTGCGCAGCTTGTTGCGCCTGGCTGTCGCCCATATTTCAGTAAAGATGTCGCGCATATATGGCTTGCTTTATTGTCGTCATTTCATCAGGCCGCCCGCCCCGAACGGCGAGGCATGGTGGTCATGGTTGTCTTCTATGAGCCCGATTACGCCGTCGCGTATGTGCACGATGCGGTTGGTCTCGTTGGCCACTCCGCTCTCGTGGGTCACCACGACGATGGTCATGCCCTGCTGTTCGTTCAGTTCCTTGAGCAGCTGCATCACCTCTACGCTCGTCTTCGAGTCGAGGGCGCCCGTAGGTTCGTCGGCCAGTATGAGCTCGGGGCGCGTTATCAGGGCGCGGGCTATGGCCACACGCTGGCGCTGTCCGCCCGACATCTCGCCCGGATAGTGGGTGGCCCAAGCGGCCAGCCCCAGCCGGTCGAGGTAGTCCATGGCCCGACGGCGGCGCTCGCGGCGGCCCACTCCCTGGTAGTAGAGGGGCAGCTCCACGTTCTCTACGGCTGTCTTGAAGCTGATGAGGTTGAACGACTGGAACACGAAGCCTATCATGCGGTTGCGGTATTCGGCCGCGCGCCTCTCGCTAAGGTTCCATATCAGCTCGCCGCCGAGGCGGTATTCGCCCGTGTCGTAGTTGTCGAGTATGCCCAGTATGTTGAGCAGCGTCGACTTGCCCGAGCCCGACGCGCCCATGATTGACACAAACTCGCCCCGCTCTATGTCGAGGTTGATGCCCTTGAGCACGTGGAGCGGCTGCGCTCCCTGGTATGTCTTGTTGAGGTCTTTGATGTGTATTACCATAATAATATATGTATGCCGGCCCCGCCCCTGCTGGCTTTTACCCCACGGTGCGGGCCCGGCAGCTCTGTGTTATTGCTACTACTGACATATTATTGACGCAAAGTTAAGGCAAAATGTTGCACGCTCAGCAACATTTATCCATCTTTTTTATCGTCCGATGGTCATATTTGCCATACGCAGGGGCGTTTATCCCTGGCCGCCGTCGCTGCCGCCAGGCTGGTCGCCCTGCCCGCCGGCTGTGGCCTGCCACGCGCCTACGATGTCGCCGATGGATATCCCGAGCAGCCTCATGTCGCGGAACACCGACGGCAGGGTGTGATCCATGAAATCGCGACGGCGGGCACTGAGTATGCGCCCGCGGGCGCCGGGAGACACGAAGTAGCCCAGTCCGCGGCGGTTGTAAATCACGTTGTCGCGCGCAAGGGCGTCGTAAGCCTTCACCGCCGTGTTGGTGTTCACCTCGAGCATCACGGCATATTCGCGCACGCTGGGCACGCGGTCGTCGTCGCTGTAGGTGCCGGCCAGTATCTCGTCGCACAGCCGTTCGGCCATCTGCAGGTAGATGGGCTTGTCGGGATTGAACG
Source organism: Marseilla massiliensis (assembly GCF_023336985.1). Classification (NCBI taxonomy): domain Bacteria; kingdom Pseudomonadati; phylum Bacteroidota; class Bacteroidia; order Bacteroidales; family Prevotellaceae; genus Marseilla; species Marseilla massiliensis. Next base: position 69,629 of record NZ_JAMBLP010000007.1, on the reverse strand, counting down.
TTGTCATAGGCTTATCCATTTGCGCCCTACAATCTGTATGCGGCAAAACAGGCGGTAGGCAAGCAGGTAGCAGCACACCGTGACGGCCAGAAGCGACAGCGACAGCCACGCCGCCGACACCGGCGAGCCATAGGCCGACCAGTAGAGCGCGCCAACCCAGTCGCCGCCCATGGCGGCATAGCCCATGCTCACCACCACCGACAGGAGCACAGTGAGCAGCAGCGCCCTGCGGCGGAACACCACGCCGCAAAGCAGGCTGAGCGCCCTCGACATGGCAAACGTAAGCCACAGCACCACCAAAAGCCACCAACCGCCCGGCCCCGGCGGCAATTCGCGGCGGGCGAACGCCCCGAGCGTGTCGCCCAAGAGACCGGCCATGGCCAGCGACACCGAGGTGACGCCGGGCAAGCCTGCGGCAAGGCATGTGAGCATGAAGAGCGCATCGGCCATAAGCATGGCGCACACCACCAGACCGACAGCGCCGAACGCCGACAGCAAGAAGCGCACCAAAAACTTCTCGAGCGGCGAGGCGGGCAGCAGCCAGTATGCCGTGGACGCTGCCTTGTCGCTGAGGCGCGAGCAGACAAGGCTCGGACTGTAGACCGAAAAGACAAAGAGCACCAACAGAAAGAACGAGGCAATGTCGCCGACACGGCTTTCCATTTCACCGACACTATAGGTGACGGTGAACGCCTTGTAGAAATTGAGGAACAACAATGCGTACAATCCCACGCTGACAGCGATGAGAAGAAAGGCCAAGTGGCGCGAGTTGGCCACAAGGTCGTAACGCATCAAGCGGCCGAAACGCCTTATGTCAAAATATGTATCCATGATTTTCTATTCCTGATTTATATGTTAAACCACTTTCCATTCACCAACTGCATACGCCGGAAACTGCGGTAGGCCACGGCATAATTGGCGACGGCGAGCAACAAGCCTAACGCCATCCACATGAAATCGCAGGCCGACTGGCTGACGGTGTCGGGCAAACAATGGCGTAGCGCAACGAAAACGGCCCGGCAGACCACTGCCGAAAACGTAGCCACAACAAACCCGCCACGGGCCAACAGAAGCGGGCAGAGCAGATAAAGCGACTGGAAAAACAACAGCCCAGCCACGGCATTGAGCCCGTGTGCCAGAGCTGCTGGCCAGTCATGCGGGGCAGGCCGGAAGATGTCGGAAACGCTGCCTGCCGTCTCACGGGCGAGGCTGGCCATGACGGAACGCAGCCCGTCGGAGGTGCCTGCGGCCAGACTGAAGCCCAGGTGGAGCAAATCGGCCACGGCGACAGCCAGCAAAACCAAGGCGGACACACCCACAGTTGACAGCAATAGCCGGCCGACAAACTTCTCGGCCGCCGAAGCAGGGCGCATCATGAACGCCAAACGGGCGTCGGGCCGGGCCATGCCGGCGTAGATAAACGAAGGGCCAAACACCATGGCCATGACCAGACAGCCCTTGGACACGCTACCCTTCCACCTCATGGCAGCATCTGTAGTCACGCTGATGATGCCGCTGCCATCATACCCATACGTAGCCATGAAATACAGGAACAGGAAGAACCCTGCGCCGAGCGTCACCTTGAGCAATGCCGGGCACACGCATTCCGCATCGCTGCGCAACAGCAACGCCACGCGCCTGAACGAGAAACGTCCACCCATATTCACACCTCCTCCCCTCCTGCAAGGCTGCCGGCAGGCAGCTTGCCTTGCACCACGGCGTTGAACAGCAGTTCGAGGTTGAGCTGCGTCTCGGGCCAACCGGCCTGGCGGCGGGCCATGACGAGGTTGCCCTGCAGCGAGGGTTCGGCGTAGACCACGCCGCCGAGAGGCTCGCCCGGCTGCCTCAGCTCAAACGAATAGCGCCCGCACACGTCGGCCACCGAGGCGTCGAGCAACATACCGCCGGTGGATATGATGAGCAGATGGTCTATCAGTTGCTCCACGTCGTGCACCTGGTGGGTGGATATGACAAACGTGCGGTCGTCGGTGAAATGGCGCGCCACCACACGGCGGAAGATGCTTTTCGACGGTATGTCGAGCCCGTTGGTGGGCTCGTCCATCAGCACCAGGCGCGTGCCGGCGGCCAGGGCGAAGCTCATGTACACCTTTTTCTTCTGCCCCATCGACAGCTTGCCGAGCCGCAACCGGCCGGGCAGTTCGAAGTCGGCAAGGCAGGCGTCGAGCACCTCGCGGCTGAAGCGCGGGTAGAACGGGGCGTTGATGCGCACGTAGGCATCGAGGGTGACGTCGGGCAGGAAGAATTCTTCGGGCACGACGAACATCTCGCGGAGCATGTCGGCACGCCTTTTTGATGCTTCGACGCCATCGACACAAACGCTGCCCGACCGTGGGCGCAGCAGTCCGGCCATGAGATAAAGAAGCGTCGACTTGCCCGTGCCGTTCTTGCCCAGCAGCCCGTAGACACGCCCAGGGGCCATGCTGACACTGAAATCGGTGAACACGGGACGCTTGCTCCCGGGATACTTGAAACAGATGTTGCTTACTTCTATCATGATTTTCTATCGTTTTAATTATCGACCCATAGTGTACCACTGTATTAGTACACCGCAAAGATAATACAAAACATGCAATACGGCAAACATACGCGCATGTTTTTTCTGCCAAATCGGTGATTTAACATTTCCACATAATTATATTATCGGCATGCCATCGGGTGGCAGGGGCGAAACGCCTCCGGCCGCAACATCGCGCCGGGCCCGAGCCGAGCCACAGCCGACGCGACCCTGCAGAAAACCGAAGTGGAAGTGAACAATGTTTACAAACGGCAGCTCCGGCCACAGCCGACGGCCAAACTGTCGAGCCAAACGGGCCATACAGGCACACCGAACGGCCCGTTCGGCAGGGCAATACGGGCCGTTTTGCAGGCTGTCCCGACCCGTTTGCCAACACACTGAAATCCAACCGGTTACACTAAGTGGCCACAACGGATTTGCCGCATGAATAATATTGACACGCGGAGTGTTGCAAAGCAAGAGCCCATTTAAATAAAATGAACATCGACATAGGGCCAAATGAGGGGAGGCAGAAGGAGGTATTTGGGTAGTTAAAACGAGTTATTGGGGAGTAAGAAGGAGTTGGAAGGAGCTGCAACCAGCTGCGCCCGGTCATGAGCTTGGCCGGCAGCACCCACCAAAGCAGCTGTCAGCCAACGCCGGGCGACCACAGGCAAGCCCAACTCACGGCACCCCGCCATAACCATTCGGCAACGCCCTGGCATTTATTAAAATAGTTTAAATAGACAGCAACCAATGTCACAAACCGCCACCGGCCGTGTCTGATAAATGTATATGGAACAAAAGGAGTTCGAGATTGAGGTCGGGCGCATACGCCCACGCCTGCACCACGAAGCCATGAGGTATGTTTCCGACGCAGCCGACGCCGAAGACATAGCCCAGGAAGTGGTGCTCAAGCTCTGGGTCATGCACGACCGGCTCGAAGAATACCGTTCCACAGAAGCGCTGGCCGTGGTGATGGCCCGCCGGCTGAGCCTCAACAAAATGCGCAAGGCAACGGTGCCGCTGGCCGAGGCGCGCCCCGCCGACACCGCCACCGACCAGACGCCCGAGGCATCGCTAATCGAGCAGGAAGACGAAGAGCGCGTGGCAAGGCTCATAGACGCCCTGCCCGACACCCAGCAGGCAGTGCTCAGGATGAAGCACACCGAAGGCATGGAGGTGGGCGAGATAGCCAGGCTCACGGGCAGCTCGCCCGAGGCCGTGAGGCAAAACCTGTCGAGGGCAAGGCGCAACATATTGAAACACTTCGTAAACGAATAGACAGAGCTATGGATAAAGACAAGATAATGGAACAGCTCGTAGCGAAATTCCTCGACGGGGCGACAAGCAACGAAGAGGAACGCCGGCTCTACGACTACTTCACCGGCAGCCGAGTGGCAAGCCACCTGCATAAGTACAAGGCCATGTTCGAATGGTATGCAGGCGGCATGGCTGCACCACTGCCGCCAGTGGCCGAGCCGAAAGGGCGCCGCGCGCGCACGGTGCCGATATGGGCCAAGGTTGCCGCCGGGGCCGCCGCAGCGGTGCTGATAGTAGCCGGGGCCGCCGTAGCCTACCAACACCACGCCAAAACCGAACGGATGTATGCCATATACAGCGGCAGCTACATAGTGAGAGGGGGCAAGAAGATAACCGACCTGAAGGTGATAATGCCCGAACTGCGCCGCATAGAGCACGAGGCCTGCGCGCTGGGCAACAGGTACAAGGGCATCGGAAGGATGTCGCCGAAGGAGATATTCAAGATGATGGAGAACGAAAACAAGCAAAACAGCAACAGACCTACGATATGACAACTGCAATGAAAATAATGTGCACCAGAGCCGTGGCATCGCTGCTACTGTGCCTGGCTGCCACCACGGCGGCACTGGCGCAAGCGCGCATCGAAGAACAGATACGCGACCTGGAAAGCAAAAACGTGATGACAGACCGCATAGTGAAGCGCGACCCGAAGACACGGCGCGTGGGCATGGAGACAAAAAACTTCCACTTCTACAGCCAGGGGGGCACCGTGGCCAACGCACTGCGCGAAGCCTTCGAGGCCGAGGCGCGCTCGGCAACCAACGTGGAGCGCGAACAGAGGGGCGAAAGCTACGAATGCGTGCTCACGTTCGTACAGGGTTCCACCAAGACGGTTTACCGGCTGTCGGTAAGCGGCGACAAGCTGCGCCCTGAAGTCGACGTCCAGACATACTTCCGCGACGAGTCTGTCAATATCGACGAGTCGTCGGTGGAGACCACCCACAAGCGCAACGGCGACATGGCGGCCACCGACGGCCACGCCGCCGGGGGCAGATGCGCAATAAAGGAGATAAGTTAGCCATAATGGATTTTAGTTGATAGATGCAATAGAGATCTGATTAAGCAAGTCGTCTTAAGGCGTTAAGACTTTTCACATCATGATTTTGACGATGTCACGTCGGGAGACGGGATGTCAGCAGGTGCGCCCGTGGCAATTGCCGGGCGCACCTGTTGCTTTATGCAACGACGGCCGCGGGCTGCACAAACTCCGACAGCGGCCGTCGGCCGTCGGCGCGGCAGCAAGCTCCGACAGCGCGGGCAAGGGCTGCCGCGGCGCGGCGCGGAGGCATGCCACGGGCGCCGGCACACCTGTGGCCGGGCCGTCACTGGCCGCCGAGCCGCCCGAAGTATTCTATCACCTCCTCCCACGTCTTGAACGCATCCGACCCGAAGTCGATGCGGGTGCCCATGAACGAGGCCGAGCCTCCGTCGGCACTGGCGTCGATAAGGTAGTCGCCATAGAGCAGGTCTTTGCGGTTGGTGAACACGACGTGGCGGAACGAGGGCACGCCGACGGTCTCGAACACCCACTGCGACACGCGCCCGGCATAGCCGCCGTCGGCCGGTGGCAACGCCCCGACGAAATAAACGTCGTACCACTCGAGCAAGAAGCGCACGGCCTTTACCACGCTCGACAGCGGACGCCAGTCGTGCTCCATGGTCTGCTCTATGCCTATGTACACGATGTTGCGCTGCCGCCGGCGCTGGCGGTCGTCAATCCACTGCACCACCGGCAGCACCGAGTGGAGCAGTATGCTGTCGTTCATGCGGTGCTCGCCGTGGAAGCGCAGCGCATTGGCATAGTGAGAGGCAAACAAGTCGTAGGTGTGCACCACGGGATCTTCTATCCCGAAGAGCCCCCAGACGCGCCCCTGGTCGCCGGCAACGGGCCCTGTGAAGCAGCGTTCGGTAGTCTCGCGGTACTCTTCCTGCAACTGCTTGGTCATCATAAACTCCTTCATGCCGTCGGCGCGGGGGTTGAGAAACGTCACCTTGCCGAGCATGCCGTTCTTCAGTATGGTCTCGCCCATCCTGAAAGCGGGGTTCACCAATATGCGGTCGAAGCCGTAGAGCATCTCTGCATACATGCCTCCCATCGACGTGCCGACAACGAGGTCGGGCCTCTCGGAGTCGCAAACGCTGTGCAGCAAGTCCATGGCCTCGGCCGGATGTATGGGCAGGTCGGGGGCCACAACCACGGCCCCGGGCAGCAACTCGCGCAGCCTGGCCACTGTGCCCGACTGGCCCGACGATGCGAAACCGTGGACATATAGTATCTTCTTGCCCGACATGACGTCGGGAAACGACTTAATGTATGCGTTATCCATATCCTTTTGTTTATGCTGTTCGGTTCTTGGCGGAAGCGGGCCGGGGCGGCATGCCCTTCCGGGGGCACAGCCGCCGGGGCTACTACCGGCGTGCAAAGTTACGCCAAAATAGACTAACGGCCAACAAACCACAACCTATAAATTATGCTATCTGCACCATTACATCTGTTAAACCATATTAACCATGACTGACAAAAAGAACGGAATGCTGTAATTTTGCAGCCAAACCATACAACAACCAGAGCATGACAAAAGACGATTTACGCAGTTTCTACACCGCCAACGCCAACGCCCTGGCTGCAGACATCAGCCGGCTGAAACGCAAAAACGGACTGTTTCTGGGCACAGAACTGTTCACGTTCATCGCAGCCATCTGCTCGGTGGCGGCCTATACCGTGTGGGGCGGATGGGCATGGCCGGCCCTGGCGGCCGCCATGCTGGCTGCATACATTGTGACACGGAGGCGCGACGTGGCCAACGGCCGGCTCATAGAGAAGCAGGAAAGCCGCCACGAAGCATACTGCAACGAACTGAAATACCTGCAGGGCGACTTCTCGGCATTCGACGACGGCAGCCGCTACGCCGACCCGAAGCATCCGTTCACCTACGACATGGACATCTTCGGGCCCCTCTCGCTGTACCATCGCATATGCCGCACCGTGACAAGCGGAGGCGCCGACTGCCTGGCACGGCATCTGTCAACCATCGACTCTGCCGACCCGGAAAAGGCCAAAGCCACGGCCGACAGGCGGCGACAGGCCATAAGCAGGCTGGCCGCAATGGAGCCGCTGCGCACGGAGTTCATGGCCCACAGGCGCCACGGGCACATCGACACGCCTGCGGTGAAAGAGGCACTCAACCAGGCCCGCAACATGGCCATACCGCGGTTTGCGCTCTCGCCGGTGGCCGCGGCAGTGGCGTGGATGGCCATCGCGGGGTTCATGGCCACCATACTGATGGCCGCCACCACCGACATGGAGGCCGGGGTGCCCATAACCTGGGGCGTGACACAGTTCGCACTGGTCTACCTCGTGTGCTCCAAGCCACTGCGACTGATAAGCAAGGCGGTGAACAACCTGCACAAACAGCTCAAGGCCTACGCCGAGCTCACCGAACTGACGGCAACAACCGAGCTGCGCGAAATGGTCATGACACACGACGGCAACGGCAACGGAGCACCCGATGCCCACAGCGCCCGACAGTCGTTCCGCGAGCTGCAGGCAATGCTCGACGGCCTCGACAGGCGGGCAAACGTGCTTGGACTAATAGCATTCGACACCTTGCTGCTCAGCGACTTCTTCCTCGTAAGGCGCTTCCTGGGCTGGCAACGGCGCCACATGAGGCACACCGAGCAGTGGATAGACGCCGTTAGCGAACTCGACGCGCTCGTAAGCATGGCCACATTCAGCTACAACGAACCGGCGGCAACCACCGCCATGATAAGCAGCAAGCCCGGGGTGAGCCTCGAGGCAAAGGCCATCTGGCACCCTTTCCTGGGCGAGAAGGCCGTGTGCAACGACTTCAGCATAGCCGAGAAGAACTACTATATCGTCACAGGAGCCAACATGGCAGGCAAGAGTACCTTCCTCCGCTCAATCGGGGTGAACTACATCCTGGCCATGAACGGCATGCCGGTGTTCGCCAAGTCGATGCGCACAACGGTGTTCAACCTGTTCTGCAGCATGCGCACAAGCGACGACCTAAGCCACGGAATAAGCTACTTCAACGCCGAACTGCTGCGCCTGAAACAGCTCATCAGCAGTTGCAAGCAGTCGGAACACACACTGATAATACTCGACGAGATTCTCAAGGGCACCAATTCGCTCGACAAACTGAACGGCTCGCGGATGTTCCTGAAAGCCATATCGACGCTACCCGTAAGCGGGATGATTGCCACCCACGACCTCGAACTGTCGAAAATGGCCGACGAAAAGCCGCAAACGTTCCACAACTGGTGCTTCGAGATAGGGCTCGCCGACAAGATAACATATACTTATAAGATAACCCCGGGAGTGGCAAGAAACCAAAACGCAACATTCCTATTGGGCAATATAATTGCCGAAATAGGAAATAATTGATTTAAATCAAGAAAACATCAGGGTCTACCGAAATAAGTTCGGCCGGCATTGCGCAATGGAAACAAAAAGCTATCTTTGCGGAAAGTGTTTTTCATAGTATTAGATTTAAGGTTTAAAAGATTTGGGGCTCGGCGGAGCCCCTTTTTTTATCGCCAGGCGAAACGGCCGCCACAGCACACTGACGGCAAAGCCCCGACATTGCAAAGTTTGGCTTGCAAAAGGCCGCCGAAAGCAAAGAGTAATGCAAATTAATGAAAAAGTAACGTTACCGTCACACGAAAACAGATGCAAAACTTTGGGAGTGCAAAATTAAAATGGTAACTTTGCGGTCAGAAAAGAAAAAGGATACACTCAATCAAACAATAAAATTATGGTAAACTACAAGTCTTTAGGTCTCGTGAACACACGCGAGATGTTTAAGAGAGCCATCAATGGCGGATGGGCTGTGCCCGCATTCAACTTCAACAACCTCGAGCAGCTGCAGGCCATTATCAAGGCAACGTCAGAACTGAAGTCGCCTGTTATCCTGCAAGTGTCAAAGGGAGCGCGCAACTACGCCAACCAGACTCTGCTTCGCTACATGGCCGAGGGTGCCGTTGAATACGCAAAAGAGCTTGGCTGCAATCACCCCGAGATAGCACTGCACCTTGACCATGGCGACAGCTTCGAGCTTTGCAAGAACTGCGTTGACATGGGTTTCTCGTCGGTAATGATAGACGGTTCGTCACTGCCTTACGACGAAAACGTGGCCCTCACGAAGCAAGTTGTAGACTATGCCCACCAGTATGACGTTACCGTCGAGGGCGAGCTGGGCGTGCTTGCAGGCGTTGAGGACGAAGTTGCATCCGAGGTTTCGCATTACACCAAGCCCGAAGAGGTGATTGACTTTACGACAAAGACCGGCGTTGACTCGCTGGCCATCTCCATAGGCACATCACACGGCGCCTACAAGTTTAAGCCGGAGCAGTGCACCCGCGACCCGAAGACAGGCCGCCTGGTGCCCCCGCCATTGGCATTCGACGTGCTCGACGAGATAATGCAGAAGCTGCCCGGATTCCCCATCGTGCTCCACGGCTCTTCATCTGTGCCCCAGGAGTATGTTGACATGATCAACCAGTACGGCGGCAAGCTGCCCGACGCTGTCGGAATACCCGAGGAGCAGTTGCGCAAGGCAGCCAACAGCGCTGTCTGCAAGATTAACATAGACTCCGACTCTCGCCTTGCCTTCACCGCAGCAGTGCGCAAGACTTTGGCCGAGAAGCCCGCAGAGTTTGACCCGCGCAAGTACTGCGGACCGGCTCGCGACCTCATGGAGGAAATGTACAAGCACAAGATTCTCGACGTGCTCGGCAGCGACAACAAGCTGGCACAGCTCGACTGACACATGCAACGGGGCCATGCCCCACTGCCATAAGGAGGCGGAACACCACTGCAGTGGCGTTCCGCCTCTCTTGTTTCGGGTTGGGTCGGCCCAGCAAACAAACGCAAGCGCACAGTGGCCCGACCCATGCGGCAGCGACGCCTGCAAGCCGCCGACGCACAGCCCCGGCCGCAAGGCCTGGCCAAAGAGGCCAAACGGGAACGCCAAACGGCCCGTTCCGGACTGCAAGACCGGTTGTTTTGCAATCCGAAACGGGCCGTTTTGCAAACTCACTGAGACTCAAATACTTATCATTGGAATATTTCCGAAAGACAAACACACCCGAAAATAAATAGCCACAAAAACGCCCCAAAGCTGAGAAGACGCCGCACAGAGAGCCGTCAGGAGATTGCCCCCCAGTTTATTTCGTTTCTGCGTAGCTCGCGCAAGCGGCTCCACAACAGTGCGTAGCGCTCCTTGCCACACTCCGGGTCGTCGTCGATGATGCGGCGTGCCTCGTCGCGCGCCATCTGCACGAGCTGCCCGTCGCGCGCAATGTCGGCAATCTTAAGGTCGAAAGCCATGCCGCTCTGCTGCGTTCCCTCAAGGTCGCCGGGGCCGCGAAGCTTGAGGTCGGCCTCTGCGATGCGGAACCCGTCGGTCGTATCGCACATGATGTCGATGCGCTTTCGCGTGTCGTCGCTCAGCTTGTTGGGGGTGACCAGGATGCAGTACGACTGGTCGGCCCCGCGGCCTACGCGCCCGCGCAACTGGTGTAGCTGCGACAAGCCGAAGCGCTGTGCGTCGAGTATGACCATCACCGACGCATTGGGCACGTTCACCCCCACCTCTATCACCGTCGTGGCCACGAGTATCTGTGTCTCGCCATTGACGAAACGCTGCATCTCGGCATCCTTCTCGGCCGGCTTCATCCTGCCGTGCACCTTGCTCAGCCTGAACTCGGGAAAAGCCTGGCTGAGCACCTCGAACCCCTCTTCAAGGTTGCGCAGGTCGCTCTTCTCGCTCTCCTCGATGAGCGGGAACACTATGTATGCCTGCCGCCCGAGCCTTATCTGCCGGCGAATGCTGTCGTAGAGGGCCGTCAGCCGGGTGTCGTAGACGTGCTGCGTGAGCACAGGCTTGCGCCCGGGCGGCAGCTCGTCGATTACGCTCACGTCGAGGTCGCCGTAGAGAGTCATGGCCAGCGTGCGCGGTATAGGCGTGGCCGTCATGACAAGTATGTGTGGCGGGTTGGCGCTCTTGCCCCACAGCTTGGCCCTCTGCGCCACCCCGAAGCGGTGCTGCTCGTCGACCACGACGAAACCGAGGCGTGCAAAGTGAACCGAATCTTCGATAATGGCATGCGTCCCCACCAAAATGTCGATTCTGCCCTCGGCCAGCGCCCCGAGCACATCGCGGCGCTGCCGCCCCTTGACCATGCCCGTTAGAAGCTCCACGCGCAACGGCATGTCGCCGAGAAAACTGCGTATGGTTGCCAGGTGCTGCTCGGCCAATATCTCCGTAGGCGCCATGATGCACGCCTGGTAGCCGTTGTCGACGGCCAGCAGCATTGACATGAGCGCCACGAGCGTCTTGCCCGAGCCCACGTCGCCCTGCAAGAGGCGGTTCATCTGGCGGCCCGAGCCCACGTCGCGGCGTATCTCGCGGATGACGCGCTTCTGCGCCTCGGTGAGCGGGAACGGCAGGTAATGGCTGTAGAACGTGTTGAAGCATTCGCCCACACGGGGGAACACGTAGCCCCGGTACTTGCGTCTCTGGTCGCTGGCATAGCGCACTATGCCCAGCTGGACGTAGAATAGTTCTTCAAACTTGAGCCTGGCGCGGGCCCGCTCAAGCTCGCGCGCGTCTTTCGGATAGTGTATTGTGCGCAGGGCTGCGTCGCGCCCCATCATGTGGAGACGGGCCACCATCTCGTCGGTCAGCGTCTCAGCCAGGGGCTCTTTCATACGCTCGACGAGGCTCTTGGTGAGCCGTTCGATGGCACGCGAAGTCAGCCCGGCCTTCTTCATCTTCTCCGTAGTAGAGTAATATGGCTGCAGCCCCATTGCCGAAAGCTCCAGCGTGTCGGCCTGGTCGATGTCGGGGTGCACCACGTTGATGCGCCCGTTGAACACCGTTGGCTTGCCGAAGACGATGTACATCGTGCCGGGCCGGTATGCCTTCTTGGCATACTTGCCGCCGTTGAACCACGTAAGGTCCATCACAGACGTGCCGTCTGAGAAATGCGCGACCACGCGCTCCTTGCGCGGCCCCATCTCGAAGGTCTCGTAACTCAGTATCTGGCCGCGCACCTGCACATAGGGCATGTCGCCCGTAAGCTCGCTGATGGCGTACAGGCGGCTGCGGTCTACATATTTATAAGGGTAATACTGGAGCAGGTCGCCGTAGGTGCTGATGCCCAGCTCCTGGCTGAGTATCTTCTTGCGCGACGGGCCCACGCCCGGCAGGAACTGTATGTCTTGGGTCAGTATGTCTGGCACGGCTGCAATCTATGGTGCTGGTTGCGTCACTCCCTCCGCCGCCCCGGCCTGCCTGCCGAGCAACGCCTCGGCCACGGCAAGGTCGAACGGGGTAGTAATCTTAATGTTCTCGCGGTTGCCTTCGACGAGCGTCACCTCGTGGCCGGCAGCCTCGACCACCGACGCGTCGTCTGTGAAAGCCTCACGGTAGGGCTGTGCATAGGCATCCTTTAGCAACGATGCCTCGAACACCTGGGGCGTCTGCACCAGCCGGTAGTCGCCTCTGGGCACGGTATGGCCGCCCACGTGGCGCAGCGTCTCGACCACGGGCGTGACCGGTATGGCCGCCCCGCTGGTGCGGGCCGCACTGTAGCAGGCCCTGATGGTGGCCACCGAGGCAAACGGGCGCACACCGTCGTGCACGCCGACCATGCCCTGCGCTCCGTCGGGCACGAGCCCAAGGCCGTTGCGTACGGAATGGAAACGCGTCTCACCCCCGGCTGCCACGAGGCAGTCGGCACCGAAACCGTAGTCGCGGCACAGCCCACCCCAATAGTCCTGTTGCTCGCGGGGCAGCACGAGGATGACCGTCACTCCGGGCAAAGCCTCGCGGAAGCGGGAGATGGTGTGCATCAGCACCGGCCTGCCGCCTACGGAGATGAACTGCTTGGGCAGGGGGGCGCCCATGCGCAACCCCTTGCCCCCGGCCACTATTATGGCATAATCGTTGGTCACTTCGCCTCCATCAGCTGTGTGTAAATCATGCCGTCGCGCACGGCCTTGGTTGCTTCGGCACCCACAAACTGCTCGAGCAGCGCATAACTGAAAGGCAGTACGGCGGCCGGTCCGCGCCCTGTGGTGATGTTGCCGTCGACGGTGCAGAGGTCGGCCGTGTAGGTTGCGCCGGTCAGATACTTCTCAAACCCGGGGTAGCACGTGGCCTTTTTGCCATTGAGCAGCCCGAGCCCACCGAGCACCAACGGCGCAGCGCAGATGGCGGCGATGCGCCCTCCGCGCTCGTTTTGCCCTACAAGCGCCTTGCGCAAGCCCTCATGCTCGTTGAGGTTTGTTGCCCCTGGCAGCCCACCGGGGAGCAAGAGCAGGTCGGCCGAAGCCAGGTCGGCGTCTTCAAAAAGCAGGTCTGCCTTGATTGCCACTCCGTGAGCCGACTCCACGAGCAGGTCGCTCGTGACGCTCACCGTCTTTATTTCCACTCCGCCACGGCGCAAGATGTCCACCGGGGCGAGGGCTTCCACTTCCTCGAAGCCCGTTGCAAGAAATTCGTAAACCATGGTTCCAAATGTTAGTCGTTTGTTATTGTAGCTGCCATATCGCACTCGGCGCAGGCTCACCGGCCTATCGCCCGCCTGTACATGGCAATCGTTTCATGAAGCCCGAGGTAGAGCGCGTCGCATATAATGGCATGCCCTATGCTCACTTCATCCACCCATGGTATGCGCTCATGGAAGAAATGAAGGTTCTGCAGGCTCAGGTCGTGACCCGCATTGAGGCCGAGCCCTATGCGGCGGGCCTCCTCGGCGGCAGCCACGAAAGGCGCTATGGCCGCCTCGCGGTCGCGCTCGTAGCCGGCGGCATAGGGCTCGGTGTAGAGCTCCACGCGGTCGGCGCCGCACTCCTTGGCGTAGCCCACCATCTCGACCGAGGGGTCGACGAATATCGACGTGCGTATGCCTGCCTCGCGGAATCGGCCCACCACGTCGGTTAGGAACGCGCGGTTGGCCTTGGTGTCCCATCCGTGGTTCGACGTTATCTGGTCTTCTGCATCGGGTACGAGCGTCACCTGCGTCGGCTTGACCTCGAGAACAAGGTCTATGTATCGGTCGATGGGGTTGCCCTCGATGTTGAGTTCTGTTGTTATCTGCGGCCTTATTGCCCTCACGTCGGCATACCTTATGTGCCGTTCGTCGGGCCTTGGATGTACGGTGATGCCGTCGGCGCCGAACATCTCGCAGTCGGCTGCCACCCTGAGAACGTCGGGATGGTTGCCGCCCCGTGCGTTGCGCAGTGTGGCCACCTTGTTAATGTTAACGCTTAATTTAGTCATCTGTAAGCAATTAAATGTCTCATTGCAATGCCATTTTCGCGATAATTGTGTATTTTTGCATACGTTTTGCGTGGCATTCTCAACCGCAAAAATACTAAATGTTTACCAAATAACGACATTTGGCATGGCTAAAGATATATAAAAAGACGATTTTGCATGACATCACACAGACTTAAGTTCGCCATCTTCGGCAATGTGTTCCAGCCCAAGAAGTCGGCATCAATAACCCGATTGCTTACCTGCCTTTCGCAAAACGGGGCCGAGGTGTCGATGGATTCGGCCTTCTACGACTTCATACAGCGCAGCGGCTGCAGCGCCCAGGGGGTGGCACGGGTGTTCGACGATGGCGATTTCGACGCCGACTTCGTGATATCCATGGGCGGCGACGGCACGTTCCTGAAAGCCGCGGCGCGCGTCGGGACGAAGCAGATACCCATCGTTGGGGTCAACATGGGCAGGCTGGGCTTCCTTGCCGACGTAACCCCTTGCGACATCGAAGCCTGCATAAAGGCGCTGCACACGGGCGAGTTTACCATTGAAGACAGGGGCGCCCTGACGGTCGAGGCCGACGGATGGGAGCCCTCCGGGCCTTCGTGCGCGCTCAACGACGTGGCCATACTCAAGCGCGACGACGCCTCGATGATATCAATCAGCGCCGAAATCAACGGCGAGTGCCTAACCACCTACCAGGCCGACGGCCTCATAGTGAGCACCCCCACCGGCTCCACCGCCTACTCGCTGAGCAACGGCGGGCCCATAATAGTGCCGGGCACGCCCGTGTTTGCCATCACCGCCGTGGCTCCCCACAGCCTGAACACGCGCCCAATAGTGATATCCGACGACTCGGTGGTGAGGCTTTGCGTGGAGAGCAGGAGCCATAACTTCCTGATAGCCATCGACGGACGGTCGGAGAAATGCGCCGAGAGCGTCAGCATAACGCTGCGCAAGGCACCCTACAAGGTGAGGATTGTCAAGCGCCCGGGCGCCAGTTACTTCGACACGCTGCGCGAGAAGATGATGTGGGGTGCCGACGGACGCGAATGAACGGGCGGCCGGGAGCACCCGCCGCCAATGCCCGCAAGGGCCCACAAAGCACCAATCGAAAAGGATGAAAAAGATAAAAGAAATACTGAGGCTGCAGAAGTCGCCTTACAGCGTGGGCCAGCTATCCGGCTGGCTGTGGCGGGCCCTGAGGGGCAACAGGCTGCAGGCCGCGCTCAATGCCGCCGTAGGCCTGGCCTCGGTGGCCGTGAGCCTGGCTGCCGTGTGGGCCGTGCAGCGCGCCATCGACATTGCCGCCGGCGCGCAACAAGGCTCGCTCTACTGGGCCGTGGGGCTAATGGCCTTGTTCACGGCATGCGAGTTCGGGCTCGGCATAGCGCGCGTATGGATAAAGAACATTCTCGGGATAAAGGCGCAGAACCACATGCAGCAGCAAATGCTCGACAGGCTGCTGCGCTCCGAATGGCGCGGCCGGGAGCGCTATCACAGCGGCGACGTGATCAACAGACTTGAGCAAGACGTGGCCACTGTCGTCACGTTTGTCACCGAGACGCTGCCTGGGGCCCTGTCGGTGGCGGCCATGTTCACCGGCGCCTTTGCCTACCTGCTGCGCATGGACGCCGTGCTGGCCATAATCACCGTGGCCATGCTGCCCGTGTTCATGCTTGCAAGCAGGATATACATCACGCGGATGCGCAAGCTCACCAGGAGGGTAAGGCGCAGCGACAGCCGCGTGCAAAGCCTGCTGCAGGAGACAGTGCAGAACCGCATGCTGATAAAGACGCTCGAGTGCGACAGCCACATCGTGAGCCGGCTCGACTTAACCCAAAGCGTGCTGCGACGCCACGTGCGACGCCGCACGGCCTTCTCGGTGATGTCGAACCTGCTGCTCAACTCAGGGTTCTCACTGGGTTACCTCGTGGCTTTCCTATGGAGCGCGCTGCGGTTGCAGCAAGGCACGCTGACGTTTGGGGGCATGACGGCATTCCTGCAACTGGTCTACAGGATACAGTCGCCGGCGCGCGACCTCACAAGGCTGGCCCCGGCGTTCGTCGCAGTGTTCACCGCGGCCGAACGGCTGATGGAGCTCGAGGAGATGCCACAGGAGGAACACTCGGGCGGCAAGCCCATGGGCGCCCCATGCGGGGTGAGGCTGGAAGGGGTGAGCTATGCCTACGACGACGGCAAGGACAACGTGATTGACGGGCTGTCGTTCGACTTCCGACCCGGCACATGCACCGCAATACTCGGCGAGACGGGCGCCGGCAAGACCACCCTAATACGACTGATACTCGCTCTAATACGGCCTACGGCGGGCACCATCGCCATATACAATGCCGACGAGAGCCGCGAAGTGTCGCCGGCCGACAGGTGCAACTTTGTGTATGTGCCCCAGGGCAACACCCTGCTGAGCGGAACGGTGCGCACAAACCTGCGGCTGGCCGCCCCCGCCGCATCGGAACAAGACATGCTCGAGGCCCTGCACACGGCTTGCGCCGACTTCGTCGAGGAGCTGCCCGACGGGCTCGACACCAAGGTTGCGGAGGGAGGAGGGGGCCTGAGCGAAGGCCAGGCGCAGCGGATAGCCATAGCCAGGGCCCTGCTCAGGGGGCGGAGCGTAATGCTATTCGACGAGGCCACGAGCGCACTCGACCCCGCCACCGAGAAGCAACTGCTCGAAAACATTCTCTGCAACCGCGACAAGACGGTGATATTCATCACCCACCGGCCCGCCGTAATGGACTACTGCGACCAGACGCTGCGCCTGACATGACCGCGGGAAAGGCCATTCACCCACGGCACCGGGCCGCGGCATGGCGGCCGCACCGCCATGACTGAATGTTGACACCGAGCAGGGGCCGCGGCCGAATGGGCCGTACGGGCCTGCGATACGGGCTGTTTCACGACGCCAAAAGGGCCGTCTTGCATTGCAAGACGGCCCTTTTGGCAAACATGTCCGTAGCAAACTTGCAACGCGCTGGGCTGCAGCCGGTTGCGCCCCGCGGCCATACGGACTGAAAAAAAGCTACACCACAACGTGAGCCGCGGCGCCTCCCGGCATGGCAGAGGCATGGGGTTGCCGTCACTTGCCCTTGGCCATGTAGTTGCGTTCCGACTTTATGGAAATGCTGCTGCCACTCTTTGTAAACGTGAGCTGCTCCATCTTGATGGCCTGGTTTGAGTGGTCGAATATCTTGCCAGGGTCGAACGTGCGGCCGTTGATGCGACACTCGAAGTGCAGGTGCTCGGTGGTGGCACGCCCGGTGCGACCGGTCAGGGCTATCACCTGCCCTGCCTTGACCACGTCGCCCTTCTTGACCAGGTTCTTGGAGTTGTGGCTGTAGCAAGTCTCAATGCCGTTGGCATGGCGTATCTTGATATAGTTTCCATAGGCATAATAGCGCTGCGACATGGTGACCACGCCGTCGAAGGCGGCCAGAATCTTGTCGTGGGGCGTCGTCTTCAGGTCGACCCCGCTGTGCATCCTGCCTCCCCTGCGGCCGTATCGGCTTATCACCTTTGCACCGGGAAGGGGGTAGCACCACTCTCCGGGGTTCAGCGTGGCCAGGTTGACGGTAAAGCGGTTGCCGCCGGCGAATGGGTTTGCTGTGTACGACTCCACCTTGCGCTCGACGGCCTTGCGCTCCGCAAGCGCCTTCTGCTCGCTGTCCGGGTGGGTCACCGTAAGGCTTACGCGCTCTCCGTCCTTCCGGCACATGATGGTCTGGCGCAGCAGCCTGTGGCTCTCGACGCTCAAGATGGTGGCCGGGTTGATGCGCCCGCCATTCACCATTATGGCAAACAAGCAAAAGCCCTGGTCGCCGCGAGCGCCTACTATGGCTATGGTCTGCCCGGCCTTCACCCTCTGGCCCACCTTCACGAGGTTCTGTGCGTTGTGACCATAGACCGTTTCAAGTCCATTGTCATGACGCACCACAATCACATTGCCGTGCTTTAGGTGGTGCCTTGACAGGCGTACCGTGCCGCCGAACATCGCCTTTACGGCGTCGCCGCGCTTAGTTGATATCTCAAGGGTGTTGTCATCGGTCAGCCTGGCCTTGCCAACGGGCAAGGGGAAGCTGTAGTCTGACGGACGCGCCGCGGCAAAATCGACGGTGAAGGCGTCCGAACGGGCAAACAGGCCCGGTGTAGAAATGCTTATCTGCTGCTGCTCGAGCGGCGTAAACCCGTCTTTGGTGGCCGAGGTAAGCGTCACGAGGGCCACCGCCGAAACAAGCAGGTGCTTCATCTTCATTGCTATTCCATGTTATTGGTTCATTGGCTTTTGTCTATCATTATCCCGGTGAATATCCTGCCCGACGCCGTTCCAAGGCGGCGCGCGGAGAAATATTCATCGGCATGAGAGTAGGTGCAGGGGCCCTCGACGCTGACCGACGCGGGCTGCAACCCGGCAAGGCACAATTCGATGCGGTTGCATTCCCACAGGTCTATGTGCCACTTGCCGTGGCGGCGGGCCACCTTGTCCATGTCGAAACCGGCGTCGGCAAACAGCCCGTACACCTCGTCGCCCACCTCGAAATGCTCGAGCGAGATGCCCGGGCCTATGCAAGCCCGCAGCGCCGACGGCTCGGTGTGGTATGCAGCCGCCATGGCTGCCACGGCACGCGCGGCTATGTGGGCCACCGTGCCGCGCCATCCGGCATGCACGGCGCAGCAGGCGCGGTGGCACGGGTCGTAAAGGAGGATGGGCATGCAGTCGGCCGTTGACACACCGACGCAAACGCGCTCAACGTCGGTCATCACGGCATCGACACCCTCGAGCAGCATTTTCCGCGTAGACGGCGGCAGGGCCATGAACTCGCCGGCTATCTGCCTCACTTCCACCCCGTGGGTCTGGTGCGGCATTACCAGCCGTTCTTCGCCGATGCCGAGCTCGCGGCACAGCAGGCCGCGGTTATTTGCCACGGCCAGTGGGTCGTCGCCGCAATACTCGTTCACGTTGAACGAACCGTGGTTGCCATGGCTGTAGCCGCCGTAGCGCGTGGTGCTGAAGGCAACCACGCCTTCGCCGAGGCTGTAGCGGCGCAATGTGGGCTCAGGGGTTGCCGTCGTCTTCGTATTCATACTCGAAGTCGTCGTAGTCCTCAATGTCTTCAACGTCGTCGTCGCCGTCGTCATCCCCGAAGCCCTCGTCGTCGTCTTCGCCCTCGGCCGCCAGCTCGGCAATGAAGGCGCTCATGTCCTTGTCGCGGTGCACAAGGGTCTCTTCGGCCGTTATTTCCTTCAGCTTGTTGCTCTCGCTGTTGAGCTCCCGCCACAGCACGTCCTTGAGGTCGTCGAGCCCCATGTGCGCCACTGCCGAGATGAACACCACGGGTATGTCGTCGGGCACGGTCTCGCGCAACATCTCTATGAGCTCCGCGTCGAGCAGGTCGGCCTTGGTGACGGCCAGCACACGGTGCTTGTCGAGCATCTCCGGGTTGAAATTGCGCAGTTCGTTGAGCAGTATCTCATACTCGCGCTTTATGTCGTCGGTGTCGCCCGGCACCATGAAGAGCAGCAGCGAGTTGCGCTCTATGTGGCGCAAGAAGCGCAACCCGAGGCCGCGCCCTTCGCTCGCTCCCTCGATGATGCCCGGAATGTCGGCCATGACAAACGACTGGCGGTCGCGATACTCCACTATTCCCAACGACGGTTCGAGCGTGGTAAACGGGTAGTTGGCTATTTTGGGGCGCGCGCTCGACAGCGCCGAGAGCAGCGTTGACTTGCCGGCATTGGGGAAACCGACCAAGCCCACGTCGGCCAACAGCTTGAGCTCGAGTATGACGGTCATCTCCTGCATGGGCTCGCCGGGCTGGGCAAAGCGCGGAGCCTGGTTGGTGGCGGTGCGGAACTGGTAATTGCCCAACCCTCCGCGGCCGCCCTTGAGCAGCATTACCACCTGCCCGTCGCGCGCAACGTCGCAGATGTACTTGCCGGTCTCGGCGTTGTAGGCCACGGTACCGCACGGCACGTCGATGTAAACATCCTTGCCGTCGGTGCCATGGCATTTGTCTCGCCCGCCATTGCCGCCGTGCCCGGCGCGTATATGGCGGTCATAGCGCAGGTGAAGCAGCGTCCAATAGTTATGGTTGCCGCGCAGGTATACATTGCCGCCACGCCCTCCGTCACCTCCGTCAGGCCCTCCGTTGGGCTGGTACTTGGCCCGGCGCAGGTGCATCGAGCCCCTGCCGCCCTTGCCGGAGCGGCAGTATATCTTCACGTAGTCTACAAAGTTGGATGCTGCCATCTACATCAGTTTATGTTGTCAACGACCTCGCAGATGTCCTTGAAAATCCTGTCAAGCTCACCGAGGCCATCGATGTGGTTGTGTATTCCTTCTTTCTCATACCAGTCTATCAGAGGCGACGTCTGGTTGTGGTAAACGTCGAGGCGCTTCTTTATGGTCTCCTCGTTGTCGTCGGAGCGCCCGCTCTCCTGGCCTCTCTTTATGAGCCGCTTCATGAGCTCTGCCTCGGGCACGTCGAGTTCAATCATAGCCGCCACGGCATGGCCGCGCTCCGCAAGCATGGCCTTGAGCGCCTCGGCCTGCGCGATGGTGCGTGGGAACCCGTCGAAGATGACTCCCGCGTGGTCGGCGCCGAAACCGTCGTAAACGCTTGCCAGTATGCTCACCATCAGTTCGTCGGGTATCAGCTGGCCGTTGTCAATGTAACCCTTGGCTGTCTTGCCCAGCTCGGTGCCGTTCTTTATCTCATTGCGCAGCACATCGCCGGTTGAGATGTGACCGAAACCATACTTCTTTATGAGCAAGTCGCTCTGTGTTCCCTTGCCGGATCCCGGCGCTCCGAATATCACAATATTCTTCATCGTAAGTCCTGTTTTGTCTATTGTTTGTATGAAACGTATACTGTCTAACTATTGTCCCTCCGCAGCCACAGCCCCGATGGGCGCGCGCCGCATGCCGGAACAAGCCGAAGGGCACCCACGCCGTCAGTCGTTCTTCAGCGTATATATGTCTTTCAGCTGCCTGCCCTGCTGGTCATAGTCCAGCCCGTAGCCCAGGATGAAGTCGTTGGGAATCCTGAAAGCCACGTAGTCTATGGTCAATGGCACCTTCAGCCTGTCGGGCTTTAGCAGCAGGGTGCATATATGCACAGACGCGGGGTTGCGCGTGCCGATGCTCTCTATCATCCTCTTCATGGTGAGTCCGCTCTCAACTATGTCCTCGACAATGATTACCGTGCGCCCCGACAAGTTCTCGTTGATGCCGATAACCTCTTTCACCGTGCCGCTCGAAGTGACGCCCTGGTAAGACGCAAGCTTCACAAACGATATCTCGCAGGGTATGGTTATCTCTCTCATCAGGTCGGCAGCGAAAATAAAAGCGCCGTTGAGCACTGCCAGCAACAGCGGGTTCTTGCCCGCCATGTCGTGGTTTATCTGTTCTGCAACGGCTTTAACGCGCTGCTTAATCTCGGCCTCAGATATTGAAGTCTCAAACAGTTTGTCTTGGATTTTGACTACACTCATGCTTCGTTTTTAGAAATTTTGAGGCAAAATTACTAAAATTCTGCCAAAGACTACGCAGCGGTTAGCATTAATTTTGTATTTTTGCACGTATGAAGATTTTCACTAGTGCTCAGATACATGAGCTTGACAAATACACAATAGAGCACGAGCCGATAGATTCCATCGACCTCATGGAGCGCGCGGCAAAGGCAATTGCGCGCTCGATAGCCGAAGAATGGAGCACGGCGACGCCTGTTGTGGTATTCGCAGGCCCTGGGAACAATGGCGGCGACGCCCTTGCCGTGGCCAGGCTTCTGGCCGAGCAAGGCTACGGTGTGTCTGCATTTTTATTCAACATCACCGGGCATCTGTCGGCCGATTGCGCCGCAAACAAGGACAGGCTCGTTTCCGTCAAGAAAATACAGCAGTTCATTGAAGTGAAGCAAGAGTTCGACCCGCCCCACCTCGACGCCGGCACCCTGGTGGTCGACGGGCTGTTTGGCTCCGGGCTCAACAAGCCGCTGGCGGGCGGTTTCGCCTCGCTGGTAAAATATATCAACGCTTCCCCGGCCAGCGTGGTGAGCATCGACGTGCCGTCGGGGCTGATGGCCGAGGACAACACCTACAACGTGAGGGCCAACACCATACATGCCGACCTGACGCTGACGCTCCAACAGCCCAAGCTGTCGTTCCTTTTCGCAGAGAACCAGCACTACATCGGCAGGCTGAAAGTGCTCGACATACGCATCAGCGAGGAAGGCATGGCAAAGACAGACGCCCGCTACCACATAGTAGACGAGAACGAAGTGCGCCCTCTGCTGAAGAAGCGCAGCGACTTCGCCCACAAGGGGAGCATGGGCAACGCCCTGCTTGTGGCAGGCAGCTACGGCATGGGCGGCGCCGCCGTGCTGGCAGCGCGGGCTTGCCTGAGGGCCGGCGTGGGCAAAGTGACGGTGCACTCGCCAAAGTGCAACAGCCTCGTGCTGCAGATATCTGTGCCCGAAGCCGTGGTGCAGCTCGACCAGGAAGAGACGGTGTTCTCGGAGCCTGTCGACGCCGAAGACTACACCGCGCTGGGCATAGGCCCCGGCCTGGGGCAGAGCGAGACCACTGCCATTGCGCTCATAGCGCAGCTGCGGCGCACCCAATGCCCCATCGTGGCCGACGCCGACGCACTAAACATACTGGCCAACCACCGCGCATGGCTGCAACAGTTGCCAAAGGGCATAATACTGACACCCCACCCCAAGGAGTTCGACCGCATCAACGGGCACTGTGCCGACAGCTACGAAAGGCTGTCGAGGGCGTGCGACATGGCCGAGAGACTGGGAGCATACATCATAGTCAAAGGCCACTACTCTGCGCTATGCAAGCCCGACGGGCACGTGGCCTTCAACCCCACGGGCAACGCCGGCATGGCCACGGCCGGCAGCGGCGACGTGCTCACAGGCATAATCACGGCCCTGCTGGCACGCGGCTACAAGCAGGCCGACGCCTGCACGGTGGGAATGTACCTGCACGGACTGGCCGGCGACCTGGCCGCACGCAGCCTGGGCAAGGAGAGCCTCACGGCCGGCGACATCATCAACTACCTGCCGCAGGCGTTCATGCGGCTTGAAGACTGACCATAATACACTCAAAAAGTAACCATCAGCATCATGAGAAAGTTATTCATAGCAGGGCTGCTCGCCGTTTGCAGCGGAGCGTTCGCCCAGACCGAGACAAGCAACTACAGGCCGGGGGTGACCCCTGAGGGCGCTGTATACTTCCTCCCAAAGACCGTGCTGCGCTTCGTTGTCAGGGTGGAAAAGACCACTTACACGCCGGGAGACTTCTGCCGGTATGCCCAGCGATACCTGCGCCTGAACGATGTAGAGGCCGAGGCTTCGACAACACACAAGCTCATTGGCATGACCATGGGCACCTATGGCGAGGCCGACAAGGCAAAGGGCTACGCCGTGAAGTTCAACGCCAAGACATCGGCATGCAACATTTCGCTGGCCGACGACGGCACGTTGCTGGCCGTCAACGCCACGGCACGCAAGCCAGAGGCGCCAGTCCCGTTTGTCCCGGCGCCCAAACCGGCACCGGTAAACCCGAGGCAGTATCTCAGCGAAGAAGTGCTCGCCGCAGGAAGCACGGCCAAGATGGCCGAGCTGACCGCACAAGACATCTACGACATACGCGACAGCAAGAACTACCTTAACCGCGGAGAGGCCGACTACATGCCCAAAGACGGGGAGCAGCTGCGCATAATGCTGGCCAACCTCGACAGGCAGGACAAGGCACTGACACAGCTCTTCACCGGCACGACAACCAAGGACACCACTGAGTATGTGCTCACGGTGTGCCCGCAACCGGGCATGCAGGAGCAGGTGCTCTTCCGCCTTTCGCAGAAGCTGGGGCTCGTTGACAACGACGACTTGTCGGGTGAGCCATACTACATCAGCGTCACCGACGAGCAGAGCCTGCCGGCGGCAGCACCCGAGACCGAGGGCGGAAAGAAGAAGAAAGAAAAGGAAGACGGCATATACGTCAACATTCCGGGAAAGATTACCGTCAATATATACAAGGGGGCGACCCTGCTCGACAGCTTCGAGACGAGCGCCGCGCAGTATGGCTACACCGAACTGCTGAGCGGAGAGCTGTTCAACAAGCGATACACCACCCACCTGACGCTCAACCCCGCCACCGGGGCCATCGACAAGCTTGATGCCGAGCAGCCTGAATAAAGGCGCTTGGCGGCGGCAGAGGGCCACCACCCGCCAAACCGGAAAACCAACAGTGCGCCGGAGCCCTTGTGGCTACCGGCGCACTGTTTTTATGCCACGCCTGGATGCCAGAGGCCCTACAGTAGCGGCAAAAGGCCGGGCAACGACGACCCAAACACCCGTCCGCGGCAACCGGACAGGGGCCAAGGGTGCCCCTCAATGCGGAATTGACCACACCTATACATATATATATTATTGTGGGGATGGGCCAACGGCCGGGCGGCGCCCCCCGGCTGCACGACAAACGGGAATGGGGAACACCCGCCATGAAGCGCAACGCCGGCGCGGGCACATCGCGACTGCATAACCGACCCACCGCCCCCGGCGGCCGCCATGCCGCCCCATCAACGGATGAGCCACAAGGCAACGCAACACCACGGGCCCACAGGCGCAGCCACACCAAGGCCGGCCCATGCCGCCAACAGCCGCTGCCCCGGGCCGTCAATGCAAGTCAAAGCTCTCGCCGTTGGCCTTAGCCCAGTCTACAAACGCCTTTTCCATGTCCTTTATCAGCTTCATGGGGTCTGAAGCCATGCAGGCTGCAGCGTTGAGCTGGGCCCGGTAACTGTCCGAGCGCATAAGCAGTATCACGCAGTCGAGCTCCGACTCGCTGACACTGCCCACAAACCTGTTGAGCATCAAGGCCTTGGTCATGCCGGTAACAAAGCCCAACACGGTCTTCACCTTGTCTTCGTCGACGCCCACGCCAACCTTAGCCAGCACATTGTCGACGGCCGAAGTCATAAGCTGCTCCGTACCGCTGGCCTGCCAATATGCCTCAAACTTCTCCTTGTATGCCTCGGTACACTCGGCCACCGATGGCAGCGTGGGTTGGCGCCCATCCTTCAGAGCGCCGAAAGCCGACGACATTGTGGGCATTATGTCCTTTACTATGTCTGCGTAAAGCGAAGAGATGTGGGCGTTGGCCTGCCTTATGTCGGGGCGCGCCAAGAGCCCGGCCAGCCCTACCAGTTGCTGTTCAGACACATTCTCGCGGAAGCATGGCAAGGCCATGTCAACCATGTCGTCGCCATATTGCGTGGCGATATACCTGTCGAGACTTTTCTCAAGGCGCAACGCTTCTTCGCTGCTCACACCGTGCCGGCTGCGCGACAACGCCCCGGCAACAAACATTTTCATCTGCGACTTCCTGATGGCCATGCTGGCACTGTCGGCAAACAACACCTGCTTAAGTGCCTCACGGTAGCGGTCGGTGGTAGCCCCGGCGGTGCCTCCGACCATCAACGCCATGGCTGCAGCCATCAAAATCCTGTTCATTCTCATAAGTCAATGCTGTGTATATGGTGGTTATTTCGTTCGATAGCCATGCACACTGCGCTACACAACGCGCGTCTCAACAGTGGCCGACCGGACAAAGATAGCTATTTTTTGCTACAAACAGCACTGCCATGGCCTGAAAAAAACTCTTTCACACGGTTTGTAACGGCGGAAAGGCCCGCCTACCCACACCTACGGCAGCAACCTCACGCCCACGCCGCCTTGGCGCCACCACCACGACCCGGGCAGCGCATGGCGCAACCGCCTGTCTGACAGCGGATTACAATACAGCCCGTTTGGGCCTGCAAAACGGGCCGTATTGAAGTCCAAAACAGGCCGTTATGCACCGCAAAACGGCCCATACTGCCATCTGCCACTGCAGCATAGGCTGCGCAGTTGCCGCCAGCCGACCTTCAAGCGCAGTCTGCTTTGTAATGTTTTTCTACCAAATATGCGCTTCGCCATACAATCTGCCACACAAGCAACCGGCGCCGAATCCACCGGCATACGGGCACGGGGAAGGCGATTTTTGGTTAAAACAAATTAAAAACGCCGCTTATTCCGACTTTTTGATTATAATTGGACTCGAAATGAAAACATATCGGCAAAAGGCCCTACAAGCGAAGGCAGTAAGCCCGACAGACAAAAACGATACAGAGATATGTTAGGAGCAATAGTTGGAGACGTGGCAGGCTCGTCCTACGAGTCGTGCCTGCAGAAGTTCAGCGACCCAAGCAAGATAACGCTGTTCATGGCCACGAGCCGCTTCACCGACGACTCGGTGATGACGCTCGCCGTGGCCCGGTGGCTGACAGACAGCCGCGACAAGAGCGCGGCCTCGCTCGTTGAAGCCATGCAGAAACTGGGCCGCAAGTATCCCGACGCAGGCTATGGGCCGGCCTTCGCCCGCTGGTTGGCCGCCGACAACCCCAAGCCCTACGGCAGCTGGGGCAACGGCGCGGCCATGCGCGTGAGCCCGGCTGGGCTTTATGCCACCACCCTCGACGAGGCACTGCGGCTGGCCACGGTGTCGGCAGAGGTGTCTCACGACCATCCCGAGGCCGTCGGGGCGGCCCGGGCCGTGGCCGCGGCGGTGTTCATGGCGCGCCACGGGGCCGGCAACGGCGAGATACGTAGTTACGTGGAAAACAGTTTCGGCTACGACCTGAGCCGCACCATCGGCGAGATAAGGCCGGGCTACGCGTGGGATGTGTCGTGCCGGGGCTCCGTGCCCGAGGCCATCACGGTCTTCCTCGATGCCGACAGTGTTGAGCAGGCCGTGCGGCTGGCTATCTCTCTGGGCGGCGACGCCGACACGCAGGCAGCCATAGCCGCATCGATGGCCGCAGCGCGGTGGCCCGTGCCCGACTGGATGGAACAGGAATGCCGCCGCAGGCTCACACCCGAGCTGGCTGCCATCATCGACAGTTTCGAGGGCGCCGCAGCCGACAGGGCCGCAGGCCGGGCCACTATGCAGACGCGGCCCGGCGCCACCCACTGAGGTGCCGCCGGGCCGCTGCCGCCGTCATGCCCGCCGGGCATGGCCATGCGGGTCAGAGCTTAATCTTTCCCGGGAAGTCGCGCTGGTTTTTCTTCCAGTACTCCTCGAGCCTCTTGGCCTCTTTCTTTGTGAGCCACGTCACCGCCCCATGCTTCTGGCCGTCGAAGTTGGTGCGCTTCATCACGCCCTCGTCGAAGCGGCCCAGGGGCTTGAACGTCTCGAGGTCGGTGGTCTCCGAGAAGCCGAAGTTCATCGGGTTGGCGCGATAAACGTCGTACATCAGAATCCATTTGTCCTGCCCTATCAGCTTATAGACACTCGGAGCCTCACACCCAATCTTCTCCGGGTCGCACAGGCGGTCGTCAAACGTCCACGGGCCGGTGATGCTCTTCGACGTGGCCTGCTTCACGCCGGTCTTGCCGTCGTGCGAGCAAAAGAACAGATGGAATGTGCCATCCTTGTAGACCATGTTGCCGTCGATGGCCTCCTTGCCCTCCTTCGGGTAAGTGAACAGCACCTCGGGCTTTCCCTCGGGCTTGTTGAAGTCGTCGTTGATGTAGAAGTAATAAAGCTTGGTCTTCTCCTTGCCGTGGCGCATGGTGAAGTGCACCATGAGCTTTTTCTTCACCGGGTCGTAGCAAGTCTCAGGCGCCCAGGCGCATCCTATGTCGGCGAGCGATGGGTCGAGCTGGTCTACGCGTATGTTTGCGCGCGTCCAGTTGATAAGGTCTTTCGACTTCATGAGCACCAGTCCGAGGTTGTTTCCCCACCCGAACTTATTCCCGTCTCGCTCCCATTCGGTCTGGCGGAAGCCGGCTTGCTTGGCGTAAATGTGCAAGTCGGTCATGGCGAGGTAGAAAGCCCCGTCCGGCCCGCGGAAGATGTGCGGGTCGCGTATGCCCCGCTGCATGGCGATGGTGTCGCCGGCAATCACAGGCTCGTTGTTGTTGACTGCCGTAAACGTGTGCCCGTCGTAGCTGATGGCCATGTGCAGGCTGTGCGTGTCGTCCTTGTGGTAAACCATGAGATATGCTCCCATGTCTTTCTCCTCAGGCACATCTGCCCCCATGGCAGGTGCCGCGCCGGCAGCGAACAGCGCCGCCAGTGCAATGATTGCTTTCAGTGGTTTCATCTGTAATGGCTATTTTAATTATTGATATACTGTCTTGAGGCATGGCCGCCGGGGCGCCCGTCATTGCAAGCGAGGTGTGGCGGCAATGCCATTGCGGTGCAAAGTTACAACAAATCCGACATTTCCACAAACCCGGCGCCATATTTATTGCCCACAACGCCCATGATTTTCCACCTGGCCCCACCGCCATCACAGACCCATAGACACCGCATGCAGCGACGTGCCACGCCATAAGGCATGCCGCCAACAGCCGTACCAGGCGCCACCGACGAGCAGCCCGCCAATCACCTGTGCCACAACCAGTTAGGCATACAGCTCGTTTTGCATTCCCAAACAGCCCGTTTCGTGGTGTGAAACAGGCCTTTCGGGAATGCAAAACGGGCCGTATGACAGCGCCGTTACGGCCGTGCCGCCGCAACGTCGGGCTACGACAACGACAATGATGGCCTCAGGACGAGGCGCATAAACAAAAACACGTGCACGGCTACGGCACGCAATAGCATACCGGCCGCCAGCGTTCCGAAACACGCTTCGGAAGCAGGCGCCTCGTATTACGTTTCGTTAACATCCTGACTATCAGCAGGGCCGCAAGTGTTAAATAACCAACAAATTGTGTTAACCGCGCTCGGTTTTCATGAAATATTTGTTACCTTTGCAACGTTCAAGCAAAAACGAGGAATATGACATGGCTATAATTGGGTTATAATTATTATGTCATTCCTTTGCACAATGGACGTTATTCTCACTCGAACCAATAACGATTATAATGATTAGAAAGTTAAAGACAGCCGTTATATTAGCCTTGATGTCAGTGAGCGCACTTCCAATTGCAGGACAAGACCTGCTGGCACGACAG
This sequence comes from Marseilla massiliensis, assembly GCF_023336985.1. Classification (NCBI taxonomy): domain Bacteria; kingdom Pseudomonadati; phylum Bacteroidota; class Bacteroidia; order Bacteroidales; family Prevotellaceae; genus Marseilla; species Marseilla massiliensis. Next base: position 40,467 of record NZ_JAMBLP010000007.1, on the reverse strand, counting down.
GCACCGATAGACAGAAAGATGAAAGCAGTGGACTCTGTTGCGCTGCACAGGCTTATCCAGAACGAGCAACTTGAATCGCCCGCAGCCGACCTCTACGCCGACTGGGACAACAAATATGCCCATCGCGCCACCGAGCTGCCCGACTCGTTCCGCATCGACCTGCGCCACTTCTGCATGCCAACGACGAGCCGCGTGCTTACATCCAACTTCGGCGCAAGATGGGGAAGGCAGCACAAGGGGCTCGACATCAAGGTGTATATAGGCGACACCATTAGGGCTGCATTCAGCGGAAAGGTGAGAATAGTGAAATACGAAGCCCGCGGCTACGGCAAATACGTGGTAATACGCCATTACAACGGGCTTGAGACCATCTACGGGCACATGTCGAAGCAGCTCGTGGAAGAAGACCAGGAGGTGCGCGCAGGCGACCCGATTGGCCTCGGCGGCAACACCGGCAGAAGCACGGGGTCGCACCTTCACTTCGAGACAAGGCTCTGCGGGGTGGCCCTCAACCCCACCCTCATGTTTGATTTCGTCAACCAAGACGTCGTAAGCGACTTCTACATGTTCCGCCGCGACAGCTACCAGAGCGAAGGGCTGGCTGCCAACAAGCTACGCGGGGTGGGCGCGCAGGAAGTTGACAACGACGACAGCGAAGACGAGGAACTGGCAACCACGGCGCCGGCGGCAAAGGTGGAGCGCACCATTCGCTACCACAAGGTGCGCCGCGGCGAGACTCTGGGCCACATAGCGCGCAAGCGCAACACTACCGTCAACGAGCTTTGCCGCCTCAACCACATCAGCAAGAGCACAAGGCTCATGCCGGGCCAGATACTGAAATACAACTGACATACTTATATAATAGCGCTCAAAGGCAACGTGGGAGACAGTGTTTGATGCACTGTCTCCCACGTTGCTTTTGCCATCGGGCCTGGTGCTGCAGGCCCACATGCCCCATGCGGTTGCACATACCGGCCCACGGCATGCATGCCCCCGGCCGCGAGCATGGCTCACCAGATAAATCCAAGAGGCTTATTAGGAGTTAAGGAGTTGGGAAGTGAAGGAGTTAACTCCCCAAAAGCCCCCCTATGTTTATCGGGTGTTCCCGGACATTGCCATCAAGGCTAAGGCCAATCAGCCGAAGAGCACCACTCCCTCCTGCTTCTTGCCGTCCATCATTATCTTCAGCGGCCGTTCGAAACGCACATGGCGCACATAAGCCGTCTCATCCACAGCCGGCATGGCATCGAGCACGTCGGCCCTGAGCAGCCCGTCGCCACGGTATGTGTTGATGGTGAAGTAGCCCACGCCAAACGACGTGAGGTTCTGGAAGAAGTGAGTGCCCTGACTCGGGTCGACGCGATAGTTCTTCAAGCCTGCCTCGACGATGACCCTTGCGGCGCTGATGTGCGGCCATTTGACCGGGATGCCAAGCCACGGGTCGCTCGATCCCCATCGTCCCGGGCCCACAAGCACATAATTGCGGCCCTCGGCCAGGAACTTCCTGTTTAGTCGCTCAATCTCGCATGCGATGGCCGGATTGTTGGATGCCGTGAAGTCGTCGCCCGTCTTGACATACACAACGTCGGTCACGTCTTCGCTGATGCCGTGTCCCAACGAGTTGTGCGAGCGCAGCAGGCAGCGCGAGTCGGGTATCGAGGCCACGTCTTCGTCAAGCATCTGCTTGCTGTCGACAATGGGCCTGATTTGCAACAGGTTCAGTTCGCCGGTCTTGTCGGGGCCGAGGTTGCACGCAAACTCAATCTCAACGGGGCGCCTCATCTCCTCCGTTCCAAGCTTCTGAACCATCTGCAACAGTTCCGGCAACGGGAAGACGCCGTGCTGCAGCACCCCGCAGAAGGTGATGACCTTGCGCCCTCCCTCGTAGATGCCGTCGCGGATGACCTGGTCGTAAGGGTCGAACGTCGAGGCGATGTACTGCAGCGAGCCATCCTTGTCGGCCTCCTTTACCCTCAGGTTGAGAATGTTGAAACCGTCGTCCACCTTGAACCCGCCCCCGATGTCGGTCATGTCGAGCGCGTAGAAGCGCGTCTGGGTTTCCCGCAGGGCCATTTCCATCTCGCTGGTCTGCAGCACCTGGCTCGGGTGATAGGGGCAAACGCGCAGCGTCTGGCCCCCGTCAACGATATACTTGCCCAATCCGAGGGCCAGGTTTACTATCCCCTCCTCTGCCTTTTCCTCGCCTATGGGGTAGTAATTGAGCGACCTCAGCACACCGCTGAAGCTCGGGTAGAACCTGTCGCCATATCGCCTGCCCACCACCTCCTGCAGTATGACGGCCATTTTCTCCTGGTCTATGATGTTGCTCGTGGCAGTCATGTAAGCCTTCGAGTCGCGGTAGTATACCGATGCGTACACTCCCTTGATGGCAGAGGCCAGCATGCGCAGCATCTCATACTTGTCGTCGAGATACGGAATCATGTATGTCGAGTATATTCCGGCAAAGGGTTGGTAGTGACTGTCTTCCAGAAGCGACGACGACCTGATGGCTATAGGTGCCTTGACGGCATCGAAGAACGTGAAGAAGTCGGCAATGAGCGAGTCTGGCAGTTGCGCCCTGAGGAAGTGCGACAGTATTTCCTCGTCGCTGGCATCGCTCAGTGCCACCTGGTAAAGGTTGTTCTTGTCCATGAAATCGTCGAAGACGTCGGTGCAGAGCACCAGTGTCTTCGGTATGCAAACGGCCGCCCCGGTATACTGGTTGAGCTCGGGGTGGCGCTTGATGATATTGTCAAGGAAAGCCAGTCCGCGCCCCTTGCCGCCGAGCGAGCCGTCGCCGATGCGCGCGAAGTGGCCGTAGGCGTCGAACTTCCCCCGGTCGAATACAGCCACCACGCCAATGTTCTTCATCCGCCTGTACTGCACAATGGCGTCGAATATAATCTGTCGGTGCGCGTCGACGTCCTGCAGCTTGTGCCATGTGACATGTTTCAGGAATGCCGACACGGGGAAGATGGCCCTGGCCGACAGCCATCGGCTCATGTGGTTGCGGCTCACGTGGTAGAGCATCGAGTCGTTGGGTATGGTAAAGATATTGTCCTGCAACTCCTTGAGGCTGTGTATGCGCAGAATCTCCTTGCCCGTTTTCGGGTCGTGGAACACAAAGTCGCCGAAGCCCATGTGCTCTTCCATGAGGCGTCGCAGGTCGATATCCATCTTCTTCGAGTTCTTGTCTACGAAGCGGAAGCCCTCGGCCTCGGCCTTGAAACGGTTGTCCGACTCGGCGCTCTGCAGTATCAGCGGCACATACTCGTCGCGTTTCCTTATCTCGCGCAGCAGCTTGAGCCCGGCCTCTGGGTCTTTCGCGCCGCCTTTCGGGAAGCGCGCGTCGCTTATTATGCCCAGCGCGTTGTCGCCATACCGGTCGTACAGCTCCATGGCCTCCTCGTAAGTGCGCGCCAGCAACACCTTTGGCCGCCCCCTCTTCCGCTGCGCCGCGGCATGCGGGTTGAGCGCCTCGGTAGAGAAGCGCTTGGCCTGCAGCAGTATGTAGTTGTATAGATTGGGCAGTATGGAGGAGTAAAACCGTATGCCGTCTTCCACAAGCAGAATCATCTGCACACCGGCTTCGGCCATGTCGTGCTCTATGTTCATCTTGTCTTCGATGAGCTTTATGATGGAGAGGATGAGGTTGGTGTTGCCCAGCCAGCAGAACACGTAGTCGAACATCGACAGGTCTTCGTTCTCCATCCGCTTCGTGATGCCGTGCGAGAAAGGCGTGAGCACCACGCACGGCGTCGACGGCGAGGCCTCCTTCACGGCCCGGGCCACATCGAAGGCATCGTTGTCGGCATTGCCCGGCATGCATATCACAAGGTCAATGTCGGTGGTCTTTAGCACCTTGTCGGCCTCTTCTGTCGTTGTCACCTGCGTGAACGTGGGCGGATAGCGCAGCCCCAGGTCCATGTACTCGTCGAAAATCTTCTCGTCAACGCGCCCGTCGTCCTCAAGCATGAAGGCGTCGTAGGGATTGGCCACGATAAGCACGTTGAATATGCGGCGCGTCATAAGGTTGACGAACGACACGTCTTTCAAGTAGAACTTGTTCCACTCGGGTGGTATGTTTGCTCTCATAGAATCACGGTTTTCAGTATTTCACGGCCCTCCGCGGCCAACATTGTCCGGCGGCATGGCGGCGTCGGGCATTACACATTGCAAATGTAGCCATAAAATCCGACATACGCAAGAACACGGGTACTGTTTTGGCAGCATGCCGCTGCATAAAATGGCAAAGGGCACAGCGCATGCCCTGCGCCGTGCCCCCAGCTTCATCCATCCATCGGAGGGGCCGCCCTCACCACGCCTGGGTCACCTGTCCGTCGGGCGTCACCCTGAGGTCGCGGTCGGGGTTGTCGGTGTCCACGAGATAATAGCTCTCTGTAGCGGTCTGCACATAGTCGCAGTCGTCGATGCGCGCCCCCGGCAAGGCCTGCCGAACGGCGTCGGCCACCAATGCCGGCACGTCGCGGCTGCAGTCGGTCTTGGTCATCACCCACTCGTAAGCGGCGGTGAACAACACCTCGACGCTCTTGCCGCCGTGGCGCAGGTCGACCTCTATCATGCCGTTGTCCTCGATGTCGAAGTCAACCACGGCCGCCCCGGCAAACGCCGAGTCGACGTATGCCTTGACCTCGGCCGGCATGCCCTGCTGTATCATCCCGCCGTTGCCGCTGCCTGAGCCCGAGCCTTCAACGTCGCGGTAGAGCGTGCCGCCGAGGTCGAAGTATAGGTCGTGGTCGGCCTGCCCGCGCTTCTCAACCTCTATCTTGTACACCGTCTCGTAGTCGGGGCGCTGTATCTCGTCGATGTCGTCAACCGTCCAAGCATCGAGCGCATAGGCCGTGGCGGCATATCCCGACTGCACCGCCTGAGGCAGGTCGGCCAGGCTGCGGCCATAGTCAACCTCGGTCATGGCCCACAATCCGGCATGTGTGTACCATGCCTCGTGGTCGCGGCCGTCCTTGCGGAACTCGGCCACATAGTAACCGCCACGCTCTGAATCCCACTCCACATAGCCCGGGTTGCCATATTGGTGAGAGAAGGCCGCCGTAACGGCGTCGGGCACGCGGGCGTAATCATCGTTGTCGTCGTCGTCGCACGACGTGAACGCCACCATACCCACTGCACAGGCCATTGCCATTCCAATCCATTTCCATTTCTTCATAATCTATTCTCCTTTTCTGTTTGTTTGTTTTCTAATTGTCTGTTCACGCAGGCAAAGATACGGGGTGAATCTGAAAAGATTCTGAAAAATGGCCAAAAATGAAACAAAACTGCAATATATGTTACCCCAGGCAAATGCCACTGCCCAGCAGGCGCTACTGAAATCCTGGGTGGCAACGCCCCACCGGCGGCACCAGATTTGTAAGACTACGTTACCCTGGCGCAGGCCTGCCGCAACAGCCTGGGCCACAGCCGTTTGCCAAACGGGCCACTCGGCTGCACAAAACAGCACGTTCCACGGTGCCGTACGGCCCGTTTTGCACCGCCATACGGCCCGTTTCGCGCAGCCATACGGCCGCGGGCTCGCCCGCGGGCCACGTTTGTCGGCTTTTATTACCGCCTTGGCAGCCACGGACTACGCCCCATGCCCTGCTCCGGCGGGCATAGGCCTGCAAACCGCCGGCACCCAGACGCCATTCCAATCCACATGACTATTCTGTGACATTGCCGTGCCCCTTGCATGCTGCCGTGGCCAAAGGCGACGCCATCCAAGCCGTGGCCGGACGGAAGCAAGAGGGCTGCAAGGGGGCTTAAGCGCTTGTGAGGCATGGCATTAATGTGGAAACAGGCATGCGGCGGCGCAACAATCGATTTGGGTTAAATATAATTAAGAAAGCGGATGGCAAGCCGCCCGGTAGCGAGAAAACAGCTACCTTTGTACTCAAATAGCAGCATCCGGCAATCGGCAACAATACTGTTGCCGGGGCATTGGGCCCCGCCGTGGCGGCAATGCAACACCGGGCAAACGGCCGCGCACCGGCCGGCAAGCCATGAAACAAACTTAATTACCAACAAAAACCATAATAAGGACAATGAAAAAAGCCTTGATTTGCGCCATGCTCATGGCCTCAAGTGCCATCGGGGCAAGGGCCTCGGAGAGCACCAACGACTCACTCTACCTGTTTTCTTATGCCTCAGACAACATCAACGGCAACGGAGGGCTGCGCCTGGCCTGGAGTGCCGACGGGAAGATGTGGCACAAGATAGGTGGCGGCTACGACTTCGTGAAGAGCGACTACGGCGCATGGGGCAGTGGCAAACGCATGTTCGACCCTGTGCTCGAAAGGCAGAAAGGCGGCATATGGGTGTGCTCGTGGCTGGTCAAGAAAGACGGCTGCGTGATGGCGCTGACCGAGAGCCGCGACCTGCTACTGTGGAAACCGCAAGACTATATGTCGGCCCGCGTCATGATGGGGCCCAACCGCAACGTGCCGCGCGACACCGTGGCATTCAACGACGGCACCCGGGCCACCGGCAGGGTGCACCGCGTGGAGAAGCAGGTGGTGGAGAACGTAATAGCCGAATACGAGCGGAGGCAATACCGCACGGCGCGCAACAACGAGCTGATGAAGGACGACAAGGCGCGGTTTGCAGGCCTCGGCAAGGTGACGGTGACGGTTACGCCCCGCCCACAAGACCAAAAGGCCATCAGCCCCGACTTGTTCGGGGTGTTCTTCGAAGACATAAACTATGCTGCCGACGGCGGGCTCTACGCCGAACTGGTGCAGAACCGGGGGTTTGAATACTCCGACGCCGACCACCCCAGGCACGAGGGCTGGGGGCCGGCTTACGCATGGCGCACCTACGGCGGGGCCGCGCTCAGCTTTGACACCGCCAATCCAATACACGCCAACAACGCACACTATGCCGTGCTCGACGTCAGCAAGCCCGGTGACGCCATGGCCAACACTGGCTTCGACGGCATCGCCGTGAAGCAGGGCGACACCTACCTGCTGTCGCTCTTCGGCCGCATGGTCGAGGGCAACGGACGGCGGGTGCGCGTGGCTCTGCGCACCAAGGACGGACGCGAGATTGGCTCGGTAGCCGTAACGCTGCCCCGCGACGGGTGGCGCAAGCTCAACGCCAAGATAAAGGCCACCGAAACAGCGGCCGACGCCGAGCTGGCCATAATGCCGGAAGCTGCCGGCCGATATGCGTTCGACATGGTGTCGCTGTTTCCAAAAGACACTTACAAAGGGCGGCGCAACGGCCTCAGGCGCGACCTGGCGGAGGCCATAGCCAACCTCAAGCCGCGTTTTGTGCGCTTCCCAGGCGGATGCGTGGCCCACGGCAACGGCATACAGAACATCTACAGGTGGAAAAACACCGTCGGACCGCTGGAGAGCCGCAAGGGCATGGCCAACATTTGGCGCTACCACCAGTCGGTGGACCTGGGCTTCTATGAGTACTTCCAGTTCTGCGAAGACATGGGGGCCGAGCCGCTGCCGGTGCTCGCCGCAGGAGTGCCGTGCCAAAACTCGTCGTGGGGAGGCGACGGGCAGCAGGGCGGAATACCCCTGGGCAAGGAGATGGACGAATACATACAGGACGTGCTCGACCTCATTGAGTGGGCCAACGGCGACAAGACCACCAAGTGGGGACGCGTGCGCGCCGAGGCCGGACACCCCAAGCCGTTCAACCTGAAGTATGTCGGCATAGGCAACGAAGACCTCATCTCCGAGGTGTTCAAGGAGAGGTTCAAGCTCATCTACGACGCCGTCAAGGCGAAATACCCCGACATCACGGTCATCGGAACGGTGGGGCCGTTCTACGAGGGCTCCGACTATGAGTACGGATGGCAGTTTGCCAAGGAGCTCGACGTGCCCATCGTCGACGAGCACTACTACTGCCCGCCGGGCTGGTTCATACACAACCGCGACTTCTACGACGCCTACGACCGCCGCGGGCCGAAGGTTTACTTGGGCGAATATGCCGCCCACGCCCCCGGCAGGCCTAACAACATGGAGACCGCCCTGAGCGTGGCGCTCTACCTGACCGACCTGGAGCGCAACGCCGACGTGGTGAGCCTGAGCAGCTTTGCACCGCTCATGGCGCGACGGGGCAACACGCAGTGGACTCCCGACATGATGTACTTTGACAACACTTCGGTGAGGCTCACCACTGATTATTACGTGCAGCGCATGTACGGACAGAACGTGGGCGACGACTATATACCCGCCACGGTGGCATCAGACAACGACCGCGAAGACGTCAACCTGCGCTTCGGGCAGTCGGTGGTGCGCGACAAGGAGACTGGCGACGTAATCATCAAGCTCGTCAACGCGTTGCCCGTGGGCGTGGAATGCAGGCTGAACCTCGGCGACATGGTGGCCGACGGCACGCCAACCGAGGTGGAGCGCATGGCCGGGGAGCCGTCGGACACCCGAGCCAAGCCGTCGAAGACCACGGGAACGATAAGCAAAGAGCAGGCCATAAGCCTGGAACCCTACTCGTTTACGGTGATAAGGGCGAAGGCGGGAAGCACTCTAAAGAAATAGACCAACAACGTAAAGGATTATGAAAAAGACTCTCAAAGCGTTAATGGCGGCCATGATTGCAATGGCTGCCGCCACCAACGCCACGGCGCAAAACCCGCAGAAGGGCGACTACGGCTACCTGTTCTGCCACATGAGCGGACGGGGTGAATGGACTGCCTACGCCATCAGCCGCGACGGACTGAACTACCACGACCTGCGCGGAGGCGGACCTGTGTTCGACCAAAAGGCACTTGCCGCCATCGAAGGGGGCACACGGGATGCCTACATCTGCCGCAAGCACGACCTGTCGGGCTATCTCATGGTGACAACCGACATGTGCGTGGGCAAGAGCAAGGTGTGGAACAACTACGGAATCAACCTGCTCACGAGCGACGACATGATAAACTGGAAGTCGACGACGTTCGACTTCCGCAAGGGGGCGGCCATATTCTCCGACAAAGACAGCCCCGACCCATACCGCGACTACTCAACCGTCAACCGCGTATGGGCCCCGCAGATATTCTGGGACCCCACATACACGTGGCCGGACGGACGCCGCGGCGGATACTTCATATACTTCTCGATGTGGAACCAGGCCGAAGAGAAGTACGACAGGATGTATTACTCGTATGCCGACGAATCGTTTACCACCCTGACAAAGCCGCGACTGCTCTTCGACTGGGGCTATGCCACCATCGACGCCGACATCAATTACCTTGAAAGCGACGGCCTTTACCACATGATGATAAAGAAAGAGGGAGGCACGCCGGGCCTGTTTACGGCCACCGCCCCCAAGCTAACAGGCCCGTGGAGCGAGCCGGTGGACGACGATTACGTAGACTTCGAGGGCAAGAAGAAGTGTGAGGGCGTGTCGGCCTTCCAGCTGGCGGGCGACTCAACGTGGCTCATCTACATAGAATACTCGTCGAAGCCCAAGAGATACCGTATATGCCGGGCCGACAAGTACTTGCGCAACTTCCACTCGCCGCAAGACATCAAGGGGGTAGAGGCCCCGCAGCACGGCTCGTTCATGCGCCTGACAAAGGAGGAATACGAGCGGCTGGAGCGCTGGGGCGCCGGAAAGTGAGGGCCACAAGGCATTGTGGCCGCCTCGGCCAACCCTCATCTACCATCCTCCCCCGCCCTACGGCAAACAAAAAGAAACAACGAGCCGCGCCAACGGGGCGCGGCCATCATCACAATCAACACGAAATGGAAAAGAAACTACGACCGGCTTCACTCTGCGTGCGCGCAGGATGGAGCCCAAAGAACGGCGAGCCCGTGGAGCCGCCCATCATCCAAAGCACCACATTCAAGTACGACGACAGCGACGAGATGGCCATGCTCTTCGACCTGAAGAAGGAAGGCTACTTCTACACACGGCTGCAAAATCCCACCAACGATGCCGTGGCGGCCAAGATTGCCGCCCTCGAAGGGGGAGTGGGCGCTGTGCTGACGTCGTCGGGCCAGGCCGCCAACTTCTACGCGGTGTTCAACATCTGCGAGGCCGGCGACCACATCGTGGCCTCCAACGAGATTTACGGCGGAACGTTCAACTTGTTCGGCGTGACACTCAAGAAGCTCGGCATAGAGTGCACCTTCGTCAATCCCGAAGCCGGCGACGACGAGATACAGAAGGCTTTCCGCCCGAACACCAAGGTGATGTTTGGCGAAACCATCTCCAATCCGGGCTGCAAGGTGCTCGACATTGAGCGGTTTGCACGCCTGGCCCACAGCAACGGCGTGCCACTCATAGTCGACAACACCTTCGCCACGCCCGTCAACTGCCGACCGTTTGAGTGGGGGGCCGACATCGTTACGCACTCCACGACCAAGTATATGGACGGCCACGCCACGCAGGTGGGCGGATGTGTGGTAGACAGCGGACGCTTCGACTGGATGGCCCACGCCGACCGCTACCCGGGGCTGTGCCGCCCCGACGAGTCGTACCACGGACTTGTCTACGCCGAAGCCTTCGGAAAGATGGCCTATACCACCAAGCTCGTGGCACAGCTCATGCGCGACCTCGGCTCCATACCGGCGCCTATGAACGCGTTTCTGCTCAACATCGGGCTGCAGACGCTGCACCTGCGCATGAGGCAGCACTGCGCCAACGCGCAGACGGTGGCCGAGTTCCTCAACGGCGACCCGCGCGTGGCATGGGTAAACTACCCCGGGCTGAAGGGCAACGAGTATCACGAGCTGGCCGAGAAATACCTGCCCGACGGCAGCTGCGGAGTGATTGCCTTCGGACTGAAGGGCAACCGCGACACAGCTATCAAGTTCATGGACTCGCTGAAGATGATTAACATCGTGACCCACGTGGCCGATGCGCGCACCTGCGTGCTCCACCCGGCAAGCCACACCCACCGCCAGCTGTCCGACGAACAGCTGAGGGAGGCCGGCATCGCGCCCGACCTGATACGCCTGTCGGTGGGCATCGAAGACGTGGAAGACATTCTCGACGACATACGCCAGGCCCTCGACAAAATCTGAACGCAGAAAACCATCGGGGCCGAACGGCCTGAGGCAAAAGCCAGCACGGGCAGTAAGCGAAAGCGGATGCGGAGCCTTTCCGCATCCGCTTTTGTTTTCCGGCCAAGGGGCACGGCCCGTCACGGCATACTGCGGCTGCCCCCGGGCCACTGCGGCACGATGCTCTATGCCACTATGTTTTGCCGTACTGTGCCGCCGTATTGGCCGCCCCGTACAATGCGCTGTGCCACAGCCACTTGCAAAACGGGCAGTTTTATACTGCAAAACGGGCCGTATGGCGTTGAGAAATGGGCCGTTTGACAATGCAATATGGCACGTTTTGGCTACCGCCACCACTCTTGCCCACAAAAGACTGCCGTGCGGCCGCCGCTGAGACAGGCCGCGCCCGACTACGACGGCGCACGCAAACAACAGCCAAGACAATGTCACGACACGCCCTACAAGCATGGGCCAAAAGCGCCTCCGCCCTGTTCCAGGCATTAGCCCTGCCGCCTTAGGCCGAAGCCAGGCAGGCGGCAGAGAGGAAAACGGCAGGCAGGATGGCGGCACGGCGGCCCGAAGGCATGTGGATAAACGCACAGGCGCAAAAACAGACACATATAGAAACAAGGTGACATTTGGGTTAAAATCTGCCAAATAAAGATATAACAGTTTTATATCGGGCTGGTTTGGCTTGGCGTTAAGGCAAAATTCACTATTTTTGCAATACCGCTACAGGCCGCGGCATGGCTGCAGGCACCTGACCGCCGACCCAATACGCGGTGACACCTGCGCCAAGACCGCTTGGCCATCCCGTGCCCAACACTGTAACATCTTGCCGCCGTACATATCTGGCAGAGCCTTTCACCGTGGAACGGCGGGCTGCGCCGGGGCCGGGCGTCAGGCATGGTGGCGGCAAAACGACGCAAGGGTTTGCAACGCATTATATTAATGTGGACCAAAACATGGGCCTCAACGGTGGAACTGCCCGGCTACCACCGAATGGCTGAGGCAACGATAAGGCCGGACGGCACGCCGCAACCGGCAGGGTGAACCAGCCGCCCCGACTGTGACCCAGCAACCGCCGGAACACATGGCAGCATGCAAACATCCGAAGCGAACCGACAGCGCCAAACAGCAACGGCAAGGCTGTCAACAGCCATTACAAATGCTCACGACAGACACAAAAGGCGCAACACACCGGCAAGCCGCGCGAGGCCGAATGGCGACTGTGTTCGCAGACAGCGAAGACAAGAGCCAGACGGAAGCAGAAAATTAACAAAAAGAAAGTATCGGCAGCAAAATTTTCCGATTTTCGTTTGGTGTTTCAAGGGCTTTTTCTTATTTTTGTGACGTTGTAATGACACAATGACACAGTAATAGTTGAACCCTTTAAATATCGGATTACTATGGAGGTGGAGAAAATAATGCAGTCGCTGGAGCAGAAGCATCCGGGCGAGCTGGAGTACTTACAGGCAGTAAGAGAGGTGCTAATCTCGGTAAAGGACGTTTACAATCAGCATCCCGAATTCGAGAAAGCCAAGATAATTGAGCGCATAGTGGAGCCGGAGCGCATCGTGACGTTCCGTGTGCCATGGGTCGACGACCGCGGCGAGGTGCACGTAAACCTCGGCTATCGCGTTCAGTTCAATAGCGCCATAGGTCCGTATAAGGGCGGACTAAGGTTCCACCCGTCGGTGAACCTCTCGATACTGAAGTTCCTCGGATTCGAGCAGACGTTCAAGAACGCGCTCACCACACTGCCCATGGGCGGTGGCAAGGGTGGCTCAGACTTCTCCATCCGCGGCCGTTCAGACAACGAGGTAATGCGCTTCTGCCAGTCGTTCATGACAGAGCTATACCGAGTGATTGGCCCGGAGGAAGACATACCCGCAGGAGACATCGGTGTGGGAGCACGCGAAATAGGCTACCTGTTCGGCATGTACAAGAAACTGACGCACCACTGGAACGGTGTATTGACGGGCAAGGGCCTCGAATGGGGCGGCTCGCGCATACGCCCGGAGGCAACAGGCTACGGAGCGCTCTACTTCGTAAACCAGATGCTCCAGACCCACGGCTACGACATAAAAGGCAAGACCGTTGCCATAAGCGGATTCGGCAACGTGGCTTGGGGAGCAGCCAAGAAGGCCACAGAGCTTGGTGCCAAGGTGATAACGATATCCGGACCCGACGGCTACATCTACGACCCGGCCGGCCTCGACGACGAGAAGATTGCATACATGCTTGAGCTTCGCGCAAGCGGCAACGACGTTTGCCAGCCCTACGCCGACGAGTTCCCGGGCTCGGAGTTCCGCGCCGGACGCAAGCCGTGGGAAGTGAAGTGCGACATCGCGCTGCCATGCGCCACACAGAACGAGCTCAACGGGGCAGACGCCGACCTGCTGCTGGCCAACAAGCCTATCTGCATTGCCGAGGTGTCTAACATGGGATGCACGGCCGAAGCCGCAGAGAAATTCGTTGCCGCCAAGCAACTCTTCGCCCCGGGCAAGGCTGTCAACGCCGGCGGCGTGGCCACATCGGGCCTTGAAATGACCCAGAACGCCATGCGCCTGAACTGGAGCGAGGCCGAAGTGGACGACAAGCTGCACTACATCATGCACAACATACACGACCAGTGCGTGAAGTACGGCCGCGAAGCCGACGGATATGTTGACTACGTAAAGGGTGCCAACATTGCCGGTTTCATGAAGGTTGCCAACGCCATGATGGCCCAAGGCATAGTTTAAGACAAAATTTTCAACGTGAGATACAGGTTAATAGGTATAGCACTAACAACACTTTTAACAGGCTTTGCCTCATTGCACGCCCAGTACGTGCAACGGGGCAAAGCCACTTATTATTCCAAACGAGCCACCGGGGCGCGCACAAGCAGCGGCGAAAGGGTTCACCACGACAGTCTGACATGCGCCCACCGCACCTATCCTTTCGGCACGAAGCTCAAGGTTACCAACCCCGCCAACGGCAAGTCGGTAATTGTCAAGGTTACCGACAGGGGCCCGTTCGCACGCGGACGCATCATCGACTTGTCGTGGAAGGCGGCAAAAGAGCTTGGAATGCTGGCCCAGGGAGTGGCCATGGTCGAGGTGGTGAGGGCCGACAAGATAGTCGTGCCGTTCAAACCGAGCGAAGAAAAGCACGTAATAGAATTCGATTTTGAAAGCAGCAACGTGGCCGAGATGCTGCGCCCTACATGGCAAGAGATGAAGGAAGTGAACCGCCGAACCAGCGCCGGGCAGCAAAACAGGCGTCAGGCCAAGCGAAACGACAGCAAGGAAAAGCACAGGCCAACCTCCAAAGTCACCAAGCAACAGACGTCGGGCAAGCAAAAATGAAAGCCGGCCTACGGCATAACCACTTGCCGACAGCATGGGCCGGCCACATAGACAAGGCACAGACGCATTGCAGCACCACACCTTTAAGCAGCCAAAGACAGCTATGGCCGGCAACGGCTTTGCCGCCGGCACATTCCGGCAACGGGCAAAGGCCGTAGGCACGCGGCAATGGCAGACAGCAAGGCGGGCGCCCGTCAGCGCCGCCTCAGCGGCACACGGAACTCCCTAACCTGCGATGTTATCTCCTTGTTGCCCTGCACCACGGCCACCCTTACCACCGCTTCGCCATCCTTTACGCGCGAGTCGGCATAGACAGTTGCCGTATACCGCACGCCACGACCGGGGGCGATGCTCTCTACCCTTAGCGGTGGCGACACGTGTACATGCTTGTTTCCGGTCACCTCGACCACCGTTGGGTTGACATCGTAGAGCGTAATGCCCGAGCAATTCATTATCTCGAACGACACCTTGCCGTCTTCGCGGCGGCTTAGGGCGCCGTCGCCGCTGGCATCAACAAAAGTGATATTGCGCACTTCCATGTCTTTGTTGACAGCCAGCTTGTAGCCCGGCATGCTGCTGCGCAACTCGTCTACCGACACCGAGGGGGCCACCTGGCGTCCTGCCACGCCCACCCTGCTGTCGCCGCCACCGCCATACGGTGGCACCTGTGCGCCTCCGTCATCGAACACAATGCGGTCGTCGCCGCTGTGGGTAGGGTCAAATCCGCTCTCATCGCTGCCCTGCTGCGGCGGCACATAGGCACTACGGCCGCTCCCGTAGCCCTCGCCATAGTTGCCACTGCGGCCGTACCGCGAATCGCGGTACTCCATATACCTGCGGTATTCGTCTTGCTTCGCCTTGTCGGCCGACGCCCCCACAGCTGCACCGACCGCCGCTCCGCCTGCCATGCCTACAACGGTGCCAATGTCGCTGCCCCGCGGCCCTCCGGTGATACCGCCTATGGCAGAGCCGAGTATAGAGCCAAACGTGGCTCCAGTGGCTGCCCCCTGGCCTGTATAAGTGCCGCATGAGCCTAATGACAGCGCCACACCCAACAATAAAACGATGCTATTCTTCATATCAATATTGAACATGTTACCGGCGACTAAGATACTAATAATAGTCGGATGTCGTGCAATAAAAAAAGTGAAAAGAACGCCATCATAACACCGTAGGCATGCAAAATATGAAAAAAAGGATATTTCTCGAGCACTCACAGACATAAACCGGCTTCTCAAAACAGCCATTGCCATGGGCCGAAAGGCCTCATGATGCCATCGCCAAACGGCCGTGTGCACTCCAGCGCGAGCGACACGGACAGGCAACAATGCCGCCGCCCACAGCAAAAGCCACCGCGCAGGCAAGATGCCGGGGCTGCCGCGCCACGGTCATCTCACCTTTACTATGCGTATGGCAGCACCCCCTCCGCGCGCAAGCCTTAGGTCCAAAACAGAGTCTGCCGTCACTTCCACCTGCCTGAAGCCCATGGAGTAAGGGTTTGCCTGGTAGTCGGCGCCCTCGCCGTCTTCGTAGACGAAAGCCTCATACACGGCATCCTGGTCGAGGAAATCGAGCTTGAGGCTTATTTCCCTGCTGTCGGAGCCGGTGAGACTGCCCACAAACCAGGTGTCGCCACCGCGCTCCTTGCGGGCGATGGTGACATAACTGCCTATCACCCCGTTGGGAACAACGGTCTTGCTCCATGTGGTCGGGCAACTCTCGATGAACGAAAGGGCCGGGTGAAACTCATAGTTGGCAATCTCGTCGGCCGCCATCTGCAGCGGACTATAGAGCACGACAAACTCTGCCAGCTGCTTGGCCAGCGTGGAGTGCGGGTGAGTGCCCTCCACCACTTCGCTGAAATTGAATATGGCCGGGGTGAAGTCTACCGGGCCGGCAAGGCACCGCGTAAACGGCAGCGTGGCCGTATGCTCAGGCGGATTGCCCCCGCGAGTGTCCCAGGCGTTGTACTCCTGCCCCCTCACACCCTCCTGCGTCATCAGGTTCGGGTATGTGCGCTGCAAGCCAGTGGGCATTGCCGGCTCATGGTTGTCTATCATTATATGGTGCCTGGCGGCCGCCTCGACCACCTTGCGGTAGTGCCGTATGCCGTATTGCGATGCCGACAGCTCCCTGCCGTCCATCAGACGGCCCACGTATCCGGTCTTTACCACACGGATGCCCATGCTTGCGTACCAAGCAAAAGCCGAGTCCATCTGCTCTTCAATGAGCCGTGCGTTGCCCCACGACTCCATGTGTGCAATGAAGCGCAGGCCCTTGCCGAGGGCATAGTCGGCCACCCCGGCAATGTCGAAGTCGGGGTATGCCTTCAGAAAACTGAGCTGTTCGCCCTGGCCCCAGCCGTAGTTCCAGCCTTCGGCCAGCACCCCGCTGAACCCGTGGCGTGCCGCGAAGTCGATGTATCGCTTCACGTTGGCGGTGGTAGCCCCGTGTTTCGGCCCCATCTCCCATGTGTTCTTCTTCTTGTGGATGCTCCACCAGATGCCCACATACTTGCCCGGCTCGATCCACGAAGTGTCGGTAATGCGGCATGGCTCGCTGAGGTTGAGCATCATGCGCGACGTTATCAGCCCTCCGGGCGTGTCGGCCATCATTATGATGCGCCACGGGCTTTTCATCGATTGCGACGCATACACCTTGGTGCCGTCGCTCCACGGCGTGAGGGCTGTGACGAGAGTAGTGCCGCGCGAAGCCAGGTTGATGCCCGCATAGTCTTCGAGGGCCGCCTCGTGAATGGCCATATACAGGCCCGGTTCATACTCGATGGTGAGCGGCGTGCACACGGTATCGAGGTCTGAAACGCGCTGCCGGGTGTATATACCCTCGAAATACTGCGTACGGTTGGTGGGTATCGACCACGCATAGGCATCGTGGGCCAGCGAAAACTGGGTGACCTCGTCCTTCACGGCAATGTGCCCCACGGTGGGCTGGGCGGGTATCACATAGCGGAATCCTATGCCGTCGTCGAACGCCCTGAACACAATGTCGAGCCGCCTCCGCTTGCCGTGCTTCTGCACGAGGTGCAGAGTGAGCTCATTGTAGTGGTTGCGCACATACTCATCTTCGCCCCACACCTGCCTCCAGGTGTCGTCGTGGCTTGCCGTGTCGGTGCCCGCCACCGCAAAACCGCTGTCGAGCCTGCCGTCGGCCAGCACAAAGCCGAGCGCCGACGGTTTCATCACCGCCGCCCCATCGCGCGCCAACTCGTAGAACACCTTGCCCTTGCTTACGGCAACCGACAACACTATCCGCCCGTCGGGCGAACATATCTTCGTGGCCGCAGCTGCCCTTGCGGACAATAAGGCAACCATCATGATTAAGAATACCAATCTGCTCATTGCGTCAATATCATTATTTTCGACAAAGATAATGCAAGCGAGGGCAATGTGAGCTTACTCACCTGTTGCCGAGCGCAGCTTATTTTCTACAAAGATATGAGTTTATATTACCACGTAAAAGACCGCCTAACGAAAATCTAAACCAATAAAATTGCAATATATTGATTATCAGCCCATTCATTCGGAAACACCTCTTTGAAATCTAAACATTATCAACCACCGGCACAAGGTATATGCACCTTTCAGCCCAAACAGGCCGTAAGCGGGCGGAACAATCATCACAAATGACATTGGCGATTGACATACGCCACTGCCGAAGGGGCGGCGAGCAACTGCAAGCCAAAGCGGCATACAGGGTGCCGGACAAAGGGTGGAACCGCTTTTTAAGCATGGCACAAACGCAAAACAGCCATCAGGCGGCACATCGAACGACCTCGGGAAAATGCCACAAAGGCCGGCCCACGGGCCGCGAGCGCCGCCCCTCGCCGCCGCCACCGGCAAAGGGCCCTGCCAAACGGCCGATATCGCAATGCAGAACGGCCGATATTGCAATGCAAAACGGCCCGTATCGGAATCCCGAACGGGCCTTATTGCACACGGGGCCGTGGCGCATCTGCCGGAAGGGGCACCGGGCCAGCATCCGCCCCATACCGCTAACAGCCTCAGCCGGGAGCCTCAACGGCAGTGACAGAGGCTGCGTCTGCCTCCTGCCACGAGTCGATTGAGGCCACACAGCGCTCAAAGTCGTCCTTGACCACAGAGCGGGCCTTGAGCTTCGAGCGGTAAGTGTAGACAGTGGTGATGCTCGAGCGCAGTATGCCGGCTATCTTGTGGTTGTCGGTTATGCCCAGCCTTATCAGCGCCAGTATGCGCAGCTCGGTGGTCAGCCGTTCGCCCTTTGGGGTAATCTTGCATTCGTCGGAGAGCAACTCGTTCACCTTGTCGACGAAATTGGGGTAGATGCGCAGGAAAGCCGAGTCGAAATTGCCGTAGAACAGCGACGTGCTCTCATTGAAAGCCGCGCTGCTCTTGATGAGCGCATAGAGCGACTTCATGTCGTGCTCCTTGGCATATCTGTTGGCCAGCTTGCGGTACGACTCGGCCTTGTCTATCAGCACCGAGGCCAGTTCCATAAACCTGCCTATGTATTCTTCCTTAATCCTGTTGCCCTCTTTCATCATGGCGTTGCTCCGCCTGAGCTCGCCGACGGCCTCCTCCAGACGGCCGTTGACGTAGGCCACGGTCTGGTTCGACCTCCGGTAACGCTTCAGCAGCATGTAAACGGCAAAGAGCGCCACCACCAGCATGACCGCAATGACCGATATGCAGACCATGAGCGTCTGCATGCGCCTGTGCTGTGTCTCTTTCATCACGTTATAGCCTGCCAGTATTTTCGGCATCAACATCGATGCCTGTGTGTTGCGCAGCCTCGTGCCATAGCTGTTGGCGTTGTTTATCGACACATTGAGGTATTTGTAAGCGCGCTCATAGTCGCCTTCGTCAAAGAGCATCGACGCCAGTTCGCGCAGCGAGTTCTCCTCGCGTATGCACCCCGCCTGGTCGGAGATGGCGCTCAGCAGCAGGTATTGCTTCTTGCGTCGCATGTCGCCCTTGCACCCGTAGAAGAACGCCAGCTGGCTGGTCTGAATGCTGTAACGGCGGTCGCCGGGCTTCAGTGCCGGCAGGTACTCGAGCAGCATCTGTATGGCGGAGTCGATGTTGCCCTGGTAAGCCCGGTAATCGGCAAGCACCGAAACATAGTCGTACGAACCCCTGTCGGCATTGGCAATAAGCAGCCGCCGGTAGTCCTGCATGTTCTTATGGTAGTCGTCGTTGAACGGAGTCCCGCTGGCAAATTCAGACTTGAAGAGGTTGAGTTCGTTGAGCTGCTTGTAATAACCAACCAGCACATCGCCCTCAAGGCGGCTTGTGTCAATGGCCGCCAGAGCCTTCTCGGCCTCGCCGAAGAGCCCTGCCACGGCCAGGATGTGGGCCATCGACAGCCTGCTGCGGGTGGCGCGCCACCGGTCGCCCATCTTTTCGGCAAGGGCGATGTTCTGCCTGAGATAGCTGAAAGCAGAGTCGTACTTCAGCGTGGAATACTCGTTGTACAGCCTGTCGTTGACGGCATATCGCTCTGCATCGGTCAGCGTGGCGTCTTTCAGTATCTGCACCATGCCCTCGATGTGCCTCATCTTTTCGGCCTCTATGTCGGCCTGACGGGCTATCAGCATGTCAAGCCGGCCGTACAACCGCTGCTCGTCCTGACCCGCAAGACACACGGTGCACGACAGGGCCAGGCAACACATTATGGTGAGGCATATCTTCATTCTTTCAAAATGTTTAATCCGCTATGATGATTCAAACGAAAAGGGTGCAACCTTTGGCACGTGTTTCCGAACATAATTTATATAATGTCATGCCGATGCAAACAGCCGCAATGTGAGCTTGCCCACTGATTGCCTGCTGACGGTAAGCCTTTACAAAGGTATGAAAATATATATTCCCGGCAAATTTTAAACTGAATAAATATCCGCAAGCCCAACCCGACACCGCACGATACAGACATCCTAACTATTTTATGCGCCGTTTGGCACAGCCGGCACACGCAGTCACCCTTGTGACCCCCACCATGATTCATGGCTACAGAGCCAGCCCGACCCGCAGGAGGCCATGCCACGGCAGGCGGGCACGACAGCCACCGGTGCGTCAAGCACGGCATACGGCACGTCCGTGGGCACGGCTGGCACACACCAACGTGGCGCATGGACGGCGCCACACGGATGGCGACAGGCCCCAACCCTACGGAGACGGCGCTACGCAATGAGCCACCAACAGCCACGGCAGCCATGCCCCGATTGGTCTTGGCGCGACAATTATTCTTACGGATGCGAGCATAGCAAATGAAAATTTTGGGCATTTAAACTCTTTTTTGTAAGTTTGCCTGACAAACGACAAAACCTAAAATCACTTGCACAGAGCAAACAATGAAATACTTGATGCTACCCCAGGCCGACCGGCCTCGGCTGCTCCCATTCTATTTTGCGGTCGAGGAGTATGTGGCCAACACCTATACCGACGACGACTATTTCTTCATCTGGCGCGTGGAACCCACGGTGATGCTCGGTCGCAACCAGCTCGTGGAGAGCGAGGTGAACACAGACTACTGCCGTGCCAACGGCATACACATCTTCAGGCGCAAGAGCGGCGGCGGATGCATCTATGCCGACATGGGCTGCATGCAGTTTTCTTACATATCCGACGCCGGCAACGTTGAAGCGGCCTTTCCGCGGTACATGGAAACAGTGGCTGCCATGCTGCGCTCTGTGGGCGTAGACGCCGAACGGTCGGGGCGCAACGACATACTCGTTGGCGGGCGCAAGGTGGCCGGCAGCGCCTACTACCGCATTGGCCGGCGCAGCGTTTTGCACAACTCGCTGCTGTTCGACACCACCCTCGACCACCTGTCGCAGGCCCTCAACGTGCCGAAGGAGAAGCTGCAGAGCAAGGGCGTGGCCTCGGTGAGGCAGCGCGTGACAAACGTGGGCGACCACACGCGGCTCACCATCGACGAGTTCATCGCCCACGCCCGCCGCCACTTCTGCGGCGACAGCGTGAGGGTGCTGTCGGCCGACGACATGGGCCGCATATCCGAGATTGAGCGGAGGCTGGCCTCGCCGGAGTTCGTCTACGGCAAGAATCCCCGCCACGCGGTGGTGAGGAAGATGCGCTTTGCCGACGTTGGCACCATCGAGGCTTACATAGAAGTGAAGAACAACGCCATAGCAGACATCAACTTCGTGGGCGACTTTTTCATGTCGGGCGACATCGACAACCAACTGATAGCCCCGATGCTGCGCCGCCCGTTCACCCGCGAGGGCGTGGCCGAGGCCCTGGCCGGCACCGATGTGGGGGCCGTTGTCAGGGGTCTTACGGCCGACAGGCTGCTCCGCCTGCTCTTCGGGCGGCCTGCCCACGTGATGAAACCCGACTGGCTGAAGATAGACCTGCGCGCCAAGGGGAGCACGGGCGAGACGGCCGGAATAATAGAGCGGCACAGGCTCAACACCATCTGCACCAGCGGACTTTGCCCCAACCGCCACGAATGCTGGGCGGCACGCACGGCCACAATCATGATTGGCGGCGACGTGTGCACGCGCAACTGCCGCTTCTGCAACACCCTGTCGGGCCGCCCGAAGCCACTCGACCCCATGGAGCCCGGCCATGTGGCCGCCACGGTCAAGGCTCTCGGGTTGCGCTATGCCGTCATTACGTCGGTAGACCGCGACGACCTGCCCGACTATGGGGCCGCACACTGGGTGGAGACGATAAAGGCCATAGGGCGGCTCAACCCCGAGACACGCATCGAGGTGCTGCTGCCCGACTTCATGGGGCGCGCCGACCTGCTGGGAATGGTGCTCGACACAAGGCCGTATGTGGCGGGGCACAACCTGGAGACCGTGCGCAGGCTCACGCCGTCGGTGCGCAGCGTGGCCAGCTATGACAGGAGCCTCGACGTGCTGCGCGCCATCGCGGCCCACGGAATAAGCGCCAAGACGGGGTTCATGGTGGGGCTGGGCGAGACCGACGAAGAGGTGGAACAAACCATGGACGACATTCTTTCAACCGGTTGCCGCCGCCTGACCATAGGCCAATACCTGCAACCAACGGCCCGCCACCTGCCCGTGGCGGCATACATTCACCCCGACAAGTTTGCCGACTACCGCAAGACGGCCCTGGCCAAGGGCTTTGAGCACGTGGAGAGCGGCCCGCTGGTGCGATCGTCGTATCACGCCGAACGCGCCGCGACCGACTGACGCCAACGCAGGCCGACAGCCGAGGAGCACGCTGTGGCCGACAGAAACCCATGCCCAGGCCACAACCGCTCAGGCCACGCTACAGGCCGGCGACATCGTTGGCCCGACGGACATCGGCGTCAACAAGCAACAAACTGCCAAGGCCGACGCCTCGACCATCAGCGGGCAAGCGTTAGAGGCAAGGCAAAACAACTGCAGACAATAACCAAAACCGATAATAACAACATTAACCAATCATGCTAACAAAACAATTATGTACAAAGCAAAAAGATAGAGGGAAGTGCCCATCTGGATTCTTCTCGCATTGGCTGGAGCAGGTTTCCAGTCATGCAGCGATTCTGATTTCGACCCTGTAGACAATCAGAACCCTACCATAAACATTGCCGCCAAGACCATACACGTGGAACAAGGCAAGACCTTCAGCATCAAGGGAAATGTGAAAGATGCCGATGGCATCAAGAGCATCAGACTGAGTAATGTTGAGATGCAACTGGTTAAAACCATCGACTTGCTTGACATCTATGGCGATTCGCTGGTTCACAACTACAATCTCGACTACAGTTTCAAAGCCGCCGACACATGGGAAGAGGGCAAATCGTTTGCTCTCGAGATTACCGCAGAAGACGTGGTGGGCAACAAGACCACCGAGATACTGAATGTAAAAGCCGACGGCGACAGCAGCAACCCGGTATTCACACAAGCCCCGGCCGGCGAAATCACAGTCCTTGTACAGGAGGCGACTAAGTTGAAACTAAACGCAGCAATGGCCGACAACAAGGCTCTGCAGAGCGTGGTGGTAAGCATCCCTCGCATCGTCGAGAAAGACTCTATACTGCTGAACGGAACAAAGGAAGACTCATTCGAGAAAGCCTACGAGTTCCCGGCCGAGGAGGATGAGTTCCAACTCACCATGACCGTCTACGACAAGACAGGCAACAAGACCACCACCACGAGCACAATCAAGGTGAGCGAACTGCCCGACTTCGACAAGATGTACCTTGCTGACGTTACCGAAGCCAAGGAACTGACCAGCGACCTCTATGGCGTGCCCATGGCAATCGAACACACCGGCAAGTTCATGTACACCGCTCGCTATTACAACAAGAAAGCCAACACAGGCATTCGCTTCATCCCTCAGACCACCGACTTCGAGCCAATATGCTTCAGCGAAGACCCAAAGAGCCCGGGACACCTCGCCTCAAGCTATGGCGACGGGCAGGCCATCGTATTGCCAAAGGCCAATACGTACTATGCCATCAGCCTCAACACAATGAAGGGCGAATACAGTGTGAGCGAATACACACCGACTACGAAGGATATGACCCTCGACGGCACTGCCACCATTGACTTCGGCGACGGCAGTGGCGAACAGCCCGCACAGATATGCCTTGCCGGTAGCGGACTGCCAAACACGCCGAGCTGGACAACAAACCAGAACAACGGAGCATTCATACTGGCCCAAGACAAGGCCAACCCATACCTGCTTTACCGCGAGATGGAACTAAAGAAAGGAACCGAAGTGAGCTTCACCATCTCACAGACACATTGCTGGGGCTGGTGGCCGGAACCGTTCTGGCGCTTCGACGGCAGCAACGGCAACGAAAAGAATGTGCTGAACGGCGGCGACAACATGAAGGCAGTAACAGTTCCTGCAGACGGAACCTACCGCTTTGAGTTCGACTATAGCCTGCTTCGCTCACGAATAACTCTGGTTAAATAAAACAACAACACTGACTGCGCAGGCTGCAATGGGCCAAGCATACCGAACAGACTACACATTATTATTCATTGTGGTCAACCGGACAACAGGCAACGGAACAACGCAAGGCTTGCGGAACAGGAGCAAAAAAGACAAGAATCTTATGAAGAGATATATTTTATTCATCATGGTGTCTGTCTTCTCTCTGGCACTAAGTGCGCAGAACGTGAAGGTCACGGGCAAAGTAACATCGGCATCAGACAAAGAAAGTCTAATCGGAGTAACGGTAAAGGTGAAAGGCGGACAAACAGGCGCCATCACCGACTACGACGGCAACTACACAATCAATGCAGCCAAGAATGCCACTCTCGTCTTCTCGATGATTGGCTTCGCAACGAAAGAAGTGGCTGTCGACGGGCAGACAACGATTAACGTAACACTCGAAGACAAAGGCAGCGACCTCAACGAGGTGGTTGTCATCGGTTATGGCACGGTAAAGAAAAGCGACCTCACAAGTAGCATATCCACAGTGAAGGGCGCGCAGATTACCGAGGTAACAACCGGCAATGCCATGGATGCACTACAGGGAAAGGTAAACGGCGTGCAGATCGTATCTGCCGGCGGACCGGGTTCCCAGCCCAAGGTGCTCATCCGGGGTGTAACGACCGTCAACGGCAGCGACCCGCTATACGTTGTCGACGGCATGCCTGTTGGCACAAGCATCAACTTCCTAAACAACAACGACATCGAGTCAATGGAGGTCTTGAAAGATGCCTCTGCCGCTGCGATATACGGTACACGAGGCAGCAATGGCGTCATCCTCATCACCACAAAGAAAGGCAGCGCGGGCAAGACTCGCTTCAACTTCAATTCGAGCGTTGGTTTCCAAACCCTCAGCAAGCCCGAGATGGCCGGCGCAGGAGAGTACGAGCAGGTGTTCAAGGCACGGTATGCCAACGAAGGCAAGGCCCCGGTATGGAACAGCCCCAAGGAAGGCTATACCGACGCAGAGGGAACCGACTGGTGGAAAGAGGTGGTAAACAGCACCGCTCTCGTCCAAAACTACCAGTTAGGCGTTTCCGGCGGCAACGACAAACTCGTCTACAGCCTTAGCGCCGGATACTTCCGCAACAACTCGCAGTATAAGGTTGGCTACTGGGACAAGATAAACATACGCTTGAACACAGAGTATACCTTCAGCAAATATGTGAAGTTCGGCATCGACCTCGCTCCCCGCACAGAGTCTTGGGACGACACTCCCAACCAGCTAAACTCCTGTATGACCATGGACCCGACTACTCCCGTGTTCCGCCCGGAGAGCGAGTGGACAGACAACGTCTATGACCGCTACCAGCGAAGCTACAACAACCAGACATGGAACCCTGTCGCTTCTGTCAACCGTCCTGTTGGCCACTCCCGCCAGTATGGCATGCTGATGACCTCCTTCCTGCAGGTTACACCAATCAGCGGGCTCACCTTCCGCACACAATTTGGTGCAAATGCCCGCTTCCAATTGTCTGACAACTATACTCCTCTGTTCAAGATTGACGCTCTCGAAAAAACAGAAGCAAGCCAGATAAGCCGCTCTTCAGAGCAGTGGGTCGACTGGAACTGGACCAACACCCTGAACTATATCACCACCATTGCAAAGAAACACAACCTCAACGTAATGGCAGGCTTCACCTCTGAGCGCTTCGCCGACTATACCGTAAGTGCCTCGCGCGAAGGCGTTCCAAGCGACATAGAGACATTGCGCGAGGTCAGCGCAGGTACGACGGCCCAGAAAGCCTATGGCAATACATCTTTCAACACACTCGTGTCTTATCTTGGCCGCATCATGTACAACTACGACGGCCGCTACTACCTGACCGCCACGATGCGCGCAGACGGTTCTTCCAAGTTCACCAAAGGCAACAAGTGGGCCACCTTCCCCTCTGTTTCTGCTGCGTGGCGCGTCACGGGCGAGGAGTTCATGAAAGACCAGAGCGTCGTCGACAACCTCAAGCTGCGCGTCGGCTGGGGCCGCGTCGGCAACCAGAACATCAGCAACTCTTCCACCCTGACACTCATGGGCACCGCCGATTACGTCTTTGGCGGCAACCGCGCCATAGGCACCACGGTCAGCAGCGTTGGAAACAACAAGCTGAAATGGGAGACTGTCGAGGACTACGACATAGGCATCGACATGGCTTTCCTCAGAAACCGCTTGGCCATAACAGCCGACTACTTCATCAAGAAGAGCCACGACATGCTCTACAACAAGCAAAACATATATGCCTTGGGGTATCCCAACTGGAACAGCGAAGTAACGATGAACATCGGAGAGATGAAAGCTACAGGCTGGGAACTTAGCATCAACTGGCAAGACAAGGTGAGCGAATTGGACTACAACGTAGGCGTCAACCTATCATCAGTCAAGAACAAAGCCGTCAAACTATCCGGCGACGGCCCCATATACACAGGCGGCTTCAACGGCGACCAGATTATCCGCAACGAGGATGGCGGCGAGATAAGCCGCTTCTACGGGTATGTTGCCGACGGCATCTTCCAGAACTGGACAGAGGTATACGCCCACACCGACGAGCACGGAAGAATCATACAGCCAAACGCAAAGCCCGGCGACATCCGCTTCCTTGACCTCAACCACGACGGCAAGCTAAGCGCTGACGACAAGAAATACATAGGCAATCCATATCCAGACCTCATGCTCGGATTCAACTTCGGACTGAACTACAAGAACTGGGACGTCTCCGCCAACTTCTACGGCACATTCGGCAACGACATCTTCAACACCACCAAGGCACGCTACAGCGGCCAGAATGGCGAGAACGTGTATGCCGGAACCCTTCAAAAGGCATGGAACGGCGAAGGCACAAGCACAGACATTCCACGCCTGACATATAGCGACCTCAACCGGAACTACAGCCGTGTGTCGAGCTTCTATGTGGAAGACGGTTCCTATTTCCGCTGCAAGATGTTGCAGGTGGGCTACACATTCCCGAAGAAAATGCTCGGAGACGTCAACCTCAGACTATTCCTCTCTGCACAGAACCTGTTCACCATAACCGGCTACAGCGGCTTGGACCCTGAGCGCGCAGCATACTCAAGCAGCGTCATCGAGAAGGGCATTGACAACGCAGGATATCCCAACCCACGCACATTCCTGTTCGGAATCGACCTAAAGTTCTAAACATATATAATTGAATAAGATGAAAAAGATATATATTCTTGCATTGGCCGTAGCTTCTTTGCTCACGACTACCTCATGCGAAGACTTCCTGACAGAGGACGTCAGAGGCCAGGAAAACCTGGACACATACTTCCAGACCGAGGCTGAAGCCGACAAATTCCTCACCGGCTGCTACCAAGCCATCACCTTCGACGACTGGTGGCAGATTGACAACTTCTGGAATCTGTGCGACATGTGCACCGACGACTACTGGATGGGCAACACCACCCAGGATCAAAGCGGATATATCTCGCTGGCCCACTATCAGGGCACCGGCCAGGAAAACGGCACCATTGCCAATTTCTGGCAATACCGATACAAGGGTATCTTGAAATGCAACATCGCCATAGAGCGCATACCTCAAGCCAACATAGCCGACGAGAACAAGAAGAACTTGCTCATAGCCGAGGCCAAGTTCCTTCGCGGTTACTTCTATTTCGAACTCGTAAAGAACTTCGGCGGGGTGCCCATTGTCAAAGGCTTCGTAATGCCTGAAGAGATCAGCGGCATCACACGGGCCAGCGAGGAAGATGTATGGGCGCTCGTGGAGCAAGACTTCAAGGACGCTGCCGCGGTGCTGCCCAATCGCAGCAAACAGGCTGCAAGCGAGACGGGCCATGCCACCAAAGGCGCCGCTCTCGGCATGCTTGGCAAAGCTTACATGTACCAGGGCAAGTATGCAGAGGCTAAAACATGCCTGAAGCAGGTCATCGACTCCGGCGAGTATCAGCTCATGGAGAACTTCGGCGACATCTGGGACGTTGACCACAACAATAACAAAGAGTCCATTTTCGAGGTTCAAGCCATCTACGACGAGACCTATGCGCTTGGCAGTTTCCGCTCAATAATAAGCGGCCCTCGCGATGTCAGCGACCAAGACGGCTGGGCATGGGGGCTTCCCACGGCAAATCTTGAAGCTGCCTTCAAGGAGGCCGGCGACGACATACGCCTGAAATGGACCATCATCAAGAACGGTGCCACCGAGATTGCGGGCGAAGACAACTTCGCTGAGCTCGTGGAAGCACAGGGAAACAAGAACGGAGACGGCACCTACTGCATACCTCCCAAGTCGCACAAGTCGGCCCGCATAAGCCGAAAGATATTCATACCTTACGCCAAGCGGCCCGAGAAATTCGAGAAAGGCCGCATACCGCTCGGGCAGCGCATCCTCCGCTATGCCGACGTACTGTTGCTTTACGCCGAGGCCTGCAACGAGACCGGCGACGACGCCACCGCCCGCAAGTATCTGAACGAGGTTCGCAACCGCGTAAAACTGCCCGGTGTGACCACCTCGGGCAACGACCTGCGACAAGACATCCGCAAGGAACGCCGTCTGGAGCTTGCCCTCGAGGGCCATCGCCTCGACGACTTGCGCCGGTGGAAAGAGGATGGCGAACCGCTCATCGCCAAGATTATGGGGCCGAACGGAAGTTTCGTAAAATGGAATACCGACCCTGCCACACGCGACTCTTACGAATGGGACAACCAGAAGGAGGCGAGCGACAAGGGCATCAGCTTCGACAAGAGCAGAGACTTGCTATTCCCCATACCTCTCTATGAGATAACCATGTCCAACGGAACCATCACCCAAAACCCGGGTTGGAAATAATAAAACATACTGATAATGATGTCATGGTGAATTGGTTGGCAACTCGTTGCCATTCCATTCACCATGGCACTTGGATTGACATGATATGAAATTCATCTTTACCCTCATGCTCATGGCCTTGCCGCCGGCTGCCGTGGCACAGACCAACGTTACCGTCAACCCCCAGACCACGTACCAGACCATACGGGATTTCGGCGCGAGCGACTGCTGGACGGCTGATTTCGTGGGCAAGCATTTCTCTGACAGACAGAAGGAAAATGCCGCACGGTGGCTCTTCTCCCAGCAGATGGATGCCGGCGGCAACCCTGAAGGCATTGGCCTCTCGGCCTGGCGCGTAAACCTTGGCGCAGGTTCTGAAGAGCAAGGCGACGGAAGCGACATACCCGACAAGACCCGCCGCGGCCACTGTTTCCTCAATGCCGACGGCACATACGACTGGACGAAGGCCGAAGGACAGCAGTATTTCATGGCTCAGGCACGCAAGTATGGCGTCGACCACTTCGTCCTGTTCTCCAACTCTGCCCCCGTTTACTTCACGAAAAACGGGCTTGCGCATGCCGGCGCAGGCGTAAGAGGGAGCAACCTGAAAGACGAATGCTACGCTGACTTTGCCAAATTCCTCGCCACAACCACAAGGCACTTCGTCGACGAGGGCTACAACATCTCTTTCATTTCACCCGTCAACGAGCCTCAATACAACTGGACCGACGGCCAGGAAGGGTCGCCGTGGACAAATGAGTGCATTGCCAGGCTGGTGCGCCATATAGATGCCGCCCTGGAAGGTTATGGCCTTCAGCAGAAAATACTCATACCTGAGGCCTGCCAATGGAACGCGCTCATCAAGGAGGGCACGGAGCAACGTGCAAACAACCAGGTGGAAGCGTTCTTCAACCCTGCCAACACAAACACCTACATCGGCAACCTGCCCCATCTCGGCAAGGCCATTGCAGGCCACAGCTACTGGACTTTTGGAAACAATGCCGACCTGAAGAACATACGCACATCTGTTGCCGAAAAAGCCGCCAAGTATGGACTTGATGTATACCAGACAGAGTGGTCGATGCTTGACAAGGCGCCGTCGGCTGATGCCGGCTTCCCCGCAAGCTACGATGCCGCGGGGCACATGGACATAGCCTTGTATATGGCGAAGCTCATACATTGCGACCTTGTATACGGGAACATGGCGTCGTGGAGCTATTGGACGGCGATGGCCCAGGAGAGATGGAGCCAGAAAAACCGCTTTTACCTGCTGCGCCTCAATGCAAAAGGCGACAACGGCAACGAGAGCTATGGCGACCTGGCAGAGGGCGGTCGCATAACTGCCGACATGAACCTTTGGGTTCTCGGCAACTACAGCCGCTTCATCCGCCCCGGCTTCAAGCGCATTGACATGGCCATCGACGACACCGACCTCAATGGCCTCATGGGGTCGGCTTACCTGTCACCCGACGGCAACCGCATAGTGCTGGTGTTCGTAAACATGGGCAGCGTCAGGCGCATAGTGCCAAACGTTGTCGGCATCAGCGACGCCCATTCGGTAAAGTGCTATGAGACCTACGAGCTAAGCACGCAAAAGGGCACTCTCACACTGAACAAAAACACAAGTTACGCCCCCCGGAGGCTCGGCGGGCAGTTCCGAATCAGAAAGAACTCGGTGACAACCATGGTTATAGACATCGACCAAACTGCTGGCATCAAAGGCACATCTGCGGCAATGCCGGCAAATGACAAGGGTGTTTATGCCATTGATGGGCGCAAAGTGTCTTCAGGCAATTCGGCAGACAACCTTCCGAAAGGACTGTACATTGTAAACGGCGTGAAAGTCTTGAAAAGATAAGTAGCTGTTCAAAATTAACCGATACAATAGACCTTGCAGGTGTCCTCTATATCTTTGCCACCATCTTGTGTGCTCTTTCGGGCCGCATACTAAAGTCTCATCGGTCGCGTAGCCCGCTACGCTCTCTCTTCGGACTTTGGCATGCATCTCAGAAATAGCGCACAATTTGATGGCAATTAATTTTGAACACCTACTTAACTCCATACAGCATGCACGGATGGAGCTGCTGCCCGCAATGGCAGTTTGAAAATCACATGGGTGACAATGGCACAATACCACTTGCCGACTGACTGCTCATGGATATTCTGGATGCCGGCGTTGGCGCTGCCACTGCGTTGACAACAGCAAGCAAAGCCGGGCATAATGTCGACCAGCCCCCACCCAAATCAATATGCAGGGGGCTTGGACACCATGCAGGCTGGGTCTGACGCGGATGTGGGCGGCAGGCCGGGGCCGCCTTGCCGGGGCGTCGGGCCCGCCTGCATTTTTACCCCAAAGGGCCATCAAACCGCAGGCTGTTTGTTTCGGCTTTCTTTATACAACATCAATCGCCTGCCTCCCACCCGCGCCGTATTATTTATACGGAAAAACAAAAATTGCCCTCTTGCCAACCAAAGCAGGAAAAACTTTGTAACTTTGCATAAGATAAGCTACACTCGGGCAACTGTGAGCAAGCTCACTTGCCGCTCGCTTGCATTATCTTTGCATAAGATAAGCTACACTCGGGCAACTGTGAGCAAGCTCACTTGCCGCTCGCTTGCATTATCTTTGCATAAGACAAGCTGCACTCACGATGCGTGGCAGGCATGAAGCTGTGTTCGCTTCCGTCGCCGAGAAGCAGGATGAGACACAACACGGGCATTGAAAACAACAATCGACTAACAACCAAATCATATTCAAAATGAACAAAACGATTACTTCACGACTGATGGCGGCACTGATGCTTTTGGTCTGCATGGCATGGCTGACCGCTTGCTCTGACAATGATGACGGTTCGCCAGAAGGGGGCGTGACAAACGAAATGACCGGACACTGGTACTACACTGACGACAATGTGATATGGAGCCTTACGTTCAAGGCCGACGGAACAGGCACCGCCACCGTCAATACCTATGCATACGGTGGATGGGCCGCTGAAACCACCACACTGCAATACACCATAGCCGACAACCTTGTCACGATAAAGCCCGCAAGGGGCGAGGTGTTCGTAGGTGTGGCCGGAATAGTGGGCAACAGCTTGTCGCTGACCGATGGCGACGTGGTTTTCATGCTCACCCGATACGACGGGAGCGAAAGCAAAATCAATGAGCTGAAGGCAGAATACGAAGACAACCTCATCGACCCGTTGCCTTCGGTCTCGCCCGGCAACGAGAACATGTCACAGGGGGAGTTGGACAACATAGTCAATTTGCTCTACCGCGACCTGGGCGGATATGAATATAAACAGCTGTTGCTGGAAAAAATCAGGCTCACAGGCAAGGACTTCCAAGGCAACAGGGCCAATCCGATCACGCCAAACAGCAACATTGTCTACGACACGTGGACTGCCGCGTTCACGGTAATCAACAAGGCAAACTTCTTGGCCGCAGCCATTGAAAAAAGCGACAACACAGGCCTCGACGAACAGACACTAAGGGCTTACGCCGACGAAGCAAGGGCAATTAGGTGCATTGTATATCTCAACATTGCACAACTGTGGGGGAACGTGCCTTACATAACCACCTACGACAAGGACAACACCTTCGACGCAACGCAAATGCAAATACTGTCGCCACAGGATTTATACGCCGAACTGGACAACACGCTGAGAAACATAGACATGCTGACCGACAGGGAACACGGTGTGACTAAAGAAACGGTAAAGGCCATGCTCGGCGAAATAGCACTATGCCGGGGCAACAGGGAAGAGGCAGCCCAATTGCTGTCAGGCTGCCAACCCGACTTCAGCATAGTGGTTTCAGAGCAAGACTCGCCCGAAATTTACCAGGCATTGGGCGACAGGATACCCAACTATACGCCTGAAAAAACCAACTTGCTGCTGCAGGAAGCCATGCTTGGCAGCAACGCCGATGCGCACACTCTGGCCGAGGCCTGGCGGGCCAATGGCCTGTCGTGGGGCTACTGGAGCATGCTGAAACGCATTGGGCTGGCGCAAGAGACCGCCGGCTGCGAAGAGCACGAACTGCTGATGCCCTTGCCGCAAATCGAACTGGAAGTGAATGCAGCGCTGAAGCAGAACCCGGGCTATTGAACCAGCACCGCCCGTAGGATGGCAGTGGATGCGGCTTTGCAGCTTTCACCGGCTTTCACGCTTGGCTATTGCAACCTGACAGGGTTGAACTGACACTACGGCATTGGCAAAAACAAACGCCAGGAAACGGGCTGACGGCAACGTGCCTGGGGCCCGTCTCCTGGCGTTTGCTTGTCTTTGTTGATTGCGAACTGTGATTCCGGCATGCCACCCTCCACGGGGCTGCAATGTCTATAGGCTATCAGCACATACATGGAAATATGCAACCAAGAAACAGCATACCACGCCTTGGTTTACGGCCTATGCCATTCCACGCCCCAAAACGGCACGTATCTCACTGCGGCACGGGCCGTTTCGGCGGCCAAAACGGCCCTTTCCACATGGCAAAACGCCATGCCTTGCAACCAATTGTATGTCTTGTCATTGGCAAAAGCCACCCCTGCAGTGGCCTTTAACATAAAATTGTTAATGGTGGTGCGCGCCCTCAGGCTGCCGCAGTGCATGCTGGCAGAAGCCAAACAGGCATGCTGCCTGATTCCAACAGCAACGGCCCTACGCCGACAACGCCCACGCCTCAGGGCTGAAAAAAGAGCCGTGCCAAGGCAGCTGCACAATGCTTGGCATGGCCTTCTTTCGGCAGCAACTCCCGGTAGGCCTTTAGGGACAAAGAGCAATGGCGGGAAAAGCTCCACAAACACATCCACGGCGGCCTGACGGTACATCTCGGGAAAACACCCGCACCACCACAAGCATAGAGGCAATGACCTATATGCAGCCCGTCATGGCCTGAGCGCGACTGCGCAGATCCTCCTCATCACATTGTACACGGCAAGATAATGGGTTGCAGCGTGGAGGCCCGGATGTTGCGCAGCCACGCGCCATAGCTGTTGGCATTGCCTATCGACGCATTGAGATACCTGTAAGCACGCTCGTAGTCGCCTTCATCAAAGAGCATCAAGGCCAGTCCGCGCAGCGAGTTCTCCTCACGGATACAGCCGGTGCAGCCAGAGACGGCGTCCATGAGCAGGTAGGGCTTCCCGTTGGCTTCGTCGCCCTTGCATCCGCAGAAAAACGCCGACTGGCCGGACATGATGCTGTACCGGCGGTAGCCGGAAACCCGACATGGCAGACAGGCCAAACGCCATCAACCCCAATCGCTACTCTTCACCCGTCCATTCGCGAACCACATAGCCGCCGTCATCACGATGATAGAGGCCGAAGGGAACCGTACGGCCAGCCGACGAGTGCAACTCGAAGCCCAAGGTGTGACATCCGCCGATGTGCGGCAACAGGCTTTCGGTGGCCCGGCCGCTGCGGCGGTCGATGGCAACGAAGGTAAAATCATTGCTCTCAACTGACGGGACGTAAAGGCCGTTTGGCATATACTTTACTATGCAATACACCCTCTCATCGTCCATCCGGGCCGAAATGATGCGCCGGTAGTAATAACGGCTATAAGCATTGGCATACCCTTCGGTGTAAAACATTGCGGTGTCAGGCCGGGGGAACGCCGCCGTATCAACCGCAAAGGCCGAATATGCCTTGTCTGTTCCGCCGTGCAGATTGTCAGTGATATGCACCGTGCCGGAATATCCGTCTGAATAGAGCAGCTCTTTCCCGTTGCCGTACATTATCGGACTGACAAACTCATAGCCGGTACGGCCGGCCTTGGCACACGGTTCAAGCTCGCCGAAATGCCCCGTCAGCTTGCCTGTATTGAGGCTGAACGTGGCTATCCACGGATTGCCAGAACTGTAGAAGGCGTCGCAGAACGGGTTTAGATACGGCTTGTGCTCATATTCCTCACGCTCATAATCCATCGGCCATGTCAGTTTCTGGCAGGCAAACACTGCCTCACCTTTGAAAGTGGTAAACGTGAAGTGCTTATAAAAGAACAAGGTGTCAGCCATGTCAAAGTCGGGCACGAACATCGGCAGAGGCTCGCCCGTACTGACATCGCGGACAAGAACCACCGCTTTATTGAAATATGCTATGCCGCCGTTCTTGGCGATGGTGTCCAACATGAGGTGGGGCAGTGAGTAAGAAACGCCCATGCTGCCACCGTCGAGCATGGAGGCTGCACAGGGAATGTAGTACACGTCGTCCCGCATCGACCTCAACGGCTCGTCGAGTTCTATGAAGCGGTCTTTCTCGGTACTGTCTGCTTCTATCTTCGAGACGAAACGCAGGCTGTCTCCGCCATCGCGAAACAGCATTATGCCGTTGGCCAGCTTGTCGTTGTAATAAAAATAGTTGCCGTCATACTTTGGCACATCATATACTTCCGACAGAGGCTCGCCGCCGGTAGACAACGTATGGTCTTTATATCTGCCGCTTATCGGGGCGCATCCTGGCTTTACCGGCTGGCTTGCTGCCTCGTCAACACCTACGCCTTCCACCCCAAAGTCATGAGCAGGCATAGGCCCGCTCCACGCCGTAAGCTCGCGCATGAATGCATTGCTGCCCATATAGAAAGACTCTGCGCCAAACAACAGCTGCCCTGTAGAACGGCACATCTTAAGTATGTAAGTGCCTATCATGCTCCCTGAGTTGAAACTGAAGATGCTGCGATACGCCCCCTCCGTGTCATAAATATAACCATCGGCAATGTAACCTTTCTTGCGGTTGTAGGCCGCCGCACTCGCGGAGTCATGATACGAGGTGATGAGCACCATCGGCGCATCGGGGCGCACGCGCTTCAACGCAGCGTAATCAACATGAATGCTCGCCTCGCAGCGCGGGCATTGAGCCGGCTCATATATTATGGCGTAAACCGTGTCGAGAACTGCAGGCAGGCTGTTCAGGTATTCTGCCAACAGCTTCTCGCTGCCCGGCTTCTGCCGTATCTACAGGTCCATAGCCATGTTAACCCTCAGCAGAGAGTCACCAACGGCGCGTGACTCCGTGACGGCCGTAAGCAAAGCGAATAAGATTAATGTAAGTTTCTTCATAACAAAATGTTTATGATTTAAAGCGGGGAGGCTGCTCGGACAATATCCGGCCGCCTCCACCCTATCATACATTCATGGCATTGTCAACATCAGTTGTCGCCACCATTACCATCAAAAATGTCACTGTTGTTGTCTGTGTCAGAATCCTCCCACACAAAAGGTTTCAACGAACCCGCTGCTACGCCAGCGTTACCCTCGTTGACGTGCTCTTTTACCCACTCACTCTTAGGCTTCTCATCGTAATAGATAACCCAACCGTTGGGCCTATAGGTGATCTGGGATATCATCCCGTTGTTGTTGGTTACTACGACCTTGCCACAAACACGTGTTGTAGCACCCTTGCATGGATTCTCGGGGATATTGCTGGCCTTTGTTCCATAGTATGTCTGCTCCAAGGTTTGTCCATTTCCAGGCACCTGAGTTCCCCAAGCCATTGCTGCAGTAGTCATTGCTACGAAAGCAGCAAGCATAATGATTTTCTTCATGCTATTACTTTTCTTTTTTAAGTAATGCAATGTTATGCCCTACTCGAGCTATCAGGCTATGCTGCCATGTTGTGCGCAAGGGGCATGGCGACCTCTTAATAAACCATGGCTTTACCAACAGAGGAATCTACAGTGCTTTATGTGCAGCGCCCTGAAGGAATTCAACGCCTGCCCAACATGGGCGGACTTGAAATCACGCCGGCGAGTTTTTACAGCAACAAAGATATAACGCCTACAATAAACAGCCAAGAAAATTATTGTCAAAAGCAAATAATATGCGAATGAAATGCGAATAATTCGCCCATAAGTACCATCTTTGCAGTAAGTAGCTGTCCAAAATTAACCGATACAATTGCCCTTGCAGGTGTACTCTATATCTTTGCCACCATCTTGTGTGCCCTTTCGGACTTTGGTATGCGGTCCGACAGAGTGCACAATTTGATGGCAATTAATATTGAACACCTACTTATGTGAATCCAATTGTCAACATCATAAATGGAGGTTTTGCGTAAACTTAAACGGAATTTGGCCGGTAGTTCCGACTATGCCCGTGTGGCTTGCATCCTGATGTTGGGCATGGGCAATTCCCCTCTTACGTAGCCTAATGTCTTGGAAAAGACGTTTCCACAGCATACCGTTACCGTTCCGTCTATTTTCACGGCGGTGTCGATGAACTTTTGGAGAACCGCCACAAAGGCTATTGGGGGCTTATTGACAGCATCCAGTTGGCAGCCTTGCGCAAGAACTGCATGGGCACATCTACACGGATGCCAGGAGCATGGCGGCAAGAATAAAGTCCACGTTCGGTGTGGAGTACACGCCCCAAGGGGTTGTAGACCTGCTGAACCGCCTCGGGTTCACCTATAAGAAAGCATCTGAAGTACCTTGAGAGGCCGCCAGGGCCACAGGCATCCGGCAAAGCCACGGGCACAGTCAAGCAAAAATACGCCATACTAACACCGGCAAGGCCATGGCGCCGGTGTCAGCGCCCCAGCTTGGCATAACTGAAATTATCGAAGCGCGCCGCACCCTGCCCCGTAGCCACAAGCCCTACGCGCAGGGCAAGGAAGCCGCGAAGCTCGTTGTGGTTCATGGCCGACACATCGATGCCGTCGGCGAGCACGCGCCACGACTTGCCATCGGGGCTGGCCTGCAGCGAGCACCGGTTGCTGTCGTTTACAATGCGCAGCGTCATGGCACGCCCAAAGCCGTTGGGCACGGCATGGCGCACTTCTGACGATGTCCAGTAGGCTATGCTGTCGGCCGTTGCCACTATGCCTATGAAAGCCTTCTCGTTGTAAAACAGAGTCAGGCCGGCACCGCTTCAGCCATCGGCCAAGGCATCGACACGCACATCATAGCGGGCATCGGTGGGAGTGGTCACGAGCACACGGCCGTCGGCAATGCCGCTGCCCTTGGACTGCAGCGACAACTTTCCGCCGGAAACAACGGCATCTGAACTGCCCAGACGCCGCCATCCCGACCACAACAGGCCGAGGGTGTTGCCGTCGAACGTGTCGGACGGCGTGGAGAACACAACGGGCGGATTCCGGGATATGGGCTTGGCTGAAGGCTTGGTGCGAAACCATCCGTCAGCAGTCCACTCTATCGGCTCGATGAGTGTGCTGCGCCCGAGGGTGTGAAGTCCTTTCTGGTAAGCATGGTACACTATCCACCAATTGCCGTTAACGTCGTCGATGATGGTGGCATGCCCCTTTGACCACCACGGGTCGGAGGCGCTGTAGGTATGCACAACGGGATTGTAAGGCGAGTTTTCCCATGGGCCTACAGCCGAACGTGAGCGCGCCGACACGGCCATGTGGCTCGTGGCGGGCCCTGCGGTGCCGCCTTCGGCACTTGTCATATAGAAATATCCGTTGTGGAATGTGAGCTTGGGCGACTCGAGGCAGAAGCATTCCACTTCCCAGTCTTCGGGATACTGCCATCCCTCGTAAACCTTGTGGCGCTTGCCTGCGGCAGAAAGGCCGTCGCGAGACAGTTCGACCATGGTGCCGCCGGAGAGGTGGAGGTAACGGTTGCCGAGGCTGTCGACTACATGACCGGGGTCGATGCCGCCCACCTTCAGGTCGATGGGCTTGCTCCAAGGGCCCTTTATGTCTGTGGCCCAAGTCACATAGTTGGTGCCATGGGCAGGGTAATAGATATAGAACTTGCCATCGTACTTTATGAGGTCGGGGGCATAGCCCGAGCCGGGCACACGGCAGACAGGCTCCCAAGACAGCAGGTCGCGCGAATGCCAGACGAGGAATCCCGGGGCATAACTGAACGCCGAATGGGTCATGTAATAATCCGCTCCATCGCGAACAATCGTCGGGTCGGCAAAGTCGCCCGGCAAAATAACACGCGGAAAGCCTGAAACGGAATCGCTGCCTCGCGCCGGAAGCATGAAAACAGAAAGAAGAAAAACAATAGCCAGCTTTTTCATTACCAATAATATAAAGTGAGGATTTATGTATTTCCATCAGTTTCCCATTGGTGGATGTAGCAAATCCGCTCAAATTAGGAAACTGGCAATCAAACAAAAAATATGGACTTATTTACAATTCGGTCGAGAAAACCATATCAACAAGATTAAAGCGTACTTTACGGAATAGCATCATACCCATCAGGCCGAGGTTGTTGTCATCCATATAATGATTTTCTTGTTGTTCGGTCTGCACTTGAATCGACGGCAATTTAACCGTATTACCACCAATAGTCAGTGTCGCATCCTGCAATTTATAGCAAAGTACCGACCACACGCCCCGACACCAGCCTGATTTACTGTGTCGCTCTGACATTGTGATGTGAGATAATCCTTGTTAGCTTCAAAAAACGCCTTATTAAGCCGTCCGTATGAAGAATCGCCGCTGTCAAGTTTTATTAGCATGAGCTGTTGGTTGGTTTCGGCAGCAGTAAGAAGGTTCATGTCCGACGAAAAGCTCATATTAGGTCTCACGTTGGAGGGGTCGGATGTGATAAGAGGAACCTGTATTTCTTTTGCCGAGAAGTCGAGTGTAACATCTTTTAGTTGAAGCATCAGTTCGCTGCCTACAACCAATTCAAAAACATTTGTGTACTTGTCTGCTTCTTCATGGTGGCTGCGTATGTCGATAACATAAAACGGCACATCTTTGACTGTAATGTTCCCCAACTTTAATTCTTTGGCAACAGCATACCGTCCGGCAGACGATGCAACTCCAGTTGCCGCAACATTGGCATCAAGCAATTCCAAGCCATAGGCATTTGCCAACGAATCGGTTATAACATTAACTCCGGCTCCGGTATCAAATGTTATATTCGCAGGATGGCCGTTTATTGCGGCTTCGGTAATTTGCATCAGATATTGTTTGCTGTCAGGCTTTCCCACACGAATAGTATCAAACGGAGTAATACCTTTTTCACCGGAAATGGAAATACTATATGGCGAATACTTTGTAAGAGCTTTGTATCGATCCATCATATCTGCATACGGAGAAAGACTCACAGAATCTACCATTTGGCAAGCAGAAGACAATACAGCGGACATCAGGTTGTATGCTTCTTCATTCTTACCTACACGGCTTAAATCCATTGAGAACATAACGGAACATTGAAGAAGCAAGTTCAGGTCAAGACGATCAGATTGTTTTTTCAGAAGTTCATCAAAGGCCGGAATGGAAATGTCAGGGCGATTGAAGCGGTTGCCAATCAAACACCGTGAAAACAATTCCAGAAAAGGATCTATCGAATCTTTCGGAGCATTGTAATATATGTCGTATAGACCGAAATTGTCCGACGAATTAATCGCCGCACCTATACGCTCGTCTATGGTTTGGGCTTTTGTAGCAATACATGACAAGACTAATATTAAAATAAAAGCTATCTTCTTCATACTCGGAAAAATTTGATTAGTACATAA